>CAJOLY010000022.1 GCA_905235485.1 uncultured Clostridia bacterium
ATTTTTTTTGTTAAAAATTTGTTTAATGTAACATATTGAAACATTTTTATTGTAACAGTTTGTTACAATATTGTCAAGAGAAATTTTATGATTGGCTTAAAAAAGATTAGAAAAGAAAGAAATTTGAATCAACAAAAAGTAGCAATGGACCTTTATATTTCACGAGAATGTCTATCGCTTTATGAAAATGGCAAGCGTGAACCAAATTTGCAAATGCTGTTAAAAATGTCTAATTATTTTAATGTTTCAATCAACTATCTCATCACTGGAAAAGAATTTGAAAAAAGGTGATTTTAAATCACTTTTTTTTATTTTTAGCATAAAAAAGCAAGGCCAAAAGGTCTTGCTAATTTGAATGTTGGCAACGTGCTATCTTACCGGTAGGTTTCCCTACAAGAATTTTCACCGCAATAGGTCTTAACTTCTGTGTTCGGAATGAGAACAGGTGAACCACTACGCTAAAATCACCAACAATGGTTGAATGTTACTAGCACATTCACAACTGCATAAATAATAATAAAGAACATTTCAAAATCTAAAATAAATAATTTATATAGTCACAAGTTTTGCATAAACATTGTGACAAGAAAACCACTTTGTGATCAAGCCCTCGTTCTATTAGTATCGGTCAGCTACACGCCTTGCAGCGCTTCCACACCCGACCTATCAACCACGTAGTCTACATGGGAACTTACTAGCTTATGCTATGGGATATCTAATCTTATGGCGAGTTTCACACTTATATGCTTTCAGCGTTTATCTCTTCCGCACTTCACTACCCTGCTATGCCACTGGCGTGACAACAGATGCATCATTGGTGCGTCCACCCCGGTCCTCTCCTCTCGTACTAGGGGCAGCCCCATTCAAATATCCTACGCCCACGGTGGATAGGGACCAAACTGTCTCACGACGTTTTGAACCCAGCTCGCGTGCCACTTTAATCGGCGAACAGCCGAACCCTTGGGACCTACTACAGCCCCAGGATGTGACGAGCCGACATCGAGGTGCCAATCTCCCTCGTCGATGTGAACTCTTGGAAGGAATCAGCCTGTTATCCCCAAGGTAACTTTTATCCGTTAAGTGATGGCATTTCCATACACAACCACCAGATCACTAAGTCCTACTTTCGTATCTGCTTCACTTGTAGGTGTCGCAGTTAAGCTCCTTTATGCCTTTGCACTCTAAAATATGGTTTCCAACCATACTGAAGGAACCTTTGAACGCCTCCGTTACTCTTTAGGAGGCGACCGCCCCAGTCAAACTGTCCATCTGCCACTGTCCGGTGCCCGGATAACGGCACACCGTTAGAATTTCAAACTTTGAAGCGTGGTATTCCAACGACAACTCCCTTGAAGCCGGAGCCTCAAGATCAACATTTCCCACGTATCCTGTGCAACAAAGCTCAAAACTCAATAACAAACTGCAGTAAAGCTCTATGGGGTCTTTCCGTCCAGCCGCGGGTAAATACGTATCTTCACGTATACTTCAATTTCGCCGGGTCCATTGTTGAGACAGTGCCCAAATCATTACGCCTTTCATGCAGGTCGGAATTTACCCGACAAGGAATTTCGCTACCTTAGGACCGTTATAGTTACGGCCGCCGTTCACTGGGGCTTAAGTTCTATGCTTCGAATTGCTCCTAACATTTCCCCTTGACCTTCCAGCACCGGGCAGGCGTCAGCCCCTATACATCAGCTTGCGCTTTAGCAGAGACCTGTGTTTTTGATAAACAGTTGCTTGGGCCGTTTCACTGCGACCAGCCTTTCAGCTGGCACTCCTTCTCCCGAAGTTACGGAGTCATTTTGCCGAGTTCCTTAACAATGGTTATCCCGTCCGTCTTATGATTCTCTCATCGTTCACCTGTGTCGGATTGCGGTACAGGCACCTTATGACTATCTAGCAGCTTTTCTCGTCAGTGTGAATTCATTGGCTTCGTTACTAAATTTCACTCCCCATCATCACCTAGGTTATGCTACAAACGTACTTCACTATTTGTAACCCTCATGATTTAGCCACTCATTTCCATCCGAGTGGTCCAACTATCCTACTGCGTCCCTGCCTCGACTCTTTGTCGTCATACGGTGGTACAGTAATATCTAACTGTTGTCCATCGACTACGCCTTTCGGCCTCATCTTAGGTCCTGACTTACCCTGGGTGGATTAACCTTCCCCAGGAAACCTTGAACATTCGACGGTGTGGTTTCGCACCACACTCGCGCTACTCATGCCGGCATTCTCTCTTGTATGCAGTCCACCGCCCCTTTCGATACGGCTTCTGCCCACATACATTGCTCCTCTACCGCTCAACAATAAATTGTTGAACCCTAAACTTCGGTGATAAGTTTTAGCCCCGGTAATCTTCGGCGCTCTGTCGCTCGACCAGTGAGCTATTACGCACTCTTTAAATGAATGGCTGCTTCTGAGCCAACATCCTGGCTGTCTGAGTAACAAAACATCCTTTACCACTTAACTTATACTTTGGGACCTTAGTTGTAGATCTGGGCTGTTTCCCTTTTGACAATGAGACTTATCTCACATTGTCTGACTCCCTGTAAACAATTGGCTGGTATTCGGAGTTTGATAGGAATTGGCAACCGGTGAAGGCCCCTTTTCCATTCAGTGCTCTACCCCCAGCAATCTATAATCAGAGGCTAGCCCTAAAGTTATTTCGAGGAGAACCAGCTATATCCCAGCTCGATTGGAATTTCTCCCCTATTCACAAGTCATCACCGTCTATTTCAACAGACGTGTGTTCGGTCCTCCATAGAGTGTTACCTCTACTTCAACCTGCTCATAAATAGCTCGCCAGGTTTCGGGTCTATGGCATGCAACTAAAATCGCCCAATTGAGACTCGCTTTCGCTTCGGCTCCGTAACATAATTACTTAACCTTGCTACATGCTATAACTCGCCGGCCCGTTCTACAAAAAGTACGAGATCGCACTTGATATTGCTACCGTAGTGCTATCTCAGCTTGTAAACATATGGTTTCAGGTTCTATTTCACTCCCCTTCCGGGGTTCTTTTCAACTTTCCCTCACGGTACTATACGCTATCGGTCACTAGATCATATTTAGGCTTTGGAGATGGTCCTCCTATCTTCACGCCGGATTCCACGTGTCCTGCGCTACTCTGGATACTTACTCGTGCTTCAAATTATTTCGCCTACGGGGCTATTACCCTGTTTCGCTTAGTTTTCCAAAAAACTTCGGCTATAATTTTTCAATCACTTTGTGTAAGTCCGAAACCCCAGTGATATTTCTATCTCTGGTTTGGCCTGTTGCCCGTTCGCTCGCCGCTACTTAGGCAATCGTTTTTACTTTCTTTTCCTACAGATACTAAGATGTTTCAATTCTCTGCGTTCCCTTTATTACACTATGTATTCATGCAATAACGCAAAGCGATTATGCTTTGCGGGTTTCCCCATTCAGAAATCTACGGATCACGGATTGTTTGCATCTCCCCGTAGCTTATCGCAGCTTACCACGTCTTTCTTCGGTGTCTAGTGCCAAGGCATTCACCATACGCTCTTTATAGCTTGATCGTATACGTCGATTTTCTTTTTACTTTGTTAATAACTTAACTCAGCGTAAATTGATCGCTTGAAACAGCAAAAACTTGTTTTGCCTTTCAACAATATGAATGATACTTATTTACACTAATTGTATTGATATTTGATATCGTTCTCTATTTATTTTATGCAGTTGTCAATGTGCTTGCTGAATCAAATTGAAGTAGCCTTCCGTTTGACAGCTCTTGTAGTTTAACACAATCAAAATCTATTGTCAACAACTTTTTCAATTTTTTTTAATTTTTTTTTGAATTTTTTGGCCAAATTTGTAAAGACATACATTTTACTGACAATTTAGAATTTTACCTGTTAAATTCACTCATGAAGTGTATTATAAAAAAAATAAAAAATCAATAATTAAGACAAAATTTTATCAAATATTATCAAATTCTTAATCAATTTGCAATTATTCAAATTATCTGTTTACAGAGACTAAGCAAGCAAAATAAAAACTATGCTTTTCAAAGCATAGTTTTTTATGTCATAGGCAAATTACTTATCAAATGTTTTTTCTCCATCTATCAAATGATCAAACTTATCCTTTATTGATTTGTAAAACACACTTTCATTTTTAATATATTGCTTTAGCAAATCTTTATTAAGTAATATTGTAGTTGCTGATTTTTCATCATAAAAACCTGAAATGTTATTTCTACCATAATTAACAAAGTTAATCATATCTTTTTTTGTAAATATATCGACAAAATCTTTATCCATACTTATAGGACCAAAAATAATTAAAGACATAGCTCTATTTTTATCAATATCATTTAAATTTGACAAATCAATTTTTCCGTCTTCTGAAGATAATTGTTTTATAAATTTTTTTACAATTCCATTAATATCATATAAGTTATTTGGTTTTTCTATTACTGCTGGCATTTGGTAAAATTGCATTAGAACGTCTGCTAAATATATTTTTGCAAAATTTAAATAAGTTTCATTTAGCGGTTTCTGCGATAATATTTTGCATATCATTTGATGTGTATATTTTCTAACAAGTTCTTTATCTTTTGATTTTGTTTTTAATGTTGAAAAGTTTGATATTTCGTCATTTAAATGCTTTTTTATAAGATGAGGCCAATCGCTAAATCTAAATAATTTATTATTGTTAGAAATAATTTTACAAATATCATCTATATTTATTAAATTATTGATTTCTTCTTTTGTGAATGTAGGATTTTCGAATTTTAATTTATAGTAATTCATTTGTGCTAAAGTCAACAGACATTGACTAAAAGACATCATTTGTTTTTTTGTTAAAATAAAAGTATCACTGTTTAATTCAATAACTTGCACTTGATCAATTAGTTGATCAATCAAAATACTGTTAGGTAAATGAAATGTATCAATAACAATACTTTTAAATTTGTTTATGTCACAATTAAAAAAACATTCTTTTAATTTGCTATAACCACACTTATCACTTAAATATCCATATATATTTACAATAAGCGGATAAGATGATACAGTACTCATTTGTAAAAAATTTATAGTATAAAATTCAGTTGCAGCTTCAGTTATTGCACGGTTCAAATAAATTATTGAATAAGAGTCAATATTATATATTTCATAATTAGAATATCCAATAGTTGTTAAAATATCAGGTGATTCTGCCTTATCGGTAACCGCATGTATCATTTCATGAAGTAGTATGTGTTCTAAATTATCCATACCACCTTCAATTAAATTTATGCATCTATCACTTTGACTATAAAATGCTATAGTCCCTTCTGAAACGAATTTTAATGCCTCATCTTTAGTTATAATTTTATATTTAAGACCATTGAATTTATTATATAATTTAGTTCTAAGGTTCTCATCTAAATCTATAGTGTTTTCTATCAATTTAAGTTGGCATTCTTTAATTCGTTCTTCTAACTGCTTTCTTAGTAAATCCATGTTTATAGTATAAAGTTTTTTGATTTGAAAGTCAATACTATCATTTATTAAATTTCAAAACAAAATTTAAGTATTAAAAATCTAATATCTTATATAAACAAAAAAACCATGTAATTAACATGGCCTTTGATTATTATTTGTTAAATGTATCTCTATAGTTTTGCTTCGCCTCAGCAATCACAAGCTTTGCCTCATTTACACCAAGTGGCAAACCCTCAACTTCTGTGATTCCCTCGCTTTCATCTTTGTAAACCTTAAAAAAGTTTATCATTTCATCAGCAATATGTTTTGGCAAGCTTTCCAAAGTTTTGTATTCATTGTAAAGTGGGTCGTTGACTGGAATTGCGATAATTTTTTCATCTTTTTTACCCTCATCAAGCATAACCATCATTCCAACAGGATAACAGTTGACAAGCACTAAAGGATCAAGCGCTTCGCTTGAAAGCACCAAAACATCAAGTGGATCCCCATCTCCACTTAAAGTTTTTGGAATAAATCCATAGTTTGCTGGATATTGTGTGCTTGTGTGAAGAATTCTATCCAAAATGATCATTCCTGTTTGTTTATCAATTTCATATTTCTTTTTAAATCCCTTTGCAATTTCGATAACAGCAATAAATTCATCAGGATTTATTCTGTTTTCATCAATATCATGCCAAATGTTCATACTTCGCTCCTATTTATTATTGATATATACTATATAAATGTGTTATATATATTATAAGAAATAATTGTATAATAAAATTTTCTACATAATATATTTGTTTTTATTTTAATTGTGATTATTTATTTAGCAATTTTTTCATCCAAATATGCTGCCATGATGTCACTTGTTGCAAGAAGAACAGCAATTGGAAATTTATAATAAGCATCGCCAATTGAATAACTACCACCCTTGACTCTCATGTCAAAGCCACTCATATGCCAATTTATTGCCATAGCCTCTTCACGCGTAAGCTTTATAAATCCGCTTATCATATAAACACTTTTTTCACCGTGCCCATAAGGTAATTCATCATCAACAGAATAATATGGTTGAGATTCCCACTCAAATTTGCCCAAATTATCAACTTTTGAACCATTAGGAGTATAAACTTTTGCGTTTTTATATTCTACTTTGTAGGTATTTACTTTGCAAACATCGTGCAAAAGTCCCATAATTGCCAAACTTTCATCACTAATTATTTCATTATAATTTTCACCATATTCATCGACAACTAATTTTTTTAATCTGTTATAAACATTGATTGAATGCTCGCACAGTCCACCTTCAAAATTACTATGAAATTTTGTACTTGCTGGGCAAGTAAAAAAATCTGTGTTTTCAAGCCATTCCAACAGTTTTTCTGCGCCTTCACGATGAATATTATTTTTGTAAATTTCCAAAAATTCTTTTCTTTTGTTCATAGTAGTATTATATATAATAAAAAAGTTTTAGGCAAGAAATTTTTTGAGTTGGATAATTTAAATATTGATATCAAAAAGCACTAAATTTTACAATATATAAATAATAAATTACATAATTAGACAATTTTCTTGTGTTTTTTTGTAATTTTTCATTGAAAATAATAAAATAAAAATATATAATAAAAATATGGAAAGTGCACTTAAAACTATTTTTGAACACAATATGTTCAAAAAAGGCGAAACAATTGCAGTGGCTGTCAGTGGTGGAATTGACAGCATTTGTTTGCTACATTTTTTATATTCTCAAAGTAAAAAATTTGGGATTAAAATTGTGGCAGTGAATGTTGACCACAAAATTCGTGAAACAAGTGCAAAAGACACAAAATTTGTTGTGGAATTTTGCAAAAAAATTGACGTGCCTTGCTACAAATTTAAGATTGATGTGCCTACTCTATCAAAAGAAAAAAAACTTGGAATAGAAGAAACTGCAAGAATCGCTAGATATAATATTTTTGATAGTGTGCTTCAAAACGGTATTGCTGATAAAATTGCAATTGCTCATCATCAAAGCGATCAGGTTGAAACTATACTTCTCAACATTTTTAGAGGTTCAGGACTTAAAGGAGCAAGTGGAATGGAAGCAGTGCAAGGTAAATATGTCCGTCCATTTCTAAACACCACCAAAACTGAAATTTTGAATTATGCAAAAGAGCATAATCTGGAATATGTTACAGATGAATCAAATTTTGATAATGAATACTCAAGAAATTTTTTAAGAAATGAGATCATACCAAAACTAAAAACAAAGTGGAAAAATGTTGAAACTAATATAATCAATTTTGCAAATATTTGCAAACAGGATGATGAATATATAAATAGCACTTTAAATTTTGATGATATTGAATTTAGTGCTCAAACTGCAAGAATACCACTTTATAAATTTGTAAATTCCATTTCGGTTCAAAACAGAATACTTAGATATTGCTTTGCAAAACTTGGATTATCAAAAGACGTCGAACGCAGGCACTTAAACATTTTGAGAAATTTGGTTGAATCCAGCAAGAGTGGATCAAAAATCAATCTCCCAAACAAATTGCGAGCAAGTATAGAATATGACGAACTTGTTTTGTCCGTGCCAAAAGAGAAAGCAGTTTTTATACCAAAAGACTTCAAGACTGGAAAAACTAATTTTGAAAATGTTTCAATAACAGTGAAAAAATCAGAAAAATTTGACCCTTATGCTAAAAATTGTCACACAATAGATGCAGACAAATTGCCACAAGATGCAAAATGGAGAGCAAGGCAAAATGGAGATGTTTTCACCAAATTTGGTGGTGGTGAAAAAAAATTGAAAGATTATTTGATTGACATTAAAGTTCCAAATTCAATTCGAGACCAAATTCCAGTACTTGCAAGCGGGAAAGAAATATACTGCGTTTTAGGTTATGAAATTAGTGATAAAGTTAAAGTTACAGAAAACACTAAAATAGCTTATGTAATTAAATATGAAAAAAAATAATTGATACATGGTTAAAAAGTTAAAGTTATCAAATTGCGAATAAAAAACTTGTCAAAATATGACAAGTTTTTTTAATCAACTGTCGCTGAAACATTTATTTTTCCGTTTTCTTTAACCCACACAAGAAGTGAGTTGGTCAATTCATCAGTGCTTGTAGTGTTTATATTATTTGTTTTAACTTTCCAACCATCAACATTTTCTGCTCCGTCCCAATTGTTGTATGTCACTGAACCAAGATTAACTTCAACGCTTGCTGATTTTGCTTTTGTGGTGAGAGCATAAACTATTCCGTCTGCAACTGAAATTGTTGCTTTGTATTTTGCTTGAATTGAATTTTCACCAACAATATTTAAAAATTCTGCTGTAACATCACTATTTTGAGCATTCAAATCAACACTACCTGTAATATTTTTTGCTGTGATGCTGCCTCTTTTTGCATTTACTATCAACGCCTTTTCAGAAACTCCATTTGCAAAGCTAACATATGTGCCGCCATCTTCACTTTCGATCCAAATGTCACCATGTGCATTTTTTATGTTTACACCATTTTTGCTTGCATAAATTTTTAAACTTGCATATGAATTGTTTATATATAAGTGCCCGTCACCATTTTTGATTACACATTCTCTCCCAATGTCATTTTGACATAGTGACCCATAAATTCTGATGTTGTTTGAACCACTGGCACATGTAATACCCTTTGCCACTTTGTTTGCCCAGAACTGTAAGTTTGGAGCGTTGATATACACAAATTCGTTGACAGTTCCAGTTACTCGTACTGATCCCATTTCACAGTCTGTGATGCTAATACTTCCATTAACATTCACCTGTTTTATAGTTGAAGGATCATATTTATCTTTTTCAATGGCATCCATAATATTACCACTTAACTCGCCTATTTGAATATCTGGATTTTTTCCACTTATACTCAAATCTCCGCTTATGTCTTTGTTAAATATTATTGAGCCAACATTTGTTTTGATTGTTACATTTCTACCAATATTTGAGTCCACAACAATTTTTCCTGCAAAAGTTTCAAGATAAATATCTTTATTTACAGTCAATTTATTGCTTAATGTAACACCAGATTTCAATACTTTTTTTGTAGATATTATACTTAAATTGTCAACAGCAAATCCAGAATCTGATGTCCCAAAACTTACACCTGTTGCGCCTGTTTTGATATTTAAATTTTCTAAATTAAATGACTGAGGAACTGCAATTGATAAACGACTTGAATTTTTAAAATACAAACCACTAGGCTCATTTAAAGCAATTTTTAAAGTACCATTAGAATCAATTACAGGTTCAACAACATAAGATATCTCTTTGACGTCATCTTTAACAACGCCTTGAAAATCTTGAACAAAAACAACTGTTGCTTCTGTTTGATTTGTATCATTAACATAATGCAAATTTACGCTAACATTATTTGTTTCAATATCAATAGTTTTTAAAGTATCAACTGGAATGAAATAACTGTTGCTTCTTGCTTCGTTTTGACTAGCGTAAGTATATCCAAAAATTGAGACTTTGAACAAAAACATTAGTCCAAAACAAAACAAAACCACCATCACACCTATTCCTAAAAGTATCAAAACGGCATTAAAGATTTTTTTTATAAGTTGCATAACACACCTCACTCTATTTATAAGTATATTATACATATATCTACAAAAAAAATCAATAGTAAAATAAAATAAATTTTTATCCATATTCCAGATATAAAACTTATTATAAAAGTAACAAATATTATATTAAAAAAATATTTGACTAAATAAGCCAAATATTTTTACAAATTTCTTTTAAATTATAATTATTACTCCAAAATTCCTTTGATTCTTCTAACTCCTGCACTGCAACTTTCTTCCTTTACAAGTTTAAAGTGACCAAGTTCTTTGGTGTGCTTTACGTGAGGTCCTCCACAAATTTGCTTGTCATAATCACCAATTGAATAAACTGTGACTTCATTTCCATATTTACTGTCAAAAATTCCAATAGCCCCAATTTTGTGAGCTTCTTCTGGAGTCATAGTTTCACAAGTTACCGGCAAGTCCTCTGTAATTTTTTGATTGACGATATCTTCAAGTTGTTTTTTTTCTTCTTCTGTCATTTTTCTGTCAAGATTAAAGTCAAAACGCATTCTTTCAGGAGTTATGTTTGAACCTCTTTGTTCAACATTATCACCAAACATTCTTCTAAGTGTTTGAAGCACAATATGAGTGCAAGTGTGATATTTTGTTTCCATTTCACCACTTCCAGCAAGTCCACCTTTGAACACTTGATTTAGATTTGCTCTTGAAACTTGTTTGTGACTTTCAACTTCTGCTTTGTAACCTTCCATATCAACTTTTATGCCTTGTGCATTTGCAAGCTCGTTTGTAAGTTCCACTGGAAATCCAAAAGTATCGTGAAGTTTAAAAGCTATTTCACCATTTAAAACGCCGTTTTCCACTTTACTTATAGCTTTATTGAACTCTTTCATCCCTGCATTTAAAGTGTTGTTAAACTTTTTAACTTCTGCATCAAGTTCTTTAACAACAACATCATGATTTGTTCGCAAAATTTGCAAATCATCTTCATAGTAATTTACATAATAATCAACCAAAAGTGAAAGTTTTGTAAGATCTGTTCCAATATTTTTTGCATATGTCACAGCACGGCGAATAAGCCTTCTGAGCACATATCCTTGCCCGGCATTTGATGGACTAACTCTATGCTCATCGCCCAAAACAAAGGTGCTTGCTCTTAAATGATCAACAACAATTCTATATGCTTTTGTTGAAACTTCACTGTCTCTGTATTTTGCTTCACTGATGCTCTCCAAAACATCAATAGCACCTTTCATAACATCAATATCATAAGCAGATTCACATCCATTGAGTGCAGCAACATTTCTTTCAAGTCCCATTCCAGTGTCAACATTTTTTTGACTTAAAAGCTCAGGTTTGTCACCTGCATTTTTAACAACATATTGCATAAAAACGTTGTTGCCAATTTCAACATAATGCCCACAATCACAAGCCGGACTGCAATTTGGTCCGCAAGCTGGAATATCTGTTATATAAAACATTTCTGTGTCTGGTCCACAAGGGCCTGTTTCACCAGCACTCCACCAATTGTTTTCTTTACCAAAATAGAAAATCTTTTCTTTTGGCATCCCAACATCTTCCCAAATTTTTGCACTCTCTACATCTCTTGGGGCACTTTCATCACCTTCAAAAACAGTGACGGCTAGTCTTTTAATAGGAAGTCCCAAATATTTTTCACTTGTCAAAAATTCGAAGCTATCTTTTATGGCCTCTTCCTTAAAGTAATCTCCCAAGCTCCATCTACCAAGCATTTCAAAAAATGTGAAATGATTTGCATCTCCAACTGAATCAATATCATTTGTTCGCAAACATCGTTGAACATTGAAAAGTCTTTTCCCTTGTGGGTGAGGCTTTCCCAAAAGATAAGGAACAAGTGGTTGCATACCTGCTGTTGTAAACAAAACAGATCCATCATTTTCTGGAACTAGGCTACTGTCTTGAATTTGAGAATGATTGTGACTTTTAAAAAAATCTATCCACATTTTTTTGAGTTCTTTAACTGTAAAATTTTTCATATTATCTCCATAACTTATATAGTTTAATCCCTTTAATTTTCTTTGTCAAGCAAGATAAAAGGCTTTGCAACATTATTGTTGAAAAATAAAAATATGTATATAGCATTGTTGTTTTTTTTAAACAAATGAAGCGAGCCACAAAGGGTTCACTTCATTTTTAAATTTTATTTTGATAAATCATTATTAACATTATATAATTCAATATTATTGCTTGTTTTTTCTGCAGGTGGATAAAGTGCATTTATTTGTTTTACATCTTCACTATTCATAAAGAAAGAACATATAACTGGACTCATGATTGAAAATGTGTTTTCGCTATGTTCAAGTCCCAAAACGTGACAAAGTTCGTGTATTACAGTAGCTCTCATACCCATACTATGGAATTTGTTTGTATAAATAGTAACATTTCCTCTGATTCTTTCTGTTTCTCTACTTCCTAAGTTTGCGTAAGCAACAACTGTACTGTTCTCATCTTGATTAACTTTGTCGTGTATTTTAATATCTGCTTCAGAATTTTGAGAATCACCAAAGTAGTATTCAAATTTTAAACCTTCTGCTTTTCTATCAAGATATTTGATTCCAGAAACAATTTGAGCTTTTTGCAGTTCAGTAAAATTGTTAGATATGCAAACTTTCAAAGGGTGTTCGTTATAATATCCTGGCGTGATATTTTTGTTTTGTTCACTTGCCACTTCTTGATGTGCATGCTGATATCTACCGCTGTCAATTACTTCTTTTGCTGACAGTTTATGAATGCCTGCATATGCGCCACCAAGCAACAATGACACACCAACAATACCACCCATTCTAACAAAAAACTTTTTAATACCCTTTAAAATACCGTGTTTTTTTACTTTTTTTCTATTTTCAACATTTTGTCTACTTCTACTAACATCGTATCCGGTGCTTTTTAAAATTCTTTGTTCCAATTTTGATAGTCTCAAATGTGATAATTTGTCGACATAATCTCTATTTTCTTTTTCCACGATTTTTTCTCCACTTCTATATTATCACAAATTTGAAGGATTGTAAATACCAAAATTTACATTTATTATTTTGTTATTTTATTTAATCTATACTTTGTAAAAATAATGACTAAAAGATTATGTTTATGTTACAAATACAGCAAATAAATCGATAAAAAAATCTACGATTTGCTCGTAGATTATTTTGATAAATCAAGATCATTGTTATTATTTGTTTTTTCTGCAGCTGGATAAAGAGTATTTATCTGTTTGGTATCTTTGTTATACATAAAGAAACTGCAAAGATAAGGACTCATAATTGAAAATACACTATCTGTGTGATCAAGTCCCAAAACGTGGGCAAGTTCGTGAATTACAGTTGCTCTCATACCCATTTGGTGCCCCGCATTTTTATATATTGTTATGTCACCTCTAATTCTTTTTGTGTTTACTGATCCAAAGGTTGCATATCCCAAAACGCTGTTATTTTTATCTTTGTTAATTGCATCGAAAATTTTTATGTCAGCGTCAGAGTTTTTTGAATCGCCAAAGTAGTATTCGAATTTCAAACCCTCAGCTTTTTTGTCAAAATATTTGATTGCAGAAACGATTTGTTTTTTTTGATGTTCAGTAAAATTATTCGAAATGCAAACTTACAATGGGTGTTCGTTGTAATATCCAGGTTCAATATTTGAATTTGTGATCGTTACATAATCCCACTTTTTTCGTTCTTCACTAAAATCATTTTTTATACCAATTTTCGCATCAAGTTTTATTCCGCCAATATATGCGCCAAAAGTAAGAGTAGATAAGCCGACTGAAGCTCCTAATGCTATAAAAAAACGTTTAATATTTTTTAAAATACTATGTTTTTTTGCATTTTTTCTGTTTTCAGTATTTTGTCTTGCTTTGATTACATTATCGCCATAATTATTCAAAACTTTTTGTTCAATTTTATTTGGCTTTAAACATGCTAGTTTGTCAATAAAACTCTTTCTTGCTTTTTCCATAATAATTTCTCTATGTTATATTATCATATTTAAATGACTTAATAAATACCTAATTTAATATTGAATAAATTATATATGCTATTTTTTAATAATAAACTATTGCAATAAATTATCTACATATGATATTTGCATATATTTTTTATTATATTTGTTATGTTAAAATAAAAAATTACGAACCCACTAAAAAAAGTATCTTAAATTAAATGTGGTTCAAAAAATAAAAAAACAAGCAGCAAATGCTTGTTTTATTCCCAACTGTTTTCTATTTCTTCAGCTGAATTGTTCAATGACAAATTTGTTCTTGTTTCAACCATAACATTTAATCTATAAGTACAGTCCTTGTATTTTTCCTCAAAATCTTGATAATTTAAATGATCATAAATTTTAATTGCAACATCCAAGTCAACTGTTGATTTTCCATTAAGTTTATTCAAATAATAAACCTTTTCATCAGTAGAACTCTTTATCCAATTAGGATCATCTACAATAAGTTCAACAAAATTTTTTGTTTGAAAATCTTCGCCTTCAAACTTAACTTGAAAAAAAGCATAAATTCTGATATAGAATGATGACTTCCCTGTATTTTCCAAACGTATTGTTTTTTTTGTTTGAGTACCTGGAAAAATCAATTCATCTTCGAATGTAATTGTGTTTTTAGTGTATTCTCCGCCTGCTTTTAAATAGCCAATTACGTATTTATTATCTGATACAATACTTGGCGAACCGAATTTTGTGTTTTTTGACAACAAAAACACAAATGCCAAAATATTTCCTATAAGCAAAATTGCAATAAGTATGCACAATATTATAAATATGGTTTGCTCTCGTTTTTTATCCTTTTTTACTATAACAACACTTTTCGCCATAACTTACCCTATGCACCATATATGCTGGTCCACTTTACATTTGTTAGACTTGCATCAGTGGCTTGAAATCTATCTTTTCCAATTGTATCTTTTTGTACGGCCTCAACAAAAACATTCACAACCAAATCGCTTGGCATTGTTTTGCCAGATTTAAGTGAAATTGATGAAACTAAAGAATATGCTGTGTTATTTGTAATATTTGCACCATAATAAATATAACTTCCAAAATTTGAGCTTCCACTTGGTTTCCAAGTGTTTGGTATTGTAACATTAAAACACGAATATACATCTTCATATGACGCATTATTGGTAGCCCAATTTAGTGTTACAACAGCTCTTACATAGACATCAATGTTTGATGTGCTTACAAATGTAATGGGGTTAGATCCTAACAAATTTGTTCCTGCTACTTCTGTTGCGTTTATTATTACAGTATCTATTTCACTTACTGGGGTGCCTCTCTTTGCAGCCACAGCAACTGTTGCAGTTGTTATGTTGGACTTACCACTTTTGTAATCAGTAAACCAAGCACCTGTGACGCTCAAAACTGTTACCGTAACAATTGCCAAAACCAACAGTGACAATGACAATATTAACAAACTATACTTAGTTTTTTTATTTAACATTTTTTTTACCATATAACACCTCTAAAAACTTGGTTCTACTTTACTTTGTTCTCTCACTATCAATAATAACATAAAGCTACCAATAATTCCAAACAAAATCCAAGGATTTCCACGAATTGAAAAAGCTGTTTTTCCTAAAATATAATTTGAGAATATAACTCTTCCTATTACATTTTTATACTTGATAGTTTGTGTACCACCATGTTCATATTCGCCTGTTTCTGAATTATATTGATTGTCTGCACAAACAATAATATCATTTTCGTAATCAATACTTATGATTTGATGGGTGATATAACTTTTTCCTGTCATTGAGAAAGTTATGTAATCACCAACATTTAAATCCTTTGCTTTGACCTTTTGCGTTATAATCAAACTTTGATATTTAATATCAGGTTGAGCACTCCAACCATTGACCAAAATTGCTCTGTAACCCAATATATATCCCAAGATAATCGTAACTATAAAAGCAAAAATAAGAGATTTAAGTATGCTAAAAATTATAAATTTTGCTTTGTTTTGTTTTTTTTGCATAATAACTCCTTAATTATAATTTGCATTTTTTAACTTTGGATAATTTGCACCATTTTCTTCAAAATAGTCGCTGCCAAGTCTATTCACATTTAAATTAGATACAGTTTGTGCATTGTCAAAATATCTGTTTGTATTGCCAATCAAAGTTTGAGTTTGTGTTTTTATACAGTACAAATTACCGTTGCTTGAATCTATATTATTATCTCCAACAAACACACCTGCATATACATACATTCCTGATGCAGTGATTTGTGGTGTGCTACTATTTAAACAGCCAATAACATATGAATTTTGAATTGCAGAACTTGAATTTTCAGCAAAGCCAACAATTCCTCCAACATATGCTCTCACATTTGAATTTGTTGTGTTTGACGCCCCAGATACGACACCATTAACATAGCAGTAACTAATCTTACCACCCTGCATATATCCAACAATACCACCAGCATAGTTGTTACCACTACCATTATTTGCACTTGTGATTTGAGTTTCTAAATTTGAATTTGCTTCATAATAACATTCAGTTATTGTTCCATTGAGATTTTGGCTTGCAATCCCACCAACAAATTGAGCATTTGCTTTGCCAACAAAACCTGATTTTTCAATTATGCCATAATTTACGGTTGCAATACCGCCAGCATAAACCATATTTGAATTATTTTTTGGAAGAACTGATGCTTTGCTTTGAACATATGATACTTTTCCATAATTCATTGCAACAACACCAGCATTATATATTGTTGTACTTTCATAATTATATTCAGTTGAAATTTCTCCAGAAACAACTATATTTTTAATTGTTCCATAATTAAATTCCGCAACACCAGCAACATAAATACTGTTATTTGTTTGCTTTATTGAATAAATATTGCAAATCAAATTGAAATTTTGAATAATTCCATTTTCCCCAATATAGCCAATTAAACTTGCAATATTTTTATTGTTTGATGAAATATTTAAAGTTATATTCTTTTCATTTCCATCAAACTCGCCGTTAAACATATTATCTGATTGACCAATCATTTCTAATTCATCACCAGCAATCACTAAGTCATTTATCAAAACATACTTTGCGTTTTTGTTATATTGCATTATATTAAATTGGTCAATGTCAGTAATTTGATATGGATTTATGTTTCCATCATTATTTTCATTAAATAAATTAAATTCTGCTTTTAAAATTATGTTAGAGTTTTCACTTTTATATCCATTTATATTTTGATATGCAACCACAAAGATATCATAAACACCATTATATACAATATTACAATATGTATCATTAACCTTGTAAACAGAGTAATCTTCGTATTCATTATCTTCGCTTAAAATTTGTTCGTAATCATACAAAACAGCCTTTGCTATACTTGTTGTTTTATCAAAACTATATTCAATATTGCCAAGTTCATCAACTGATTTGGTGTAGTACTTAACATATACTTTGTAATAATCTGCATTTTCTACTGTATCCCAAGTAATTTTTCCAGAGAATTTATTTTTTGATGTTTCAACTGCTGTTATTATAGGGGCGTCAGGACTTGTAACAATCAAAACATTGCTGTATTCAGATGAAATAAACTTATTGTCACCATCTCTGGACCCGATTGCCATAACTCTGATTTCATATATATCACTATCACTAGTCAAAAAACTTGAAACCGGAACTGTGTTTGAAACAAAATCATCAATTATGATTCCATTAACCTCAATAAAATACCCTGTTGAATTTTCAACCGCATCAAATTTTAAAACTTCATTTTCAATTGTTAAATTTGTTGGTGCAGACAATTTTGTGAGAGACAAAGTTTCGGTTTTTGCACTTGAAATCTTGTTTTCTCCACCATAATTGTAAACATATACTGCATAATTACCCGCATCAAAGCCTGACAAATTATATTTAACTTTTCCATTTTCAATTTTTGTATTTTGATTTGTTATTTCTATTTCTACATCATTTACAACAACTCTGTAATTTGATGCTGATTCATAGTCCCAACTCAAATATCCATCACTAAAAGTTAAATTTGAAATATTGCTAAGTTTTACTATTTGTGAATTTTCAGTTGGAGTGGAATTTAGATAATCAGAATCACCAATTGCTTTTACTGCAGCTAAATAAGTTCCAGAAGAAATATAAGAAATATCAAAATATGTGTTGATTGTGTTGATTACATTTGTTTGTCCAGATAAATTTATTCTGTAATATGATGAATAAGGTACACTGGTCCAAGTTAATTTTCCATTTGAAACATATACTCTTTGAGGACTATCCAATTTAGTTGGCAATTTTTCATTTGATGTATAGCAATAGTTAGATAAATCAGAATTTAGATATTTGTCATCATCACCAGAAACTCTGACTCTTATATAATATTGTAATCCGCCATCAAAGTTGTCCCCAAGTTCAAATAATGTATTTAAATCATTGGAATATTGCTCTTCAACTGCATTTGATTGATTTGGTTTAATAAACATTGTGTAAATGTAATTATATCCCGAATTTGCAACATTTTCATCATATACAACTACACCGTTTGCAACATATATTTGTGCTATAGAATCTAATTTGATAAACTCTTTTTCTTTGTTTTCATCAAATTCTGCAGTTAAAGTTGATATTTCATTACCTATTGATTGAATATTGAAATAATAAGCACCCGCACTATAATTTGAACCTAGTTCAAAATTAGTTGTTTGCCCAGAAAGTTCAATAAAATTTGCACCTTTTGATTCTGTGTTGATAAACAACTTATATGATGAAACATTTTGAATTGCATTCCAATTTACAACTCCGTCCTTTACATAAAGTGTTGGATTTTCAAGAACTTCAACCTTTATTGCGGTTGAATCGTAACTGTTACAATAATGATATTTTACACCAGAATCATCGGCATAAGTCACATTGTAAGGATTGCCATTTCCATCAAAATATGTTGTATTGTTGGCAAGCGCAGTTATATAAATTGAATACATACCAGAAATATAAGAATTTTCACCAAAGAAATTTTCAAAGTTTTCTTTTGTAAAGTACCAATAGCAATTGTTAGATGATAAGTCACCAATCCAAATTGTCTTGTTTGCTGAATCAATTTCATATGTCTTTGTTGGGTCTTCTTTAACAGTAAATTGATATGTATCTTCACTGTTTTTTATTGTAACTCGATAACCTGCAAGTGGTTTTTGATTTTGTGGTTTTTGATTGTTATTCTCGTCAAGATTGTATCTTAACCCTGACCAAGAAAGTTTTTTGTTTTCAATATGCAAATTTAAAGGCGTTTCAAGCACAACCAAATTTAAACTTGGTGAATAGTTACTGGTAACGTATCTTGAATTTTCATTAGTTGCTTTTGCTGTCAAGTTTGTAATATTAGTTAAATATGCATTTAAAGGAACTGCAAAAATGCTGAGCGTTGCTGTTCCATTTAGGCCCTTTGGAATGTCACATTCATTTGCAGATAATCTGTTAACAAATTCAATAATGCCATCTGAAATATCTACATCATTTAATCCCAGTACATCGTAAAAATTACCATAAGAATCAACCAAAACATATGTCGAAATCTTTGACGTTGGACTAAACAAATTTATAATTAAATTGTTGTTTGGATCATCGTTTGTATTTGAATATTCCCATTTAATTTTTCCATCTTCAATGTATAGATTTGATGGGTTAACAAGTTTTGTGAAACTGAGTTTGATAGTTTCATTGTTTTCATCTTGAGCATATTCACTTGAAATTATGTTTTCATTATTTCCAATTGATTTGATTGAAACTGTGTGAATTCCGCAGACAAATCAATGTTTTGTAAAGACAAATATGTATTTAATGTTGTTATTTTTTTGGAACCATCATCGAAACTTAATTCATATTCTGTTGCACTAGCAACACTGTTCCATTTTATAACACCGCTTATTGTAGAATTATATCTCGTCAAATCTGTTATAAGTGTTTCAAGACTTTGTTCTGTATTTGCAGCATAACTTTCAATTCTGAGATTTACTGGTGCATTCAATTTTTTAAAACTAAATGCGTTTGTCATATCATAGCTATTTAAGTTAAGTGGATATTGATCATCAGACTCAATGCCATCTCCCTCTTGGACAGAAATTGCCTTTATCTTAATTGAATATTCACCGGCATCAAAATTGCTGAAATCATAAGTTGTGTGAGTGCCATTATCAATTTCATTATCATTTAAATTTATCAAAAATTTATATCCTGAAAGCTTTTCATATTCACTTCCATAATACAAGATTCCATTTATCATAGTTAAATTTGATATGGTTGGAAGTTTTTGAACATACAATCTGTTTGAATAATTGCTTGGAACGTAATAAACACCATTATAATAAATTTGATTTGGGAGTTTTTGTGCCACAATTGAAAGTTTTTCGCCACTTACTATAACTTGATTTACATAATTTTTAATAGACATTATTGGTGAGTTATTTTTTGACACAAAGTAACGATATTTGTAATTTTGCTCATTATCACTTATCAAATCTTCAATTGTTCCATTACTAACACTTAAAGTTTCAACTCCAAACTTGTGTATTAAAACTTCTGTTGAATAATCACTATTGTAATAGTTGGAATTTTCTTTTGCATTTGTTTTAACTTGAATTTTATAATCACCTTCTGGAAGATTAAAACTATCTGCTTGTGTGTTATTTAAATTTAATGTATTTTTTGTTACGTCATCTTCATACACAAGATTGCCGCTTGATGTTACAATTTTTATTGTGTAACTTTCAAATCCCTGAGAATATGATTGTGTCCAAGATATATTGCCATCAAGAATATTATTCATATTTATTGTTGGATTGCCAAGTTTTATAACGATAAAACTATCACAATATTCACTATTTATGTACCATACGCCATCTTTTTGAACATTTCCAATTGCTTTAACTCTTATTTCGTTTGACCCAACAATTAAAACAT
>CAJOLY010000023.1 GCA_905235485.1 uncultured Clostridia bacterium
TTCTTTTGCTTCTTCAACAACCATTCCAGAAAATTCTTCGCTGTTTATGAGTTTGCAATTTTTGCCGAGATAGTCATATTTTTCAAAGGCACTTTTTGATATATTTCCACCTTCAATTACTTCAATTATAGGAAGATTGTGTGTTTTTGCATATTCATAGTCTCTTTGGTCGTGGCTAGGAACGGCCATAACTGCACCTGTTCCATAATTTCCTAAAACAAAGTCACCCAAAAATATTGGCACTTCTTTTCCATTTATTGGATTGATTGCTTTAACGCCTTTTACTTCAACACCAGATTTGCTATCGCCGAGTTCTGTTCTGTCCATATTTGATTTGAAAGAAGTTTCTTTGATATATGCTTCAACTTCTTCTTTGTTTTCAACTCGTGGCATCAAGTCTTGAATAATTTTACCGTCTGGTGCAATAACAAAAAATGTTATGCCAAAAACTGTTTCAATGCAAGTTGTGAATATTGAGAATTTGCCTGAATATTGAGAATTTGCCACCACCCACTATATCAACATCAAGTTCAACGCCTTCTGACTTTCCAATCCAATTTCTTTGAATCTCTTTTGTTGATTCTGGCCAGTCAATTTCATTTAATGCATCAAGTAACTTGTCGGCATATTTTGGTATGTCGATAACCCATTGTTTCATATTTTTTCGAATAACAGGGTAGCCACCACGTTCACTTTTGCCATCAATTACTTCATCATTTGCAAGTACAGTTCCAAGTTCTTCACACCAATTCACAGGCATTTCAACTTCTCTAGCAAGACTGTCATTGTATAACTGCTTGAAAATCCATTGAGTCCATTTGTAAAATTTTGGATCACTTGTTGCAATTTCTCTATCCCAATCATAAGAGAAACCTAACATTTGAAGTTGATCTCTAAATGTTTCAATATTTTTTGCAGTGATTATTGCTGGGTTGTTGCCGGTTTGAATTGCATATTGCTCTGCAGGAAGTCCAAATGAATCATAACCCATTGGATGAAGAACATTAAATCCTTGCATTCTCTTCATTCGGCAAACAATATCTGTTGCGGTATAACCCTCTGGGTGACCTGCGTGAAGCCCAACACCTGATGGATATGGAAACATATCAAGCGCATAATATTTTGGTTTTGAAAAATCACTTGTGTCACAAGCAAAAGTTTTGTTATCTTCCCAGTATTTTCTCCATTTTTTTTCAACTTCAGTTTTGTTGTACATTTTTGGCTCCTTTATAAGCTAATAATATCAAAAAGATTATACATTAAACAATTCTAAAACGCAATTGATATTTATAAATTTACAAAAGAATTGGAAATATTTGAAAATTAAAGTATTATGGTTATCTTGACAATTTTATAAAAATATGTAAAATATATGTGAGTTAGCCAGATGATCGCGGGGAGAAATCCACGAGGAAAGTCCGGGCATCACAGAACAGGGTGCTTGCTAACGGCAAGTGAAGGTGACTTCAAGGAAAGTACAACAGAAAACATACCGCCACTTTTGTGGTAAGGTTGAAAAGGCGAGGTAAGAGCTCACCGGCTGATTAGTGATAATCGGCGTCATTGCAAACCCCACCTGATGCAAGGTAAATGGCGCATAAGTTGTTCGCTTTGCCATATACACCGCTTGAGCATATTGGCAACAATATGCCTAGATAGATGATCATCTAAAACAGAACTCGGCTTATAGACTAACTCACAAAAAAGCACCTTTTTGGTGTTTTTTTGTGGATTAGTCTCAATCAAAAACCTAAAAATTAAATTATGGGCAAAGTTATTTATAGTTGAAAAAGCGGAGCTAAATATAAAGTTAGATGATATAGCTAACTCACAAAAAAGCACCTTTTTGGTGTTTTTTTGTGGATTAGTCTCAATCAAAAACCTAAAAATTAAATTATAGCCCAAAATTTTTTATAAGAACGAAAGACACATTTTGATTTAGTCAAAATAGTTAATTTTGCGGGCAGTCTATATTATATATTAAAATTTAAAGATAATAAAACCGGTTGATTTTATTTGATTTATATGATATTATCTAAATTCGAGGGAATATGCAAAAAACTGAACTTACAAATTCAATTTCTTTAAATTGCTATGATGAGAACGAATATCTGCAAAAGCATAAAGAAATAAATGATATTTTAAACAAGGTTTTTGGAGGTGAATATATTGAAAATTTGAATAGTGAAATATTTTTGACAAATAAGCATGTAAAAATTTTTACTTTAAAACAAAAACACACACCAATTAGCTTTGCTATTTTTGAAATAAAAAATAATATTGCAAATCTTGATATAATTTGCACACATAATGAATACACAAAACTTGGATTTGCAACAATTCTTTTGCGGGGAGCAATATTAAGTTTGACCAGTGAAAATATATATACAATCAGGACAATTGCAAAAGATGAAATTTCACAAAGACTTTTTGATAGTTTAGCAAAAGTTGAGGGAGTTGTTGCTCAGCAAAAAGAAATTGATGATGGAATTGAATACATTTTTTTAACAGAATATGTAAACAAAGAAAAAATATTGATTGATATAAAAGAATTAGCTATGTAAATTTTTAAATTTATAACAAATTATTAAATCATACAATAAAAATTATGCAAAAGAAAGAAACAATACTGATTATTTGAATAATTTATAACAAAGTAAAGGGGAAAATTATGATACAAGTGAACAATGTTATGCTTCAATTTGACGGAAAAAAACTTTTTGATGAAGTAAATTTAAAATTCACAAAAGGCAATTGCTATGGAATTATTGGAGCAAATGGGGCAGGAAAAAGTACTTTTTTAAGACTTCTTACAGGTGAACTTGAGCCAAGCAAGGGAGAAATATTTATAAGCCCTAATGAACGTATGAGTGTTTTAAAGCAAAATCAAGAAGCATACAACGACAAAACTGCTCTTGAGACCGTGCTTATGGGACACAAAAGGCTTTATGATATTATGAAAGAAAAGGAAGCCCTTTATGCAAAGCCAGATTTCAGTGAGGAAGATGGAATCAAAGCAGGTGAACTTGAAAATGAGTTTATGGAACTTGATGGTTGGGAAGCTGAAAGCAGTGCAACAGCACTTATGGATGATATGGGCATTCCTCAGGAGTTGTATTACAATTTGATGGCAGACATTGATCCAAAAATCAAAGTTAAAATTTTGCTTGCTCAAAGTTTGTTTGGCAATCCTGACATTTTGATTTTGGACGAGCCTACGAATAACCTTGACGCAAAAACAGTTATGTGGTTAGAAGACTTTTTACTTGATTTTGAAAACTTAGTTATTGTAGTTAGTCACAATAGGCATTTTCTGAACAAAATATGTACAAATATTTGCGACGTAGACTATGGCAAAATCAATATGTTTGTTGGAAATTATGACTTTTGGTATGAAACAAATCAACTTCTCCAAAAGCAAGCTCGTGATCAAAACAAAAAAATGGAACAACGAGCAGAAGAACTCAAACAATTTATTGCAAGGTTTTCAGCAAATGCATCAAAATCAAGACAGGCAACAAGTAGAAAGAGAGAACTTGAAAAACTAACGCTCAACGATATTGTTCCAAGTAGCAGAAGATATCCATATGTCGACTTTCAAATACCAAGAGAAATTGGGAATGAAGTTTTGGAAGTTAAAAATCTAACAAAACAGGGTCTTTTTGAAAATGTAAGTTTTATCGTGAACAAAGGTGATAAAATCACATTTTTGAGTGATAATGCGCTTATTCCAACAGCACTATTCAATATTTTGGCTGGTGAAGATGATAATTACACTGGAGAAGTTAAGTGGGGAAAAACCATAGCAACAGCATATCTTCCACAAAACAATGAAAAATATTTTGAAGGCTGCGACTTAAATTTGGTTGAATGGCTTGGTCAATATTCAAAAGAAAATGATCAGACATTTCTTAGAGGTTGGCTTGGGCGTATGTTGTTTTCAGGTGACGACGCACTAAAAAAAGCAAAGGTGCTATCAGGTGGGGAAAAAGTGAGATGTATGCTTTCTCGTATGATGCTTAATTCAGGAAATGTGCTACTCTTTGATGAGCCAACAAATCATTTGGATTTGGAGAGCATAACAGCACTCAACAATGGAATGATAAACTTTAAAGGTTCAATACTTTTCACAAGTCATGACCAGGAAGTGACAGAAACCGTTGCAAACAGAATTATAGTCATCAACAAAACAAAAGAGTTTGATAAGCAAATAACATATGAACATTATTTGAGAATGCTATATTTTCAAAATAAAAAGAAATAAATCTGATATTAAAACTCTAATCAAAACTAAGTTTATGATTGTTAATATTTTCGGGTATAAAATAAAACGCAAGTTGCAAACATTGTTTGCGTGACACATTGTGTCACCTAATCAGTCACAAATGACTAATTAGAACTTGCGTTTTTAATATGCTAACACGATATTTATCTTTTTAATCCTTCCAATGTTTTCAACTGACTTTTTAGGTTTGTTAAAACAATAATTAAGGTAGATCTAAACTCATCCCCGCTTCTTGCAATCAATTTAAAAACAAGGGAGTGTATGTGATAAACTCTATCATACATTTGTTGAAGTGCAGTTTGGTAATTTCTAGATAGAGGAGTTCTTCCATTTGAAAAATATGGTACTTTTGCTCGTCTACTCATTTTGCCATAAATATTTAAAATGGCAAGAGATAATATTTCCATTTGGTTTTTTAAGTTTGTTATTGTTTGTCTATCACTTTCAGGTGCAATATCTTCTAGTTCGGCATAACTTGTTATTGCTCTTAACATTTCAAGATAAATTCTTTTTGTTAGGTGTTGAGTGCTTAAAATGGTTGAGCTATATACTTTTTTTGGTGGAGTAGGGTTAAAATTTATATCTTCTGTTGGTAAATTTCTTGGCATATTTGGAAGAAGGTTTTCAAAAATATTTTCTGTTTGTTCAGCTTTTACTTTTTTTTCTTCACAATTGGTTTCGTTTATAGTTGGCATAAATTTCTCCTTTTTTATAATATATTAAACAAAATTTTTGAATATGATAAAATCAAACTTTTTTAAAAATATTGCAAAAACATTAAAAAAAATCATAAACATTTATGATTTTTTAGCAAAAAAGCGAAAATTTTCAATAATTTTGTGCGATTGTTTCAGTTATTCCCAAATAGTTTATTATTCCACAATAAATAGAGTAGCACATTTTGTTTTGATATTCTTCATCCTGAAGGAGTTTTTCTTCTGTTGGGTTGCTTAAAAAGCCACATTCAACAATGACCCCAATCGGTTCAGTTTCGTTTAAAATATAATAGTCACCTTCTAGCACAAGATTTCTTGCGTTGTCAAAGTTTGCGACCAAAATATCTCTTATGCTGGATGCAAGCTTTTCACTATCCTCATTGTTATGTTCAAAAAATACTTGTGCACCATTTTCTGAACTGCTACTAAATTTATTCATATGAATTGAAATTAAAATCTGAGCATCAGAGTTATTTATTATATCTGCTCTTTTTTTCATATCAACAAGTTTGTAGTCATCAGTGACTTCATCATAGAGCCCATTTGTGTCAAGCCTTGTGTTGATAACAGTTATGCCAAATTCTTCAAGATATTTTGTTAATTTTTTTGCATAGATAATATTCAAGTCTCTTTCAGTTACACCTGTTGTTGCTCCAACGCTTCCACCATCTAGCCCACCATGGCCAGCATCAATAACAATTTTTATGCCAAGGGGAGTTGCAACATTAGTTTGAACTGTTGATGTAACAAAAAAGCCAAACGAAAACACAACGACCAAAAAAATTGCAAATAAAACAATCATTTTTTTTCTTATAACAATAGTCATACTATATGATATTCATACAATTTCTTTTTATTTCAAAAAAAATGAATAACATTGAAATTATTCATTTAAAAATTTTTATTTATTGATAAATTCTATCTTTGGGATCAATATTATTAACATAATCAATTCTATAGTCTTCTAGTTGTTTGTTTAGAAATTTGTTTTTTGTTTTGAGTTCCAAAACCACCTCTTTGAGCCTTTCAATTTCAGCTTTTTGTTCCTCAATTTCAACAAGCCTTTTGCGTTTATTTTCTTCAGTCTGTTCTAAAAATTTCTGAGCTTTTTCTTGACTATCGCTTTTTGCACTTTCTTTCACAAGCTTAACAAGTCCTAAAAATAAACTTTTGATTTCATCATCGGTGAGTTTTGTTTTGCTATTATTTACAAACTCTTCACTTCTTAAATTATATGTTGGAAATTTTATAATCTCTGCTTCCTTTCGTTCTTTTGCTTCAATATTTCGATATTTATTTTGTAGCCTTAACATATTTTTGATATCGCCATTGGATAATTTTAGACATGCGCTTCTCGTTGATATTCCGCTTTTTTTAAGATTGTTAATTTGATTTTTTATTTTCTCTTCATTTTCCCTATCAAAGTGCTCAAACTTTTGAACGATATGTTTTGAAATATCAATATCAAGTTTTTTTTGGAGTTCGACATTTTCTTTCAGTATCTTTGCGTAGGTATAATAAAAATTTCGTACGCTCAAAGCATTTCTTTTTGTTATGCTTGCATATTCCCTAAAGCTATCAAGCATTGACTTGTTTTTTTTATTATTTTTTTCAATCAAGTTAAATAAACTTTTGATTTCTTCATCTTTCCATTTTGCTTTCATAATTACCTCAAAAAAATTTTTGACAAAAAAATAGAGTTTATACAATAATTTTATTTGAATTATTGTAAAACAAACAGTTGATAATTTTTTTAAAATAGTGATAATAAAAATTTTTTATGTGATCACATTTTATTTTAAGTATTATCATATATTTATATATGCAACAATTTATATTTGAAAGTGAAAAAGAAGTGATTTGTAGGTTTGGCGATGCAAAGATTAAACTTATGCCCAACATTCAAAAATCTGTTGAAATAAGTGAAAACAAAAGTTTTGTTTTTGAATTTTATTTGGAAGCAGAAAAATCAATTATTGAAATTTGCAAACTAGATTTTGATGGAGAAAGGTACCTTTCACAAAATAAAAATGTTAAACTAATAAAACTTGAAAATAATTTATATTTTGTTAAATTTTTAACAAAAAACACAAAAATATTGCAAAAAAAAGTAAAAAAAGTGGCAAAAAATGATTTATTTTTTAATTTTTATCAAAATGGACTTGTTGAAATTGAAACAAATAATGATTTGAAGTTTTGTGAAAATTTTGATTTTGAAATGATCGATGCTGAAGTTTTGGAGTTAAAAAATAACTGCTATGCACTCAAACTTTTTGGCACGCAAAATGCTGACAAAAGCATTGTGGTCAATGATAATTTTGCAAGTGTCTTAAGTTTTGAAAGTGCAGTTTTGGAAGCATCAGAAAATGGTTTCAAGGTTTTGACAAATCTCTATGACATTGCAAAACACGGCCTTGTTGAAGTTTTTGAAATTGATAGTGACATCAAAAAAATTGATGAATATTCAGTTTATCTAAGTGGCTCACCACAAAAGGAATTTAATGAAAATGTGCTGCCAATATATTTTTTGCAATGTATAAAAGCAAATGACTTTCGTCTTGCAAAGGAATGCTTATCTTTTGAGTTAGCGTCAAAAACAAGGCCAGAACATCTAAAAGCATATTTTGGCGACTTTGTTGATATTCTGACTTTTGATGAAAAAATTTATCTAGTTTATCAAAATTCGCCTTCAATCACGGGAGGCATTTGTAACACAGCAAAATCATTTAATTTCGAAGTTCAAGATGCAAAGATAAAAAATATAACATAAAGTTTTTAAAAAAGTAATAGTATTATCTTTTCAAGTTTTATTTGACAAAATATTTATTTTTATCTATTCTAAAATTATGATAAATTTAGGTACTAGTGACGAGAGAATAAGAAAGTTAATCAAAAGAGATTATGACAAAAATTACATTGTTGTTGATGACCTTTTTGTTTTGTCACTTGAAAAATGTAAATATTCAAAAATTAAGTTTTGTTTGATGTGTGAAGAACTCATTAAAAGTGATGAGGCAAAAAGTCTGGCTGATTTTTACATGCAAAAGTGTGATTGCTATGCAATTTCAAAAAAAGTTTTTGAAAGAATTGCGTCAAAAGATAATTTGGCTGGAATAATTGTTTACACAAAAATTGAAGAAGTTAGTCTGGAAAAATTTAAAAAATTTTCGAAGATTTTGATTTGCGATGGCATTGAAATTTCAGGAAATATTGGCACAATTTTTAGAACTGCCGATGCCACTCAAATTGACGCAATAATTTTCACTAATTTAAAAGCCAAAGTGTTTGACGAAAAGGTTGTGCATAGCAGCAGGGGAATGATATTTGAAGTGCCTTTTATTGTGTTAAATTTTGATGAAACAACAAAACTTTTGCAAAAAAACAATATCACTCCAGTAGTTTGTGAACCAGAGCAAGGGGTAGATTATAGAAACTTTGAATATTGTGATAAACTTGCATTTGTTGTTGGCTCAGAAAGATATGGCTCTGACAAAAGGTGGTTTGAGCAGAAACCAGTCAAATATCTAAAAATTGGGATGGACGGCATTATGACATCACTAAATGTTGGTGTTGCTGCTTCACTTATTATGTATGAAATAAAGCATAAGAAAAATTGATATAGCACTTATATCAATTTTTTTCACATATCAATTTGGTTTTGCATAATTTGTTTATAAAAGTATGTAAATTTGTTTTTAATATTTTTTTAATTTGATATAATAAGTTTTATTAGTTTTTTATTGAGGTAAAAAAATGAAAATTTTATTTGAAATTTTAACTACGATTGTAATTATATTTGCAATATTCCAAAAACAAAAATGGAAAATGATGCTTTTTTACACATTTGCTAATTTGCTAAGTGTTTTTATGTATTTTGCATTTGGGCGAATAGCAAGTGCAGTAATTTTAATTATTGCAGCTTTGAGGACAGCAATTTTTTGTTTTTACGCCTATAAAAACATCAAACCTAATATTTTCTGGCTTTGTTTTTTTGAAATAGCCTTTGTAGTTTCAACCATACTCACTTGGCAGGATGCTTTTGATTTAATGCCACTGATTGCTTTGCTTTTTGTAGGATATGGCAGTTGGCAAGATAATTCAATGATTTTAAGAATTTGTTATGCGATAAATCAAACGCTATACGTGATATATAAAGCTATAATAGGTGCTTACATATCAATGACTGTTGAAGTATTTTGTTTAACTACTACGATTATATGTTTGATTTATTATTGCATATTAAAAAAAGAAACCCCAATTTTAAAAGTTATTTTTAAAAAGAAAAAAAATGAAATTCATGAATAAATGCACTTAAGAATTAAGTATGATTATTACATATTTGACATAATTTATAAAAAATGATATAATCCTGTTGTTTTGGGGCGTTGCCAAGTGGTAAGGCCACGGATTCTGATTCCGTCATTCGGGAGTTCAAATCTCTCCGCCCCAACCACTAACAACCTAAATTGAACTTTGGTTTAGTTTGGGTTTTTTATTGCATAAAAAAAACTAGGAATTGTTACCTAGTTTTAATAATCTATCTAATATTAGTAATTATTCCTTCATCAGCATCAAATGAAGCAAGAATAGACTGATTGTAATATAATTTTAATGTAACACCAGCAGTAAAATTACCATACACATATATACTAGTTTGAATTGCCATTGTTTTATTTGAATTAGCATTTATCACAAAACTATTTCCTTGACTACTATATGGATTTGAATTTGCTGGAGTGTAATTATAAAAATCAACTTGAAATGTGGCATATTCGTGCCCATCTCTTTTATCATATGCATGAACTAAAAAATCATTTCTGTAAAACGTCATATTCTGATTAGTATTATTTTCAAAATTTATGTGATAATAATAGTTGCTATAGTAATACCTACAATCAACAACCGTCGTTTCCAAATCTTTTTTTTGAGTCGTTTGTTGTTGTGTGTTATTATTATTTCCACCAAACAAATCACTCAAACTGCACCCTGCAAGCATCGGCACTGTCAAAATCAATACAAGTGTCAAACTTAAAAATATTTTGTTTAATTTTTTCATTTTATTTCCCCTCTACTTTCTTTTGACACCCAACAAAAAAGTGCCAACCATTTGGAAGGCATATTCTATTCAAAACAAACCTTCCTTGTTGCGACACAATTCCTAACCAACTAGGTGGAAGCATTTGCGTGAATAGCAAAAATATGTTTCCTAGTTGGTCATATATTAAATTGTGTCGCACCTTTATAATATTACAGATTTAACATAAAGTCAAGGGTTTAAAATAAATAATTCAACTTACATAAAACTCGCTCAACCAATAAATTATTTTGACTATAATTTTATATAGTTATATATATACTTTAAGCCGCAAAAAAATCTCTAAGATAGAGATTTTTTTAAATATTTATAAATAAACTTAGTAACTTATCTTCTTAAAATATCAAGTGGCATCAAAGGAATATCGCAAGCAATATATAATTGTTGTTGAACTTTGTCGGCAACTTCAATAGGATTTCCATCAATATCAGTCATCTGTTTGATTGTTATTTTTTTGTTGAATGTATCGTTTGGTGAAATTACTTCAAGAGTGTCGCCAAGTTTAAATTTATTTCTCATTTCAATCAAAACTTTGCCGTCTTTTGCGGGCTCTTTAACGAGGGCAACAAACTCACTTTCTTGAACAGGTTGGCTGTTTTCCAAAAATTCCTTGTCAGTTTCAGCAAAATAAAATCCTGTTGTGTATCTTCTGTGGCTGGTTTTTTCAAGTTCGGTCACTAATTCTTGCGGACATTTGTATTCAATATTATTTTTTTTGCAGTATACAAGATGATCAAAAGCTCTGCGATATGCATTGACAACTGTTGCAACATAATATGCAGTTTTCATTCTGCCCTCAATTTTGAAGCTTGTTATACCGCAATCTGCAAGCTTGTCAAGATATTCAATCAAATTCATATCCTTGCTGTTAAGGATATAAGTGCCACGTTCATCTTCCAAAATGTCAAACTTTTCACTGTCATTATCTTTTCTAGATAATGCATATTCCCATCTGCAAGCTTGAACACATTCACCGTGATTTGCATCGCGACCACAAAAATATTTTGATAGCAGACATCTTCCACTGTAACTTATACACATTGCACCATGCACAAAACATTCAATTTCCACATCGCTTGGAATATAATCTCTTATTTCTTTGATCTCATCAACACTTAACTCTCTTGCAAGCACAAGCCTTTTTGCTCCCATATCGCAAAATGCTTTGGCAGAGTATTTGTTTGTAATATTTGCTTGTGTACTCACGTGAATTTCCATTTTTGGCGCAACTTCTTGTATAATTTTCATCACGCCCACATCTGCAACAATCAGAGCATCAACTCCAATTTGATCCAAATATTTAATATAATCAGGCAAGTTTGGAAAATCTTTGTTATGAGCAATAATATTAACTGTTATATAACATTTTTTGCCAATTGAGTGAGCATAATCAACTGCTTTTTTTAGTTCATCTTCATCAAAATTTTGCGCAAAAGCTCTCAGCCCAAAGTTGTTTCCGGCAAAATAGCAAGCATCAGCACCATAATTGAATGCCACTTTAAGTTTTTCCATGCTTCCGGCAGGTGCAAGTAATTCAAATTTCATAATTTTCTCCGTGTATATGATAACACAAAAATAAAATTTCATCAATATAATTTAAAAATTAATATGATTATTTAAAGTTGACAAAATTATTATTATTTTTTTATTATATACATATAGGTAAAAAATGGATAATATTGATAAGATTTTAACTATTTACTTTTATGATACTGAAAGCGTCGAAAAATATAAATTGATATCAGATACATTTGAATATCAACCAAAATGGACGGGTGTCTATAATAAAAGAAGGGATTACAACAAAAATATTGTTTCCAAAGCAAAAATAGAAGATGGTGAAATTTCAGTATCAACACCCTTAGGCAAAGCTTTGTTGATAGCAAAAGAAAAAGAAGATATTGTGTATAAAATTGACAATGAAAATATAAAAGTATTAGTTATTAAAATTGAATAAAAAACTGTCATTTAGACAGTTTTTTATTTAAAAATTTCCCGTTCTCACAATTTCGAGCTTTGCGTTGGTAATATCAAAGCTAATGTCACCAGTGTTGATAACTCCAATATCTGCATTTGGTGAAACAACTTTGAAAATCATTGTTGTGCTCACAATTTGTGGGCCAACGCTTGTTACATATTGAGTAACTTCACTTTGTGGAAATGGTACTCCATTAAGAGTTAGAGCCAAACTTATGTTGCCATCAATGGCAGTAGATGCAACACCTGTGAAAGTTATTTTGTAAACTCCAGCTGCAACAATGTCAACTCCAAGATTATCATTTCTTACAGAAAATGAAACTCCAGTGTTGTAGTTTGTTTGCAAAAACAAAATTTCTTCGTTTGGGTCAACTGTTTGAGTCGCAGAGTTAAAAACTTCCACTGCACTTGGTATAAAATTATTTTGATCTAAATTTCTTACGGTTGTTGTTCTTCTTTGAGAACGCCTACAAAAACATGCCATAATACACCTCTTACTTATCATATGAAATATTTTACTTTTTTGTTATATAATTTAAATGCAAAATTTAAATAATAAAATTTGTTTATGACAAGATTACAAATCTTTGTTTTTAAGAAAACAAGTATTTTTTATTTTAATGTTTAGTTTTAAATGTTTTGTAAATAATTTTGTTATGAAAAAGTTTTATGTGAAATTTATGTCAATATTTTTGATTGCCATTTTTAGTTTTGGCGTTTTTTCGGGTTGTGCAAGGCAAGGCGTCAGTCATCAAATAACACATTATCCAACAAAACTTGTTTATCAAGTAGGTGAAACTCCAAATTTTGATGGATTAAAAGTTGAAACCATAAATAATGATGGCACGCATACAATGCTTCGTTTTTCAAAGGAAGATATTAGTGCAGTTGATACTTCCACACCAGGCACAAAAAAAGTTGAAGTGACAAAAGGAGATATGTCTGTTGCCTTCAATATATATGTTGCCAATGTTGTGGTTAACGATAGTGATGATGTCAAAAGCATTTTTGAAAGTTTGAACGATGGCGACATTGTATATCTTAGGGAAGGTGAATACAGCCCACAGAATGCAAGCGACACTAGATATAAAGATATTATCATAAATAAGTCCATAACACTTGTTGGAGATGGAATAAACAAAACAAAATTTTTTGGCAATTTTATTGTAGGAGCAAATTTTGATGGAAGTGTTTTCACAAAAATTGATAATTTTGAAGATGTAAAATTTTTGAATATTGGCTTCAAACTTGATTATGAAATAAAAAATAAAATTGTAACCTATTCTGGCCCTTATGGTAGTACAAATTCAAATGGAGCAATAAGGTGCTTTGATACAAAAAAAATGCTTATTTCAGGTTGTTCATTTGATGGCTATGGCTATGGAATATTGGCTGACAACGTGAGTGGCTACACAATCACAAACTCAATGTTTAAAAACATTTTTCACAACGCCATTATGATAACAACAGATATTTCAAATTCAAGCATAAACAAAAACATTTTTATTGATGTTGCAAAAAATGTTGTTGCTTTTGAAAATAACACTCAATCCTGGCTAGGTGCAATTTATTTAAATTTTGCAACAGAAGGCGAAAGGGGAGTTATTATTTCAAAAAACAATTTCAACAGGATAGGAATTCATAATGCAGAAATAGTCTTTTTTGATGATGCATCAAAGCAAAAAGCAAGCAACACAACAAACAATTTATTTAGAGGTTCATATATTAACAATTCTGCAGCAATAATCTTGCTTTCAAGTTCAGAAGATGATTTGGAAATTTCAGGAATAATTTTGAGTAATAATAATTATAGCGGAACATTTGAAAGCATATATATGGGTGCAAAAAGTGCAAACACAATAAATCAAAGTGGAGTGTTTATTGTTGAGTAAATGTGGCTCGTATGATTTTTTCTAGGCTGGTGCTTCGCAAGGCTGTCGAAAAAATATACATCGCCACTTGAAGAAATAAGGATTTAATTAAAGTGTGGCTTAATAAAAAAATGCTGAAGATATTCAGTATTTTTTTGTATAAACAACAATCAAAAATTGGAGCAGTTGCAAGCTCACATCTTTTTATTTCCTTGACTCGCCACAAAACAAACAAGCGTTGCCAGAAAGTTTTTTGCAACTTTCACAATAATTTGCACCACATGCTCCACATGTGGTTTTTTTGTTTTGAATTGGTTTTCCGCAATTTGAACATACATCAACTTTCATATTTTACCTCAAAATTTTGTTTACTTTAATATTTTTTCCAAATTTAAAAAAAATATAAGTTTTTATTTTACTTTTACCTTAATATAATACCTTAGAACATTTTTTGGAGAGTCAATGCAATATTATTCAAAAAAGAAAGAAGAAGTTTTAAGGGAACTTAAAAGTAGCCACAGAGGTCTAGATGAAAAGGCAGTTTTGGAGCGAAAAAAACTTGGTGACACCAACAAACTTGAAAGTGAAAAAAAACAGAGTTTGCTTTCAAAATTTTTTGCCCAGTTTAAGGACTTGATGGTTATCATTTTGATTGTTAGTGCCGTGCTTAGCATAACAATAGCCATAGCAAGCAAAGAATATCAAAATTTGTTTGAGGGTGGGATCATACTATTTATTGTACTTTTAAATGCCACGCTTGGAGTGGTGCAGGAAAACAAAGCTGAAAATGCGCTTGAAAATTTAAAAAAGCACACACTCCCATATTGTCAAGTTTTGAGAAATGGTAAAACTCAAAGCATAAAGGTTGAGGACCTTGTTGTTGGGGATATCGTTGTTTTGAATAGTGGCAACATTGTTCCAGCAGACATAAGGCTTATTGAAACATACAATTTCAAAGTTGATGAAAGTGCACTCACCGGCGAAAGCATCGCAATAGAAAAAAATTCTGATGCGATATTGGACGAGCATACTCCTTTGAGTGAGAGAAAAAATATGGCATATTCTAGTTCAATTGTGACATATGGAAGGGCTGTGGGCGTTGTTACTGCAGTTGGCAAAGATACCGAAATGGGCAAAATTGCAATGATGATAACCTCAGGCAAAAAAGAGCTTACTCCTCTTCAAAAGAGTTTGAACAAAATTGGAAAAATTATCAGCATATCAGTTATTATCATCGCAGTCATTATCTTTGCAGTTGAAATGATTATTCCGTCTTCTCCAAAAATATTGGAAGCATTTTTGACAGCAGTCGCTCTTGCAGTTGCAGCAATTCCAGAAAGTTTGCCAGCATCAATCACAATCATTATGGCACTTGGAGTTCAAAAACTAGCTAGTCGAAATGCTATCATAAAAAGACTGCATGCTGTTGAAACACTTGGTAGTTGTAGTGTTATATGTAGTGACAAGACCGGGACTCTCACTCAAAACAAAATGACTGTTAAAAACGTATATTACAACAATAATGTCGTTTTAAAAGCGAGTGACAGTGATGCTGTTAATAGGCATTTTAAGGAAATGATAAATTGCATGGTGCTTTGCAATGACAGTGAAATTAGTGGTGGTAAAATTTTTGGCGACCCAACAGAAACTGCGCTTTTAAACTTTGCAAAAGAAAACGGATATAATGTTAATGATATAATATCTCAAAAAAAGCGAGTTTATGAGATACCTTTTGATAGTTCCAGAAAACTTATGACGACTGTGAATATGTGTCAAAACGGCTTGTTTTGTTACACAAAAGGCGCATTTGATTATTTAATCAAAAAGTGTACAACAATACTTTGTAATGGTAAAATTGAGACTTTATCTCCTGAAAGATTAAAGGAACTCGAATCCGCAAATTCAAATATGGCAAAAAGTGCACTCAGAGTTTTGTGTTTGGCATATAAACCTCTTGATACAAATTATCAAAAAAATGAACTTGAATGTGACTTGATTTTTTTAGGGCTTGTTGGAATGTTTGATCCACCAAGAAAAGAGGCAGAAGTTGCAATAAAAAAATGCTTTGATGCTGGACTAAAGCCTGTTATGATAACAGGAGACCATAGTGATACAGCATTTGCGATTGCAAAAGAAATTGGACTAGCTCAAGACAAGTCGCAAGTTATGACCGGCACTGAACTTTCCAAAATTGACGACAAAAAGTTGTCAAAAGTCATAAATCAATATTCAGTTTTTGCAAGAGTCACGCCAGAGCACAAGGTAAGAATTGTTAAGGCATTCAAAGCACAGGGCAAAATTGTTGCAATGACAGGGGATGGAGTTAACGATGCACCAAGCCTTAAAAATGCAGATATTGGAATTGGTATGGGGATATCAGGTACAGATGTCACAAAAGATGTTGCCGATATGATTATTAGCGATGACAACTTTGCAACAATAATTGTGGCAGTTGAAGAAGGGCGTAAGATATATTCAAACATTCAACGTACAATTCAATTTTTGCTGTCTACAAATGCAGTTGAAGTATTTACTTTGTTTATCACTAGTTTGTTTTTGCCGAATTTCACGTTTTTACTTCCATCACAACTACTTTTTATCAATTTCATAACTGATAGTTTGCCAGCAATTTCACTGGGTTTAGAACCCGCTGAAAGTGATATTATGAAAAAGCCACCAAGAGATGCAAATACAAATATTATAAGCTTGAATATTTGGACAAAGATTTTGTATCAAGCAGCACTTCAAATAATAATTGTTATGTCCATATATTGTTTTGGTCTTAGATTGTATACGCCTCAAGTTGCAAGCACATTGGCTTTCTTCTGCATAAACATTATGCAACTATTGCATGCAATAAATCTAAAAACTAACCACAGCATATTCAAAATAAAAATTTTTGCAAACAAACTTTTTAACTTTTCATTTTTACTAGCAATGGGACTTATTGCACTTGTTGCTTTTGTTCCAGCACTCACCACTGCATTTGGGCTTGCCACTTTAAATCTTTCACAATGGATAATTGTGCTTTTGTTTAGCATTTCTATAATACCGCTGGTTGAAATTGCAAAGCTTTTTGCAAAAAAATTTGAAACTCAAAGGATAAAATAACAAAAAATAATTTAAAAAAATTATATCAAATAAATTTAATAAAAAATAAGTTTCATTACTAAGTCGAATAAAAATTTGGCGATTAGTATAGACAAATTCAAATCTGTGTGATATACTTTTTTTGATCGAAATTTTGGAGAAAGTTATGAAAATAAGTGATTATGATAAATCAGCACAAATTTTGTGGAGTGATAGAAAGCGTTGGTGCGGACTTCCTTGGAGTTTCACGAGATATGGCATATTAAAAAGAGAAGGAGAATTTGCAAAGCTTGTTAATATAAATGGCTTTTTGTCTTCACATTCTGAAGAAATTAATTTGTATCGTGTGGATGATTTCGAGGTTCATCAAACTTTGACAGACAAAATGTTTGGAGTTGGAACAATCACTGTGTATTGCCGCGATGCAAGTTGTGACAAACTTGTTTTGAAAAATGTAAAAAATCCATATAGAGTTCGTGAACTTTTGAACAAACTTGTTTTGGAAGACAGGGCTCGTGTTGGAATGCGTCAAACAGAAATGCAATATTAAAATTGCCACTATTTTGGTGGCTTTTTTAATTTGAAAAATAATCTTTTGAAACGCATTTTAAAATATTATGTTTTTGATTGCTTAAAAAAGTTTATATTATTAAATTGTATTTATTATTTTGAAAATTGTGTTTTTGTTGGTATAATAAAAATATGGAAATAATTTTAATTATAGTGGCAGTTATGCTCAGTTTAATTTCAATCATAATAAACTTGATTGCAATAAATAAAAACAAAAAAAGCAATAATATTGATATATTGGCTGAACAAAAAGGGCTGTTTAATGAAATGCTCTCAAAAAATATTGAGCTTGCAAAAAAATCTGAAGAATTGTACAAAGCTTTTAATGATTCACAAATAACTTTGATTAAAGCATATAATGACCATATTGTTGACAGTGTTTCACTTATGAGCAAAGCAAATGAAAAGGAACTATCAAGTGTAAGCCAAAAAATTGTGGAACTTACAAATGGTATAAGTGTTCAGCTTAAAGAACTTGTTGGTGCAACTAGTGAAAACCTTTCTAAACTTCAAGAAAGCAATGAAAAAAAGCTTGATGAAATGCGAAATGTTGTTGATGAAAAACTCAATGCAACACTTCAAGATAGACTAAATAAAAGTTTTGCAATTGT
>CAJOLY010000024.1 GCA_905235485.1 uncultured Clostridia bacterium
CCAACATTTGATGCAAAAGCACTTGCAGATGCAGACAAAAACAATGTTGTTGGCAAAGGTATTGCAGCATCACCAGGAGCCGCTGCTGGAACAGTTGTGTTCACTCCAGAAGACGCTGTTAAACTTGGCAAAGAAAAGAAAAAAGTTATTCTTGTTCGTCTTGAAACATCACCAGAAGATATTGAGGGTATGAAATTTGCACAAGGAATTTTAACTGTTCGTGGTGGTCAAACATCGCACGCAGCAGTTGTTGCTAGAGGAATGGGAACTTGTTGCGTTTCAGGTTGTGGTGACATAAAGATGCACGAAGAAGAAAAATGGTTTGAACTTGGTGGAAGGATTTTCCACGAGGGAGATGATATTTCTCTTGATGGTTCAACGGGAAAGATTTATGACACCCTAATCAAGACAGTTCCAGCTGACACAAACACAGGGTATTTTGGCAGAATAATGAAACTTGCAGATAAATATCGTGCGCTTGGTGTTAGAACAAATGCCGACACTCCAAAAGATGCAAAGAGAGCTGCCGAACTTGGAGCAGAGGGAATTGGACTTACAAGAACAGAGCATATGTTCTTTGGAGAAGGTAGAATTGAAAAATTCCGTGAAATGATTTGCTCGGAAACTGTTGAGGAAAGAGAGGAGGCCTTGAAAGCTCTTGAACCAATGCAGCAAGAGGACTTTGAGGGACTTATGGAAGCACTTGAAGGAAAGCCAGTAGTTATTCGTTATCTTGACCCACCACTTCACGAGTTTGTGCCAACAGAGGACAAAGATATTGAACTACTAGCAAAAGCAAAAAACAAAACAAAAGAGGAAATAAAACTTATTTGTGATAGCCTTCACGAATTCAATCCAATGATGGGACATCGTGGATGCAGACTTGCTGTGACATATCCAGAAATTGCAATTATGCAAACAAGAGCAGTTATCAAAGCTGCAATCAATGTGCAAAAAAAACATCCAGAGTGGAATGTTGTTCCAAACATTATGATTCCACTTGTTGGCGAAGTTAAGGAACTTGCATTTGTAAAGAAAATTGTTGTTGAAACGGCTGACAAGGTCATAAAAGACGCAGGTATAAAACTTAAATATCAAGTTGGAACAATGATTGAAATTCCAAGAGCAGCACTCCTTGCTGACCAAATTGCTGAGGAAGCTGAATTCTTTAGTTTTGGAACAAATGACTTAACTCAAATGACATTTGGTTTCTCTCGTGACGACGCAAGCAAATTCTTGCCAAGTTACTATGGTGCAAAAATTTATGAAAGCGACCCATTTGCACGTCTAGACACAACAGGTGTTGGAATGCTTGTTGAAATGGCAGTTAAAAAAGGAAAGGGAGCACGCCCAGAACTCCACGCAGGAATTTGTGGAGAGCATGGTGGCGATCCATCATCAATTGAATTCTGCCACAAGGCAGGGCTTGACTATGTTTCTTGTTCACCATTCCGTGTTCCAATTGCACGCCTTGCAGCAGCGCAAGCAAACATAAAATTTCCAAGGGAGAAATAACATTTATAAATCAAAGGCTTTGGCCTTTGATTTTTTAAAAACAGTATTGACAAATAATTTAGTTGCAGTATAATTTTAATATGAAAAATAAAGATGCAAAAATTTATAAAGCAAGTTTAAAAATGTATAATATATCCCAAAGAGCTTTAAATGCAGAAAAAGCAGAAAGATTTGATGATGAATTTTATAGTGCTCTTAAAGCTAACTTTTTTGGTGAGCCATTTGGAAAAAACTTAAAATATGAAAGAACATCTGGAAAGTGTTATTTTTACGCTCTATTTTTAGCAAAGTCAATTAAAAATTCAACTTTAAAATTAGGTGCTTTGAATAAATTGAACTACACTGAAAAAGGTAAAGAAAAGAAATTTTATCATTCATGGGTTGAATTTGATAATACTGTTTATGATACAACACTAAAAATGGCAATTGATAAAGAAGAATATTATAAAAAATTTTCAGCAGAAGTATTTTCTAGCTATGAGCATAGTGAATTGGAAAATCCAGTTACATTTTTTGATTTAGGCTTGAATGCTACTAAGTATGTCGATTATATCTTATTTGATAGACTTTATAAAGTTGTAATAGACGATTATAACAAAAATAAAGATAATTTTGATAAGTTGCTTGATAAGTATGGGATGACTGACACATTTCAAAAAATACTTGAATATGATAAAATGTACGAATGAAAAAATAGGATTAATTAGATTTAAAATTACACTAAAAGACTGATTTAACTAATTGAAAAATTAGACTTTTGAGTTAAATAATAGTAAAATGTAAATATAAAATATGCTAGTAATTTGCTAGCATATTTATAATTATATATGATCAAATTTAATAGGATAATACTTTACAATCAATTTTAGATTATTAAATTTTTGTATTTCTTATATTTGTATTGCAAAAAAATTAAATATATCTTAGTTTGTCTCCATTTATAATAAAATTTATAAAAAATAAAGGTATTTTGAAATTTTTAGCGAATAATATTTTTGTACTGATTTTTTTGGAGAACTATGCAAGATAAAGGTTATTCAGCAGAATGGCTTGAAAAATTAAAATACAATAGTAATATTGTGAGCATTATATCAAGATATGTAACGCTCACAAGACGGGGTAACAGCTATGTGGCATGTTGCCCATTTCACCATGAAAAAACACCAAGTTTCCATGTAAATGAACAGGGGCAGTTTTATCACTGTTTTGGCTGTGGAGTTGGTGGAGATGTTTTTAGTTTTGTCAAAAGAATTGAAGGAGTCGAATTTTTAGATGCAGTCAAAATCCTTGCAGATATGGCGGGAATGGAGCTTCCTCAATTTGTTGGAGAAGAAGATTACATTCAAAAGAAAAAACATCGCGAACTACTTCAAGAAATCTGTAGAGAAACAGCAGTTTTTTATAACAAGCAGCTAAATAGCCCAGCCGGAAAGAAGGGAATGGAATATCTTTATTCTCGTGGCGTTACAAAAGCAACTATCACAAAATTGGGCCTAGGCTATAGTCCAAGTTGGACAGGCCTGCCTCAATATCTGCTTAAAAAATTTAAGATTGAAGATATTTTGGAAGCTGGTGTTTGTGCAAGGGGGGAAGAAGGCAAAGTTTACGATGAAATGGGGCTGAGGGTTGTTTTTCCAGTTATTGACCACACAGGCAAGGTTGTTGGATTTAGTGGTAGGGCACTTGATAGCAATGCAAAAGCTAAATACAAAAACACAAGAGGCACACCTCTTTTTAACAAAAGTAGCAACATATATTGTATAAACTTCTTAAGAAAAGCAAGACTCGAAAAAAATTATGCTATTCTTGTAGAAGGTCAAATGGATGTTGTTGCTCTTCAGCAAGCAGGATTCAAAAATGCCATTGCAACAATGGGCACGGCATTCAACAAAAACCACATACAAACGCTCAGCCGTTTTGTTGATAGCGTGATTGTTTGTTTTGACGGTGACAATGCAGGAAAAAACGCAACAGCAAAAGCACTTGAGCCACTGCTTGAAGAAGGGTTTGATATAAAAGTTTTGGAGCTTCCTGAAAAACTTGATCCTGATGAGTACATAAAAAAATATGGGGCCGAAAATTATCAAAATCTGATTGATAATGCCACGCCAGTTTATGAATATGAAATAAAAAATGAAGCGCGAAAACTTGACTTAAAAGATAGAGACAATGTATCAAAATTTATAGATAATTCCATAAAAATTGTTACAAATATAAAAAAAGAAAGTGAAAAACAAGTTTATATTGACTTGATTGCTCAAATAAGCTCTGTGCCAAGAGAAACAATATTAAGACAGCTTCTCTCAACAAAGCCAAAGCAAAAAAGTGAGAGTAATTCTCAAAATAGTGACTTTGTTCAAGTGGCCAAAACAAAAAACTACATAGCAGAGCAATTTGTGCTTGCGAGTGTATTGCACAAAAAGCCATATGTTAATGGGGTAGAAAGGGATGATTTTGTCAATAATAACTTTAAGATGGTATATGAATTTTTAGAGCAAAACGATTTTCCCATTGCATCAAGGTTGTATGATGTTTTTGATGTGGAAAATAATGGTGACTTGTTTGATTTAATCAATTTTGATTTTTCAAAGATATCAAATCTCAAAAATGAGTTTGAAGGTTGTTTGAATATTTTGAAACTCGATAAGCTCGTTGCAAAGCAAAATCAAATAAATGCACAAATTCAAAATTGTACAAATGAAGAAGTGAAACTCGCACTACTTAGGCGTGCTGATGAAATTTCAAAAGAAATAAATGAGAAAAAAACTTTGTTAAATAAAGTGGGGTAATAAAATTGAACGAAAATTATTTGAAAGAATACAACAAATTATTGGAAATTGGTAAAAAGAAAGGCGGTATTCAAGAAGAAGATATATATCTCAAATTTTTGAAGTATGAGGCTTCTGCAACTGAGATTGAAGAAGTTATAACAGAATTAAAAAAGAACGGTGTCAAAGTTATTCCAACATCAAAACAAGAAGAACTTGACAAAGAAGTTTTAGAAGATTTAATCAATCAAGTTAGCGTAGATGATCCTGTCAAAATGTATTTGAAAGATATAGGCCGTGTACCTCTACTCACTCAAGAGGAAGAAGTTGAACTTGCAAAAAGAGTTTTGGAAGGTGATGAGTCTGCAAAAAACAAGCTTTGTGAAGCAAATTTGCGACTTGTTGTTAGCATTGCAAAAAGATATAGTGGAAAAAATGGACTCCAGTTTTTGGATTTGATTCAAGAAGGCAATATTGGACTTTTGAAAGCAGTTGAAAAATTTGATTACACAAAAGGTTTTAGATTTTCAACATATGCAACTTGGTGGATTAGACAAAGTATAACAAGAGCAATGGCTGATCAAGCGCGAACAATTCGTATTCCAGTGCATATGGTTGAAACTATAAATAGGCTAGGAAGAGCTAGCAAAAAACTTTTGCAGGAACTTGGGAGAGAACCTACCATAGATGAAATTGCGGAAGTTTTGGGACTGGAGCCTGAAAGAGTTGCCGAAATTCAAAAGATAGCACAAGATCCACTTAGTTTGGAGGATCCTGTTGGTGATGAAGATAGCAAGGTTGGCGACTATGTTCCAGACGAAACTTCCATTATGCCAGATGATGCAGCGTCACAAAGTATGCTCAAAAATCAACTTTTGCAGGTAATTGAAACACTTACACCTCGTGAGCAAAAAGTTATTAGACTTCGTTATGGTTTAGATGATGGAAATCCAAAAACTCTTGAACAAGTTGGTCAAGAATTTAATGTTACGCGTGAAAGAATTCGTCAAATTGAGGCAAAAGCACTCAGAAAGCTAAGGAATCCAACTCGCAGTAAAAAATTGAAAGACTTTGCTGATTGATTTGTGTTATTTTTATTTTTGATGTATCATATGTAAAGGAGAAGACTATGGCAAGCGTTTTAAATGTTGGTGCGAGATTAGAAGCTATTGTTGATTTGTGTCCAACTGTAAGCAAAATTGCAGATATTGGTTGTGATCACGGTTATGTTACGGCAGAACTAGTTTTGCAAGAAAAAGTAGATATGGTTGTTGCAACTGAAAAAAGTAAGGAGTGCTTAAACAAAGCTGTTTTACTTGCCGATTCAATCAATATCACACCATTTGTTAGTTTCCGCCTAGGCGATGGCTTTTTTGCATTAACAAAATATGATAAAGTTAAATGTGCAGTAATTGCAGGAATGGGTGGAAATGAAATAATAAATATTTTGCAACATAAACCAAAAAGGCTTTTTGATTTTGTTTTGCAACCTATGAAAGATGCACCAATTCTTAGAGAATATTTAGTTAAAAATGGTTATAAAATACTTGTTGACAAACTTGTGAAAGAAGATGACAAATTTTATGATGTTATTCGCGTGACAAAAGGTAAATGCAATCTTGCAGATTTGGAGATTTATTTCGGATTGACTAACTTCACTGACAACTATGAATTGTTTTATGAATATTTAACTCAAAGGCAAAAAAAATTGATGGATATCAAGGCAAATGTTGGTGAGCTTAGGGCAAAACTTGAACAAGAGCTGAAATATATTGATCAAGCACTTTCACTTTTTGAAGAAAATAGCATTGATGAAAAATAGACTAACTTAAGAGAGGTATTATGGGAAGTAAATTGTTAGAATATCAAAAATTAGATATAGAACTTAAAAAAATAAAAAAAGAAATGAATGCAAACAACTCAAACACATCAGTTGAAAACTTGAATGTTTTAATCAAAGATGCTCAAAACAAAATTTTGGAACTTGAAGAAACATCAAAAGAACTTTTGGCATCATTCGAAAAACTAATGGAAGTGCAAAAAAAAGGACTTTTGTATGTTCAAAAAAACAAAGATGCTGATGTAGACAAAATGAGTGAAAATGAGCTAAAAGACTTCGAAGCAAAAATGAATCAAACTGCGAAACAACTTTCTGAACTTGAAAATAGAATGCTAAGTCATAATCAAGAAGTAAAAAAAGTTGTTGCTGAATATAAAACCTATCGCAAAAAGATATTGGATGCTAAAGAGGCAAAAGAAAATTTCAAAAACCAGTCAAATGAAAAGATTGAAAATAATACGCCAGGAATTGAAGAAATTAAGAACAAAATGTTTGAACTTGAAAAAAACATTGAACCTAGCAAACTTGCAAAATATAAATCAATGAAGCAAGATGGAATTTTTCCAGTGCTTGTTCCACTCGTTGACAAGCGATGCGGCGGATGTAGGGTTGAACTTTCTTCGTCCACACTTGACAAATTAAAGAATGGTGGAGTTTATGAGTGTGAACAGTGCAGAAGGCTTATTTATTCAAACAAAGATTAGTCCAGATTGCTGGACTTTTTTTGTGCATACAAATTTTCATAAGGATCGAAAATGCAATATATCGTTACAAAATTTCAATCAAAAATGCTCTAAAATTTAAAATTTGACAATAAATTTGTAATTATATTATTTTTTTATTTTGTTTGAATTATTTTTTGTTATATTATAATAAAGTGAAAATGTCATTTGTATTTACATTTATAATGATTATTTTAGGCGCAATTATTGGTGCCGGTTTTGCTAGCGGAAAGGAAATTATTGCTTTTTTTGGACAATATGGCTTTTGGGCAGTTCCTTTTTTGGTGCTTGCATGCGGTATATTTTTCTTTTTCTTTTATATCTTTGCAAAGTTAGGAAAGATGATAAAGCCAAAGTCAATCAGTGATATGACAAATGCAATGTTTGGAAAAGCTGGTGTTTTTGTTGATTTTGGATTCATACTTTGCACATTTATAACTCTTGCATCTATGCTTGCAGGGAGTGACAGTATAGGCACACTTGTTTTTAAAGAGAGTTATAATTTTTGTTACATTTCCAATGCAACTGCAATTATTGTTGCAATTATAGTTGCCATAGGACTTAAATATATTTACAAAATCACAAATATAATTTTGCCAATAATGATTGTTTTTATCATCACAATTTTATCTGCATTTCTTTTTAGTGGAAATTTGGAAAGCGTTTCAAGTGTGCACATAAATTTTAATTTTGTATCAGTGCTAATTTCAACTTTTTTATATGCTAGTATGAATACTTTCACAAATATTTTTATTATTTCAAAATCCAGTGAATACATGAACAAAAAGCAAGTGGGTCTAGCAAGTTTAATTTCAAGTTCCATAATTTTTGTTTTGATTGCTTTGATTTTATTTGCGATACTTAGGGGTGGGGATAGTATATTTTTGAGTGATATGCCAATGGTTAGCATTGCATTTTCAGTCAATTCATTTTTTGGCGTGACATATTCAATAATATTGTGGCTTGCAATTTTCACAACGATATGTATTGCATCTTACACAATTGTTGAATGGCTTAATCGATTTATTAAAAGCAAATTTTTATGTTCAGCAATAGTTTTAACTTTGGGCTTTATTTTTAGTCGATTTGGATTTTCAACGATTGTTAGTGTATTTTATCCAATAGAAGGTATATTTGGAGGAGTTATTATTTTATATTCAATAATTTTTTATTATAAAAACAAACGCAAATATGAAGCAAAGGAGAGAGCAATTGTAAGCAATATGCAGATTGCAGAAAGTAATGCGTTTTTTGAATTTGACAGTGAAAATATGAAAAGTACTAACACTCAAAATGAAACTATTCAAAAAGATACTTTTAAAAAAACTAACATTGCAAAAGAAAAAAAACAATTTAGAAAGTAAGATAAAAGAACAAAGTCAAAAAACGAGAAATCAAGTAACTGACAAAGACATGAAACAACAAAACAAAAACTTTAAAAATAATAATCAAAATAAAAAAGAGAAAAGAAAAAATTTAAACAATAAAAATTCTTTGGCTAAATTAAACGAAGATGTTTATAGTTTGAAAGTTGAAAAAAAGAAAGGACAAGTTGTGGTTACAAAAAAGAAAAAAAATGGCGAAGTTACAAAAGATATAAAATAAAAAATAGGTTTGGTACAACAAACCTATTTTTGAAATTAGTCAATTTTTAATTTTTCTAATTGCTTTTCAAATGTCACATCAGTGCCATTCAACTTTGGAAATGCATCAAATTCTTTTTCATCTATTCTTGGCAATATGTGAAAATGCAGGTGAAATACACTTTGCTGAGCTTCCTTTCCACTAGCATTCAAAATGTTAACAGCTTTAAATCCAAGTGATTTATAGTGATTTGCAATTAGTTTTGTGGTTTTGATTACTTCACAAAGGTATTTTTCGTCACAATCAAAAATATTTTCAAAATGCTCTTTTGGAATGACTAAAGTGTGGCCATAAGTATCCTTTGAAATATCTAAAAAGGCACATGTATAATCATTTTCAAAAATTTTGTAACTTGGGCATTCGCCACTTATAATTTTGCAAAAAATGCAATCGTCTTTTTTCATAATAGCTCCAAAAATACAAATTGTTTTTTATTAACTTTAAAATTATACTACTTATTTAAATAAAATCAAACAAAATAAACAATTTGTCGCAAAAATATTGTTTTGTGGGTAAATAACAATTATTTTTTTGAAAATCTATGTATATTTATGTTTTTAGAATGCTAAAATTTGTCAAAATAAATTTGAATTTGTAAGTTTATATTTATAAATGACTTGTTTTGTCTTTGCTATTGCTAAGCATTTTTTTTGATATATAATTTAAGAGTTAGAGGAGAAAATTATGAAAGATACAAATTCAAAAAATATATTAAAAAAACTTGCACTTGATGCAAAAAATAGGCTAAAGACTTGTTCATATAAAAATAAAGAGGAAAATCAAAGCATAAAGAGAAGCATAGCTTTTCAAAATCATATAAGAATGGTTATGGAAAGTGAATGCAAAACTCCAGAGATAACCATAAAGGTGATAAATGACTATGCTGAAAAAGAGGCTTTTCAAAACAAAGTTTATGAATTGTTAAAGAAAAATGAAGATTGCATAAATCCACTCAAAGAACTTTCTGACAGCAAATTACTTGCTCTTATGAGTGATGCAGAAAAACAAAAATACATATTGAATTTGTCAGAAAAATACAATGAAGTAAGAAATGATTATTATAAATCGAAAAGAGCTTTTTTGTAATTTTTATCGTTTTAAAATATTTTGCTAAAACCATTAAAATTTAAAAAAAATATTTGAAGTTATTAAAAAATAAACAAGTAAAAAAATAAATATTGATAAGTTGCAATTCTATTTATTTTTTTATATAATATAATTGATTATGGCAAAAACAAGTTTAAAAGTTTACAAAGATATGTTTGCAAGAACATTTGATTTTAAAGGCAAAAGCAATTTATTGGAGTACTGGTATGCAGTGCTTTTTAATGTTTTGTTTGGTTTTTTATCAGCATTTCTAATTTCAATCATATTCATTTATGATTTTGAAGTATTTTATAGGGTTGCAATTTCAGTATCAAGCTTATATGAAGTAGTGACATTTCTTCCTATGCTGTCACTAACTTGCAGAAGGCTTCATGATACAGGCAAAACAAGCTTGTCACTTCTTTGGGCGCTAATTCCTTTTGTTGGCACAGTTATTTTGATTGTTTATCTTGCTTCACCTTCACAAAAAGGGAGATCTATATTCACAATTTTTGAAGATGTCAATGAGATACAAACTGATAAATTTAATGATGAAAAAAACAAAGAGTTTTATGATGATAAAAAAATATTTAATACCCAAATTGATAAATCTGAAAATATAGAAACTCAAAATCAAACAATTAAAGATGACTCGCATCAAAATGACAAACAAGAAACTATCACTTTTGATGAAAGCAAAGTGGAAATTGCAGACATAGTTCTATCACGAGGCGAGCAAATTGAAAAACTTCAAGAGATGAGAGATAAAGGTGAAATAACTGATGAAGAATATAGATCAAAAGTTTTAGAAATCTTAAAAAAATAATTCCTAATTATTTAGGAATTTTTTTTGTGATTTTTGATGCTTTGATGTATAATTTTTTTATGAAAAAAAATATCGGGTTATATGTACATATTCCATTTTGTGAAAAGAAGTGTGATTATTGTAATTTTGTTTCGTTTTGCAAAAGTGATGACGATAAACTGAAGTATATGAATGCTCTTGAAAAAGAAATAGTGTTGCAAGGTGAAAAATTTTCAAAACTTGAATATATTGTAGATACCATTTTTGTTGGAGGAGGAACTCCATCTGTTTTGCAAAATGGAGAAATTGAAAGACTTATTAGCAATTTAAGAAAACATTTTGATGTTGATAAAAATGCTGAAATAACTATTGAATGTAATCCAAACAGTTTAACAATTCAAAAACTTCAAGAATTTAAAAGCGCAGGAGTTAATAGGCTTTCGATTGGACTTCAAGCATACAATGACAATTTATTAAAGCTCATTGGCAGGCTTCACACAAAAAAGCAGTTTGATATGGCCATCAAAAACGCAAAACAAGTAGGTTTTGAAAATATCAATGTTGATTTGATTTTAGGAATCCCAAAACAAAAAATTTGTGATGTTAAAAAGGAAATTAAACATCTTATAAAACTTGGTGCAACACATATTTCTGCATACGGATTGATTGTTGAAGAAAACACAAAGCTTGATTATAATTTGAAAAATGCGGTTTATAAACTTCCAAAAGAAAGTACTTCCATCAAAATGTATGATATTGTTTTGAAAATGTTAAAAAGGAAAGGCATCTTTCGATATGAAGTTAGCAATTTTGCAAAAGTTGGCTATGAGTGTAAACATAACTTAAAATATTGGACAGATAAGGAATATTTGGGACTAGGTGTGGTTTCGAGTAGTTACATACAAAACAAACGTTGGAAAAATACCGATAATTTTTTAAAATATTGCGAGTTTTTTGAAATAAATTCTAAGGGAAAAACTGATTTATCAGAGATCATTGAAGATGAAGAAATTTTGGATTTAAATGCAAAAATTGAAGAATGCTTAATGCTTTCGCTTAGAACGAAAGATGGAATTGATTTGATTGATTTTGAAAAGCAATTTGGCGTTGATTTGCTTAAAAAGAAAAAAGCTGAAATTGAAGAATTATCTAAAAATAAATTTATTGAAATTAAAAATAATAGATTGTTATGTACGGATGCTGGCTTTAAACTTTTAAATCAAATTATTGTGATGCTTGTTTAAATGCGATGCACAAGTTATTCTTCGCAAAAAGCGAAGAATAAGCAACACTTTTTGTTGCGCAAACATTGTTTGCCTTGTGTGTCTTCATAAATTGAATTTTACGATATAATTTCATTTAACGAAATTCAATAAAAACTCTAACAGCTGCAATTTCTAATATAATAAGTATAATATTAAAAAATCACAAAAACTTGTTGACAAACTATCTTTTGTGTTGTAAAATATTGAAGTCTATTATATGGGCATTTTTTTGTTGACTTAGCCCCTCAGCAAAAATATGTCAAGAAAGATAAGGAGAAAACGATGAAAACATTTATGCCAAAAGAGGCAGACATTCAAAGAAAATGGTATTTGATTGACGCTGAAGGCTTGGTTCTTGGAAGACTCGCTAGCCAAATCGCAATGATACTTAGAGGAAAAAATAAACCAACCTACACACCAAACACGGACACTGGTGATTATGTAGTTGTTATAAACGCAGACAAAATGGTTTTGACAGGCAAAAAGCTTGAGCAAAAACTTTACAGACACCACACAGGTTATGCTGGACATTTGAAAGAAATGCAATATAAAGATCTTATGGCAACAGATAGCCCAAAAGCTCTTCAACTTGCAGTTAAGGGAATGCTCCCAAAAAATAACTTGGGAAGAAAAATGCTTAACAAATTGCATGTTTACAAAGATGGTGAATATAGAGAAATCGCTCAAAAGCCAGAAAAACTTGTATTAAAGGAGTTGATATAATATGCCAAAGAAAGTAGTTAAAAAAGCAGAACCAATCAACACTGGAAGAAGAAAAAGCAGTGTTGCACGTGTTAGAATTATTGAAAACGGAACAGGTGTTATCACAATCAACAAAAAACCACTTGAAGAGTATTTTGGCCTTGGGACACTTCAATATATTGTAAAGCAACCACTTGCACTTTTAGGACTTGAAGAAAAAGTTGATGTTAAAGTTAATGTTCAAGGTGGTGGTCTTACTGGTCAAGCTGGTGCAATCCGTCATGGAATTGCAAGAGGACTTGTAAAACTCAATGAAGAAGCTTACAAGGCAGAACTTAAAAAAGCAGGCTTTTTAACAAGAGATGCAAGAGAAAAAGAAAGAAAAAAATATGGTCTCAAAAAAGCAAGAAAAGCTCCTCAATACAGCAAGAGATAATTTTCAATTTTATGCAAGCTACACAGCTTGCATTTTTATTTTTTTCTGTTTTAGGTAAAAAGCACCTAAATTTCTTATAATTTTATAAAATTATTTGTTTATTATTTTAATATAATATATAATATTATTATGTATTCAAACAAAAAGCTTAAAACAAACTTATATTCTCAAAGTGACAGTGGGCTGGCATTTATTTTGGCATTGCTTGTTCCACAAATTTTGATTTTGATTGTTGTTTTGATATGTGGACTAATAACAGGTCTCCCTTATTCATCAAGTGATGAAAGTGTGAAAACATTTGTAAACACTTATCAATTTACTTCAACTCTCATTTCTGCACTTGTTCCACAAATTTCATTTTTGATTGTTTTTATATTTATTAGTGAAAGGCGAAAAGTAAACTACAAAACCGCAAATCAAATCAATTTCAAACTCAACATTTGGGTTTTGATGTGCGTTTTAGCAATTGGACTCATTGCACTTTTTGGTTTTTCACCACTTATCAATATGCTTGATAGTATCACTTCAAGTTGGGGTTATAAATCAAGCGTTGCAAACATTGATGTCAGCACATTTTGGAAGTTTTTTGGCACAGTGTTTTATGTTGCACTACTTCCTGCAATTTGTGAAGAACTTATTTTTAGAGGCATAATCACAAATGGTCTCAAAAAATTTGGCACAGTCACAGCGGTTGTGCTTTCGGCAGTTTTCTTTTCACTTATGCATCAAAATTTGCAACAACTTGTGTATCAACTCTTTTTGGGTGGAGTTATGGCATATATTGCAATCAAAACAGGTAGCATAATCTATACAATGCTTTTGCACTTTTTTAATAATTTTGTTATTTTATTCTCTTCTTATCTTTCAGGAGACAGTGAAGAGATTTTAGATTATTCAAATGCTTGGAATGTGATATATCCAATTTTGCTTGTTATTTTTGCAGTGGCTGCAATACTTGGACTTTTGTGGGTAATAAACTTTATTTTGAAAAAACCAAAAGAAAAAAAGCAACAAGCAAGTCAGAGTGTAAATTTGAGTATACAAAATGAAAATCAATCAAGCCTTGAAAATATAACAAAAGAAACTGACATCCAAATTGAAAATATAAATAAAGATATTGATAATCAAACTCAAAATTCAAACAATGTGTTTGAAGCAATCAACACTGCAAATGAAAAATTTTATCAAAATCAAACAATTGTTATTGCAATTATAACAGGAATTATTTTTTGGGTTTTTGCAGTGATTAGTGCATTCAAATAGGTTATTTTGAAAAGATAAATGTAATAATATATAAAGGTAGATATGGAAAAAGAGAAAAATTCAAAATTTTTAAAGATTTTTATAATTTACTTTGCAATTCTTTTCACCTTTGTTTTGGTTAGAATTGCATCAAATTTAGGTGTTTTTAATGGAATTGAAAATGAAATTGTTTTAGATCTAGTTAGCACAAGTATAATTCAAATTGGAATATTATTTTTACTTCCATTTTCAATGTATATTTTGATGTTCAAAAAAAAACCAAAGCAAGTTTTTGATGATTTTGGTTACAAAAAATTAAACTGGCAAGCAATTTTAATTTGTTTTGGTATAGGAGCTCTTGCATTTGTTCTTAATTTGTTTATTTCAAACTTCTTTTCAATAATTTTGAGCTATATCGGCTACAATCCAACCTACACATCAACAAGTGAAGGCTACAACACTTTTGGTAAATTTTTGTTTAACGTAATTTCCGTTGCAATTATGCCGGCACTGTTTGAAGAGTTTGTTCATAGAGGGCTGATACTTCGCGGAACAAGCAACTTGATTGGTTACAAAAAAGCAATAATTTTGAGTTCAATTCTTTTTGGACTTATGCATCTCAACATTTCTCAATTTTTCTATGCGACAATTTTAGGGCTTTTGATGGGACTTGTTGCAACAATGACCAGAAGCATTTGGCCAGCTGTTATTATTCATTTTTGCAATAATTTTGTTAATGTATTCATCTCATATTCCGAAACCACTGGACTCACTGGGTTTAGTCTATCTGGTATGCTAAACACAATTGCAAACCAAAGTGTGATTTTGTTTATCATATTTGTAGTTGTAGTTATCGTGCTAGCACTTATTGGTGTTTTCGCACTACTTAGAAAATTATTTTTGCAAACGGGGTTCAATAGTTACAATGACATGTTTGAAAACATTGAAAAATCGCTTAGAGAAAACAACCAAAATATGACAGATGTCGAGGTTGTGTCTGCATTTGAAAGATATATTTTTCCAAATATGAAGTCACCACAAAATGTATTTGATTTGTATATAAATGACAGCAAAAATTATGGTGACTTAAAATTTAAGTACAAAATTCCATTGATTTCTTGCTTTGTTTTAGCAACACTTATCACAGTTTTCACTTTTGTTTGGGGTGTTGTATGATAACTATAAATATTGTTTGTGTGGGAAACCTCAAAGAAAAATATTGGAAAGATGCAATTGAGGAGTATAAAAAAAGAATAACCCCTTTTGCAAAACTGAATATCTTTGAAGTGAAAGAAAGTGAATATGGCACAAGTGAAAAAGCGATTTTGCAAGCAAAAAAAGAAGAAGCTGAAAGATTAAAAAAATATTTGCAAGGTTACATTATTGCGCTTGAAATTCAAGGCAAAAATTTTGACAGTGAAGGATTGGCAAAAGAAATAAAGTCATTGATGACAAATGGAAATTCAACAATTTCATTTTTGATTGGTGGAAGCTTTGGGCTTGACAAAGAATTAAGTGACAATTCAAACTTGAAATTATCATTTTCAGAATTCACCTTTCCACATCAACTTATGCGAGTTATTTTGGTTGAACAAATATATCGATCTTTCACCATTTTGAATGGAAAGACTTATCATAAGTGATCAAAATTAAACCTTAAAATAAATTCCAACTTTTGTTTGGAGTTTTTTGTTATTTTTGGCATAATGTTTGTATAAACAAAATTTATCAATTTTGACTAATTTTTAGGTGAGATATGAACAAAAAAGAAAATAACAAAATTTTAAATAATCAAATTGAAGTAATAGATGAGAAATTTATGGACTATGCAATTTTGGAGGCACAAAAGGCATACAAAAACGAGGAAGTTCCAGTGGGTTGCATTATTGTTAAAAATGGCGAAGTGATTGGCAGGGGGTTCAACAAAAAAGAAAAAAAGCATTGCTCAATTTATCATGCAGAAATTGTTGCAATCCAAAATGCATGCAAAAAAGTTGGTGATTGGAGACTGAATGATGCCACACTTTATGTAACTATGGAACCTTGTGCTATGTGTGCTGGAGCAATTGTTAACCATAGAATAAAGAAAGTGGTGATTGGCGTAACAGAACCAAACTTTGGAGCTTGTGGCAGTGGAATTGATATCTTAAATAACCAAAATCTAAACACAAAAACAGAAGTTAAAATGGGTGTTATGCAAGAAAAATGTAAATCATTGCTTCAAAATTTTTTTGAAGATAGAAGAAAATTAACAAAATAGTTTTTTTAAAAAAATATATTAAAGCCTAAATTTTAGGCTTTTTGCTTTTACCTAAATTTTTACATATTAAATAAAATTGACTTTTTTATAAAAAGAGAATATCATATAAATATGGAGATAATTGAAGACATAAGCACCAAACAAATGGCGCAAAGTTCTAAAGATTTTGAAAGTGAAAACATTGATGTTTGCACTGTTATTTTAAAGGTTGACAATCCAAAAGTTGAATCAAGCAAAAAGTTATATGACCTAAATTTGTTTGGAAAAACACTTTTGGAGTGGGTAGAGAACAGCGTTTTTGACACGACAATAAGATATGCAGATTACACTTTTGGTGAAGATTTTTTGCCTGCAGTAAAAAGAGCAGTTGACACAAAATCAAAATATACATTTGTTTTGTTTTCAGATGCTCCACTTTTTCAGCATAAAACTTTTTTGCAAATTTTGGAATATTTCAAAATGAAAGAGCTTTCTGTGTTAAAATTAACTCGTGGTTATGTTTTTGAAACAAAATACTTACTTGAAATTGAAAGTTTACTTAATCCTCAAATTCAGTATTTTGAAGAAGAAGATTTTATCACTTGTCACTCGCTCAAACAATACACATTGATAAGTGATATAATGAAAAACAGAATTTT
>CAJOLY010000025.1 GCA_905235485.1 uncultured Clostridia bacterium
CACCTATATTAAGTTTATGGATATATTAAGAGAATGAACCCAATCATTCTCTTTTTTTAATAATATTACTTGTGCCAAAGAAAGTGTCAGTGACACATGGATATATTAAGAGAACAAACCCAATTGCTCTCTTTTTTTGTGATTTAAAAAATATAAGCACAAACAAAACAAAAAGTGCCTGTGGCACCTAAGAAAATTTGTGACAAACCATTATTCATATATTTGATTTTGTAATAAGAATTTTAAAACCAGAATTTGCCACACAAATTTTTTATTGTGTCGAATTTTGCTTGATATATAATTGAATAAAATATATAATTTAAATATAAGTTACATGTGATTTTAAAATAATTTAAGGTGAAAATGAAAAAAGAAATATCAATAAAACTTAATATTATTTTGCTCGCACTATTATCTATTGTGTCTCTTTTTTTTGTTGCTTTAATTCATGCTTCAAGTCAAATAAATAAAATTACAGAAATATACGAAGCAAGTGAAAATTTGCCTGAAACTAAATCTCAAAATGCACTTAAAAGAAATGAAATAAACAGTGAACAACAAGAAATTCAAAATTTAAATGATGAGCAAGAATATGCCAACAAACTTTTTAAAATAGAATATTATGACTATTTTTTAAACGGCAATTATGAAATTTATGAAGATAATGGCTTGGTTGACAGATTTGAATATGGAGTTGAAACACAATTAACTTCTATTTCAAGGGAAAACTGTACTTTTGTAGGCTGGTTTGGTTATGATGAGTCATCATGTATGTATTTTGACAATCAAGGTTATTTGTACGACTCAATTTTAGATAATAATTTAAATTTAGAAACTTCAATAAAAAAGATAAATGATATTCTTTCTAAAATTCAATTTTATAATGAACCTGAAGTTCAAAATGAAGATGAATTTTATGGAAAAATTGTGTTATATGCGAAATGGGAAGTAAACCTTTCAGTTACTTTGGAAGCAGAAAATCAAGAATATGAGTTTGTTCAAGATGCTAGTGCTGGAGTAATCTCTATTGATGAAATATCAAATGATTTGTTACCAAACGTAACAAAAAATGTTTTCTTGGGGAGCAAAATTGTTTTAACTGCAAAACCAAATGATGATTATATCTTTTTGGGATGGTATCTCAAAAATGAGGATGAATATATATTATACGAAAGTGATAAATATATTTATGAAATAAATACAACCATGACAAAATTAGAACTTGATTTTGTCAATTTTGACAATACAAATTTTGTGGCAAGATTTGTGTATAAGTCATATTTAATTTCTCTAGAAAAAATTTTGATTGATGAAAACAATTCAACTGATCCTATTGTTATTAACAAAAATGATGAATACATCATTGATGCTTCAATCACAAGAAATAATAATGTTTATGAGGGAAAAGAAAATCTCTTATATTTTGGTGATAAAATTGTTTTGAGAAATAATGAAAAGATTGAAATTCAGTTGAATCCAAATATAAATTATCACTTGGTTGATTCAGGAGTTTCGGTTATAAACAAATTGAGTAATAATGAGAGTTTAAATGCTACATATGGACTTGTTAATAATCAATATATTTTAACTTTACAAAATTCAGGTGGAACTGGATACTATGAGGTTATTTTACATTTTCAAAAAAATTATAGCACTGCTACACTTGTTTATGGCTCTATAACTTCACCAAACAGTTTTGAAGGCGGGGATACAGAATTTGTCGCAGGTTTTGAAGATGAATACGGAAATATGATTTATAGTTCATTTAACTTGCAAACAAACAAACAAACAAATTTTGGCGAAGAAAGAATTGTGTCAAAAACTGCGAATATATATTTTGGAACAGATATTGAAATTTCTATAAATACAAGAGAAGGATATAAATTTGAAAGTTCTTTAACAGAAATTTCATATGTTAGTGGCCTTGATATAACTTATGACTTTTTGTATGAAGGCAATAAACTCACGAAGATTAAAATATATAATGTCACAGGAGACTTAGATATTTCACTAGTTTTCACAAAACTATATAAACTAACATTTGAAGTGAACAGTGTGGTAATTGATGGTGTATCCAGAAACGCTGGACAAATTAAAGTTAATAGTAATAACTTTACTAGTGGAACGATAAAGGAATATATTGATGGTGGTTCATCCGTAAGTTTTGAGGTTGCACAAGTTGACTATCATATGCAATGTGTTTTTAATAATTGGATTGTTAAAGACGCTGATGGAAATGAAATTGACTATGAAGATTTTGGTGTAACCCCAAATGAAATTACAAATTCATACCTTACATTGAAAAATATTTATGAAGATTTATATATTACTGCTGTTTTTGTGAAAAGGACATATACAGTAAGTGTTATTTGGAACGGACAAAATGGTTCAATAGAAACAGATGAAAACTATATCAATAAAAATGATGTTTTTGAACTTGAATATGGGGACACAATAACTTTTAAAATGACTCCAAAAAGCGAAAAGTATTTGATCGGTGATTTATATCTTCAAACAATAGGAGATGCAGTTAGAACTAATTTTGATACATATTCTACATTAAAAATTCGCAATATTGCAACAAATCAAAGAGTTATTCTTTCGTTTGTTGCAGATACTTGGTATTTGCATCTAGTTAAATTTGAATTTGAAGGCAAAGGAACTAGCGATGTGCCTTATATAATTAAAGATGCAAGTGATTTAGCCTTATTAAGTTATGTAATCAACAATAATATCGAAGCAGGCGAAGAAAAAGTACAATATAGCAAAGCTTATTATCAACTTAAAAATGATATTGATATGGGCACTGATTACTTTTTTGTTCCAATAGGCACAACTGAGAGTCCATTTGCAGGAACATTTGACTATAATTATTTTGCAATTGAAAATTTGACTACAGAATTCCAATCTGAAAATTATATCAATGATGGTTTGTTTGACAAGATGGACGGAACAGGAAAAATAATAAAACAGTTTAGGTCGAAAGTGCCACTAATGATGGGACTGGCTGGAATTGCGATTGTAATTTTGATTGCTTTTGGAATTGTTTTTAGAATAGAGAGAAAGCGACAAAGACCAAAAAAGGTGTTTGTTTTGCAAATTGAAGATGATCAAAAATAAATAAAAAAAAATTGACATTTCGGTATTGACAAACAAAAAATTATGGTATATAATAAGCCCGTTGAAAACATTTTACCATTTTGTTTTTATATAAAAAGTAATACCATACAGGGTTTTCCTAGTATGGTATTTTTTTGATACATAGTTTCAATACGTATCTTATCTATTAAATAATATTAACAGCAATATAACAGTCAAAAGAGTGATAATAACAAAGTCAAGTATGAACTTTTCTTTTTGTTGGTTATTTTGATTTTCTTCAAGTTGAGAACTTTTAGAATTTTCACTCGAAAAAGTTTTTGTCTCTTTTTTTGTGTTTCTTTGAGATTCTTTCTCATTTTTCTTATCTTTCTTTGGTTTTGTTTGCTTAGCTTTATTTATGTTTTTTGCTTGTTCTTTTTTGTTATTTTTTTTCAGTTCTTTTTCTCTAATTTTGTCAAAACCATTTTTACTATCATAATCAAATTTTTTCTGTTCGTCTTTTAGGGTGGAATAGGCAAGATTAAGGTTTGCAGTCATTTCTTCTGCAGTTTCTTTTTCGCCCATGAAAGTATCTGGGTGATATTCTTTTACTTTCTTTAAATATGCAATTCTTATTTCATCTGGAGAAGCAAAAATATTTATTCCAAGTAATTCATAAAAATTTAAATTTTTCATAGTAAAACCTCTTATTCTATTATACAAAATATAATGGTCAATTAAATTATTAGTTAATAAAAATATATGTTAATTTTATTCTATATCATTTTTATTATTTTTGCAATACCTTAAATTTAATTTTATATTATAAAAAAATGCACGTTTTGTGCATTTATTATTTTGCATACAAATCAAAAAGAATTTTGTATACAAGTTTTTTTGGCAAGATTTTGCTAAGAAAAATAAAAAGCTTGTACTTAAACCCAACAACATTTATAGGCTTTGGATTTTTTTTAAAAAGAGCTTTACAAATTACTTTTGCAACACTTTCAGGAGTCATTCCATTTTGTTCGTCTTTTTCCATTTGACCGACGCTTTTGTTAACTCTGTTTTCATAACTTTCATCATCAAGAGGATTTTTTTCTCTTGCATTTGTAAATCCTGTTTTGGTGTCACCAGGTAAAACACAAACCGCCTTTATCCCAAATGGTTTAACTTCCATCGAGAGCCCTGCAGTGAAACTTTCTATGCTTGCTTTTGTGGCGCTATAAAATGTTTGAAAAGGAATAGGAAGTTCGCCAGCAACACTGCTTATGTTTACAATATGTCCAAAATTGTTTTTTCTCATATAGGGGATTACTGCTTTGCACATATTTACTGTTCCAAAAAAGTTTACATCAAAAATCTTTTTTATTTTTTCATCTGGACTGTTTTCAACGCTTCCAGAAATACCCATTCCGGCACAATTTACAAGATAGTCTATTTTTCCTTCTCTTTCAAAAATTTGTTTGAGTGTACTTTGTATGCTTTCAACATTTGTGACATCACATTTTGTGTAATCAAAATCACATTTAAAATCATTGTGTGCAATGCCATAAACTTTCACACCTTTTTGAATTAACATTTTTGCTGTTGCAAGTCCAATTCCGCTTGATGCCCCTGTGACTATCGCAACCATTTTTTCTTTATTTTTCATACATATATTTTAAATTAACAAAAGAATATAGTCAACAAATTTATTGTGATAAAATTTGTATTTTGTAATAATCATCAGTCAATTTAAAAATATGGAAAACTTAAACATTTTCCACATTTTTATTATTTAAGTTGTTTTTTATCATTACAAATGTAACGCCATTTATATCTTTTGTTTCAACAGTATATTCGCCACTATCAAGTTTATCTTCAAATTCAACAAGGTTATTTAAAATAGATTGTTTTGTGTTTGAAATTTCATTACATATTTCGATGTTTAAATTATTAAAAGCATTTAATAGTGAGCTTTGACTATCCTGAAATAAAGATGAAAATATGTTTTTTTGACTTTCCATATTCAGAATTGAATCTTGCAGATCTGATTTTAAGTTTTTTAAGATTTTTTTTCCTGCTTCAATGTCACTATTAAATTCAGCACTCACTTTTTTCGCAGCCAAGTTTTTAAATTTAGAAAATGATGAAAGATTTTGGTTATTTTTTTCATTATTTGATTTGTTAACTTTAAATTGTTCGTTGTTCTTTGATTTATTATTTTTTTTATTTAAAAAATTTAGCAATTCTTTTTGGCTATTTTTTTTGGTTATTGATTGAGCACTTGTTGTTTGCGATGAGTTATAATCCTCACTGTTGTAAATTGGTTCAAGTTCTTTAGGTGGCATATTTAAATTGTTATAATTATTGAGTTCTAAATTGTTGCTTGCAGTGGTCACAAGCACATTGCAACTATCTTTGTATCCGCCTTCTTCGCTATATACATATATCATTGCTTCACCTGCTTTTTTGGCCACAACAAAGCCATCTTCACATGTTACAATACTTGAATTACTACTTTCAAAGCTGTAGTTTTGATTATATGCATTAAATGGATAAACTTGTGCTGATATTACAGCAGTTTGACCTTCTGCAAGATACAAGTTTTTTTTGCTAATCTCAATACCGTCCACATAAATATTGTTTGTAGCCTCCCCACAACCTGCAATAAAAACACATGTAAGCACTAAAAATATGATTAGAATATTTAATTTTTTTTCAAACCATTTCTTTTTCATATCAATATGTTGTGCAAAGCAAAATAAAATATTCCAAAACTAAAAATAAATATCTACTTAAAATATTTTGTATTCATAAAAAAATAATTACTCAAAGTTTTTGACAAAAAAAATAAAAGTAAATATAATATATTTTAGTTATAATATTATAAGGAGTTCATTATGGCAAACAATAATTTAAACGACATTAAGTCAGTTATTTTGCTTGCTTCAAGGCTTCAAAATCTTTTTGAAGGCTTTGATGAAACAAATAAAAGTGCAGTATTGACTTCAAAAGTAAAAATTTTAATTCAAGCATCCATAAAGGATCGCGTTTCGCCAAGCTTGTTAAAGAGAACGGTTGGGCTGGCAAAGAGTAATATAGCACTCCTTTGTGGAAAACTCCAAAAAGAGGGTCTCATTGAAAAATATCGTGACGCATTTGATACTCGAGAGATCTCATATGGCATTACAGATGCAGGTAGGGACTATTTAAACGACTTTTTGACAAAAGCCAAAAAGAACTTTGAAGGTGAACTTGCATATAAAAATAATATAGAACAAATCAATAAGCAAGTGAAAGCTTTATTTGAAATGATTGACTAGGGGATTTTATGATTAAATTGTATAATACGTTAACGCGAAAAAAAGAAGTTTTTGTTCCAGAAAAAGATAATACTGTCAGAATGTATTCTTGTGGACCAACAGTTTATAGTTATGCTCATATTGGAAATTTTAGAGCGTATATCTTTATGGATACATTAAGACAGGTTTTGAAATATAATGGCTACAAAATTGATGGCGTTATGAATATCACTGATGTTGGGCATCTCACAAGTGATGGAGACACTGGTGAAGATAAAATGGAAAAGGCAAGCAAAAAGGAAAACAAAACGCCAATTGAAATTGCTGAGTTTTATGCAAAACAATTTTTTGTTGATTTAAAAAAACTTAATATCGAAACTCCAGAACATGTTGTAAAAGCAACTGATCATATAAATGATATTATTGAATTTGTTAAGGGGCTTGTTGAAAATGGGATGGCTTATGAAGTCAATGGAAATGTATATTTTGATGTTTTAAAACTTCAAAGCTACGGAAGGCTTAGTGGCATAAATCTTGAAGATTTGAAAGCTGGAGCAAGAATTGCTGTTAATAAAGAAAAAAAGAGCCCATATGACTTTGCTCTTTGGATAAAAGCACCTGAAAATCACATCATGAAATGGCAAAGCCCTTGGGGCCTAGGTTATCCAGGATGGCACATTGAGTGCTCAACAATGGGCAGAAAGTATTTGGGCGACACATTTGATATTCACACTGGGGGTGTGGACCATATCCCTGTTCATCACGAAAATGAGCTTGCTCAAAGCGAGGGCCTCACAGGCAAACTTCAGGCAAGATTTTGGATGCATGTTGAGTTTTTGCAAGTTGATGGCGGAAAAATGTCAAAAAGCTTGGGTAATTGCTATTTGATTGATGAATTAGAGAAAAGAGGATATTCTGCACTCGATTATCGTTATTTTTGTTTGAATGGACATTATCGCAAAAAACTAAATTTTACTTTTGAAGCACTTGACAGCAGCAAAACAGCAAGGCAAAGACTTCTTCAACTTATCTTTGCTCATAAAAACGGAAAAGAACCTTGTGATGAAGAAAAACTTCAAGAATTTAAAAATCAATTTGTTGATTCCATAAATGATGACTTAAATATTCCTTATGCACTTGGTGTTTTGTGGACTATGCTCAAGGAAATGCCAAATTCAAAAAAAGTTTATGAATTAGCACTTGATATGGATAGAGTTTTTGGCTTATCTTTAGAACTTTGCGAGCCAGAAGAAAAACAAAGTGATATTCCAGCTGAAGTTTTGGAACTTGTACAAAATAGGATAGATGCAAAATTAAAAAAAGATTATAAGCTTGCCGACGAACTTCGTGCAAAAATTGAGGAGCTAGGCTTTGTTGTCATCGATAAAAGAGATGGCTATGAAATTAAAAAATTATAATATATAAACAAATAAATTATCAACCAATAAATAACTTATTTGTTTGACAATAAATTTATAGTTTATTATAATAATACTAAGGAGTATTTATTATGTATAAAAATACTGAACAAAAGAAAATTATTTTGGATGCTTTCAAAAAAGGTTATCATCCAACAGCAGATGAACTTTTGCAAAAGATAAGAAAAAATTATCCTGATTATTCAAGAGCTACGTTATACAGGAATTTGGCTTATTTTTGTGAGAATGGAGATCTTCGCAAAATTAGTGCTACTGGGCAAACTGATAGATACACAAACAATGTTGATTGTAATTATCACTTGGTTTGTGAAAAGTGCGGAAAAATTGAAGATTTGAGCATGCCAAACGCAATTCAAACACCTTCAAAACTTATGGATTTCAAGGTAAATTATCATGAACTGACATTTTATGGCATTTGTCCAAATTGTCAAAAGAAAAAATAAATTAACTTGCTTTAGGTTATTCCTAGGCAAGTTTTTTATTAGAACAAAAAAGTTTATGCATACAAAGTACTGTTAAATTATAGATTATATTTTGTTTTTATGATATAATAATATTATAAATAAAAATCATTTTATTTAGGTTGCATATGAAAAAGATAAGAATATTATTATTTTTTGTTTTGATGATATGTTTGTTACCAATGTTTTATGCCTGCACATCAAAAGCGAAACTATCCACCCCAAAAAATGTATCAATAAATTCAGATACGTTTGTTTTGTCGTGGAATAAAGTTGAAAATGCTGATTACTACGGCGTTGAAATAAACGGAAAAGTTTATCAAACCACAAATACAACTTTTTTATTTGAAGAATATGTTTTAGAAAGTGGGGTATATGATATAAGAGTGGGGGCATTTTCTCAGAGTGCACAAATTCAACATTCAAATTTTTCAAGTTCTAAAATATTGGATTTACGAAAAAAATTAAGTGCACCTTCAATAAAGTTTGATTCTGAAACTGGCAAATTGTTTTGGAATGAAGTTAATGGTGCATATTATTACAAACTTAATGTCAATGGTATTGCTATTTTAACAACAGAAAGTAGTTTTAATTTGTATGATTATAGCAATGGATTAAACAATTATTTACATAGAGGCACAAACAATTCGTTTTCAGTTTTTTGTCCAGCTACAAGCAATTTTTTGGCAAGTGAATGTTCAAGAGAAGTAAATATCTTTATTGCAAGCAATCAAGATACACCAAAAAACTTGCAAATAACCAAATCAAATGGACAATACATATTGTCTTTTGACGCAGTCAGCACTGCAAATTCATATATTGTGAGTGTAAATGAAAAATCTATTGAAACTCAATCAAACCAAATAAATGTTTCAATGCTTTTGAATGGCTTTGGAAAATATGATATAACAGTCAAAGCAAATCAAGTTTATGGAAATGATGGCAATATTAAATATATGGCATCATCAAATAGCGAAGTTTTGAAATATGAAAAAACACCTGATTTTGTCGGGAAACCTATTCAAAACATACAAATCAGTTCTCAAAAAGTTTTGACGTTTGATGCCTTGCAAGATGTGGCAATATATCAAATAACAGTTGATGAGGAATTTTTTGAGACAACTAATTGTGAATATGATTTATCTAATGTTTTGAGTGATGGAAAAAATTATCATATTTCAATAGTTGCCAAAGATGGAACATATCAAAGTGAAGCATCAAACATTACATATAAAAATTTGATTAAATTACAAACACCAACTTTTGAATTTGTTGAGCCAGAAACAAGCAGAGCAAAAACAAGACATATAAACATAATAACCGATTATGCTGTTGTGTATGTTTCATTTAGAATTTATTTTGATGGAGACTTTATTGAAACACGAAATCAAACAAACATTGATATAACAAACAATTTAAAGTTAGGTCAAAATCAAATTAAAGTTATAGCTATGACTGATGATGAATATTATCAAAATTCAGATCAATCAACACTTGATTATGAATATTATTATGATATTGAACTTGAAGAAATTGCAACTGCAAATGTTGTGGCAGAAGAGGGAAAGTATTTTTTGACTTTTAGTGAAGTGGAAGGAGTGAATAGATACATTGTATCAATAAATAATGGTGAAGAAATAGAAGTTACTCAAAACGATTTTGATGATAACATAAATTTATATAAAATTGATATTGACACTGAAATCTCACAAACTGGTGAATATCAAATTATAATAACTCCAAAACCAGCAGAAGATTGCTTGAAAACAAACGACAAAATATTGATACAAAATCTCAAAACATATAAAATTGAAGATTATCAGTCACAAAAATTTTTTTACAATGGCAAAGATTATACTTATGCAGTTGAAAACGAATTTGCTTTGGGTGAAGCAGTGTTATATGCCATTTTGTATAGACTTGACAGCATTGAAATATATGTGAATTATAACTATGCTGGAATTGATAATGCATATACAAGTGATACTTGTGCAATTCAAAGATTGCTTCCTGTTGTTAACAACATAGGTGTTGATTCAACAAGTGGCAATGATATAATGTCTCAAATTATTGTGAACGCTTTGAGAGATATGCCAAAAGTTATGGGACTAATTGAAAGAGCTCATGATCAACTTTATTTGTATGTTACTGCAAGCAGTCATTTAACAAGTCAAAAAAGCAATAGGGTTTACACCATTGATTTTGATTATAGCAATGCAGGAAAATATCAGGCTGATGAAAGTCATTCAAGTGTTGATGCTGATTATGTTGGACAAAGGACAAATCAAGTTTTCCCTATTGATTCATATCAACCCGTGCCAGTTGAGACAGTTTCTCAACTTTTGATGGCAGTTCAGTTTGGAAGAAAGCCTGAATTTGTGAATCAAGATAGTTCTGATCTAAATCATTTAGCAGAGGAAACATATTATTCGGCAAGATATATTTTGTCACAAATTTGCTCGCAAGGTATGAGCGATTATGAAATTATTAAAGCAATTCACGATTGGATTGTTTTAAATAATACATATGATAACACCACTTACCAAAGAGCGACCGGCACACCATTTACTAGCGATAACCTTAGTGATATGGCATTTTTTGCTAGTGGAACAGTGCTTAAAAATCTTTCGGTATGCACAGGATATGCTCAAACATTTTCTCTTATGTGTGGAATTATGGGAATTGAAACAAGAGTTTGCTTTGGTTTGGTTGATGACAACATAAATTGGAGTAATATTGATTTTACAAATATGTTTTCACTTTTTCCACTTATGAGTGCAAGCATAGGAGCACATTCATGGAATAGAGTTTACATAAGCACTCCAAACAATTCCCAAAAGGCTTGGTATATTGTTGATTGCACGTGGGATGATCCAGATAGTGCACAAAAAATTTCATATAACTACTTTATGAAAACAGATAGTGATATTTCAAGCACGAGAAAGGAACTTTATCCTTATGGCACATATTATCATGAGACAGATATTGATGGAAATCAAATTGATTTTTCAGCAACAACAAGTATGTAAAAAAGGTTGTAGAAATGTGATATTCACTCTCTACAACTTTTTTATATAATTATTCTCCCATATCGAATTTGATTTCATAGTATCCTTTGTCGTATTCGCAGAGTGGACAAGGTGATGGAGGCTGTTTTCCATCGTGTTCAAATCCACATTGACCACATTTCCATTTTTGAGTTGTTGGGCTTTTGTAAAGTTTTCCACTTTCAAGTTTTTGATGAATTTGTTTAAGTAGCATACTATGGCAATTTTCTACTGTTGCAATCAATTTAAATTTGTGCTCGATTTCAGGATAGCCCTCCTCTTTTGCTATTTTTGCAAAAGTCGGGTAAATGTTATCACTTAAATATGCTTCGCTTTCACTATGACATTGAATACTTTGAACCAAATCATTGCAATCAAAGGGGTATCCAAAATTCATATCAATGTTTTGAATTATGTCTCCCTCATAGTTTTGATGAATCAAATCCCAAAACACTTTTGCGTGAGACATTTCATGCTTTGCAAGCGTTTTGAATGTTGTTTGCAAATTGTTTAACTTTTGCATTTCACATTGACTTGCAATAAATTGATATTTTGCTCCCTCCATACATTCACTTGCAAAACTACGAGCAAGATTTACAATTGTTTTGCTTTCATTAAAATTTACTTTTTGTTTCATATTAACTCCCTAAATGATATTTACCAATAAAAAAATAAATAAACAAAAAAATGAAATAGCAAACAAAGTATAATTAAAAAAATTATGCTGCAAATTGTTTTAGTTTTTTGCAAAATATAATATAATATTAAATATGAAGAAAATTTTAGCGATAATAATGTGTATTTTTAGTATTTTTGCTTTGTGCGGGTGTGGAAAAGTTGATTATTCAATTATTGTTGATACTTCTGGAAAAAATACAACAGTAACAATGCAATTGAACTTAAATTTTTATGCAGATGAATTAAATAATGGATTAAATTCCGCAGGAACAACTCTGGATGATTTTCGCTCAAAAGTGCAAAGCTATGCAAATGCATTTTATTTGAGTGCCACCAATAGATTTGTTGAAGACCTTGGGAAACTACCTAAAGATGATGATGACAAAATTGAAACATATAATGGGACAGCTACTGTTGATCAAATAAAGAATTATGTTTTGTCAAATATAGAATTTTCAAATAGTCTAGGCACATGGGTTCCAAAAAATAGTATTATCTCAGCAAAAATTTACATCAAGTTTAACACATATAATGCTTACAGATATTTTAATGGGACTTTCCCAGCCACAGAAGACGAGACAGATGAGAGCATTATAGAAGAAAGGGTAGACAAATTGTTTTATGTTGAAGATAAGACATATCAAGACAGTGTGTTTAATGATATTTTAAACAATTCTATAGCTAAGTATTTTTTGGAATATTTTAACGACTATTTTACAGTTGATGATATGAACTATACTTTTACCTATAGTACACCATCGTCAAAACTTTATAGTGATGCAAATGAGGTTTATGAAGATGAAAACGGAAATTATGTTCATGTCTGGAAATTTGATAATGAAAATTTAAAACAAGATGGAAAAAGTAAAGTGTGTACTTATACAGTGAAAGTTAGGGCATATGTTTGGTATGTTCTTGCACTTTTAATCAGCGTGTTAACGGGAATTTGCCTTTTCTTTATAATAAAAATACGTGAAAACAAAACCAAAAAGCTTTTGATGGCAGAAAAACAAAAATTTGAAGAAACATCAAAATATATTAGAGAAGTAAACGGAAAAGAACTAAATAACATTGATATAAACACTGACAATGATAAATAATAAATTTGAAATTTGTAACTGATATAATTTCAGTTACGTTTTTTATATAATGCAATATATAAAAATAAATTTAAAAAAAACGATAAAAATTATTGAATTATTTTATATGTTTGTGATATACTACGCTAGTAAATTTATTTTATGGGTTGAAAAGCCTATTTTTTAAGAATGTAAGAAGCACAAAATTAGCAATTAGGGTGTTTTTTAGTGAGGTTTATATGAAAAACGAAAGATTAAGAAATGTTGCAATTATTGCCCATGTTGATCACGGCAAAACAAGTATTGTTAACGAAATGTTAAAACAAGGTGGAGTGTTTAGAGACAATCAACAAGTTGATGACAGGGTGATGGATAGTGGTGACATCGAGAGAGAAAGAGGCATAACTATTTTGGCAAAAAATTGTTCATGCATGCACAAAAATGTAAAAATCAACATTGTTGACACCCCAGGGCACGCTGATTTTGGTGGTGAAGTTGAAAGAAGTTTGAAAATGGTTGACGGAGTTTTGCTTATTGTTGATGCTTTTGAAGGACCTATGCCACAAACAAGATTTGTGCTTGAAAAAGCACTTGCCCTTAATCTTAAAGTTATCGTTGTTGTTAACAAAATAGACAAGCCAGGTGCAAGACTTGATGAAGTTAAAGACGAAGTTTTGGAACTTTTGATGGACTTAGATGCAAATGATGAGCAACTTGACAGCCCTTTTGTTTATGCAAGTGCAAGAACTGGTTGTGCTAGCCTTGATCCAAATTCTCAAGGTACAAATTTTATGCCACTTCTTGATATGATTGTTGATTACATTCCAGCTCCAGAAGGGGATCCAGATGGCGCATTTCAAATGCTAGTTAGTTCAACTGAATCAAATGACTATGTTGGAAAACTTGCCATTGGAAAAATTGTGCGTGGAACAATTCACACAAATGAGCAAATTGTTGTTACAAATTATCATGGTGAAAAAGCAGATGAAAGATGTAAAGTTACAGCACTTTATGAATATGAGGGTATGAAAAAAGTTCCTCACGAGCAAAGTGAATTTGGTGATATCATTTGTATTGCTGGCACGCCAAACTTTAGGATTGGTGACACTGTTTGTGCAGCAGGCAATGTTGAAGCTTTGCCTTTTGTGAAAATCAGTGAGCCAAGTGTTGAAATGACTTTTAGTGTAAATGACAGTCCTTTTGCTGGAAAAGAAGGTAAGTATGTTACAAGCAGGCATTTAAGAGCAAGACTTTATAAGGAAGCTGAAAAAGATTTGTCGCTTAAAGTTTATGACACTGACACAACAGAGGCATTTAGAGTTTGTGGACGAGGCGAAATGCATCTTTCCATACTTATTGAAAATATGAGAAGAGAAGGCTATGAATTTCAAGTTTCAATGCCAAAAGTTTTGTTTAAGACTGGTGAAAACGGTGAAATTTTAGAGCCAATTGACAAGCTTGTTGTTGATGTTCCTGAAGATTGTATGGGCTCAGTAATGAGTAAAATGGGTGTCAGAAAAGGTGAATTTCAAAATATGACAACTCACGGAAGCAGACTAAAAATGGAATTTTTGATTCCAAGCCGTGGACTTTTTGGATATAAAAGTGAATTTTTGACTGACACTAAGGGTGAGGGAGTTCTCACAAGTGTTCACTATGACTATGAACCATACAAAGGCGATATTGTTCGCAGAAATATGGGCTCACTTATTGCATTTGAAACAGGAAAAAGCATAGTGTATGGACTTTTCAATGCTCAAGAACGAGGAGATTTGTTTATTGGCCCAAATGTTGAAGTTTATGGCGGAATGGTTGTTGGAAGAAATCCAAAAAATGAAGATTTGGTAATAAATGTTTGCAAGGAAAAACATCTTTCAAACACTCGTTCAAGTTCAAGCGATGAGGCTCTTAGACTAACTCCACCTGTCAAGATGAGTCTTGAAGAATGTATTGAATTTTTGGGAGATGATGAACTTTTGGAAGTTACTCCTGAAAATTTGAGAATTAGAAAAACAATTTTGGATAGAGAACTTAGGGCAAAAGCAAATTTTGCAAAAAAAAGAGGCACGTAATATTTTCTTGCTCCACGCTTTGCTAGATGTTGCTCGTATAATTTTTTCTAGGCTGGTGCTTTGCAAGGCCGTCAAAAAAATATACATCGCAACTTGGTAAAAAATAAAGATATTTAATAAAATGTTGCTCGATAGCTTTTTTCTTGCTTCACGCTGCATTGCATTTCGCTAGCGCTAACGAAAAAACTATCTCACAACAGAAAAATATGGGTATAAAAAAATGTAAACTATCTTATTAATACATTTTTAAAGAAACAAAATAAAAAATGTCATTCTGAGGAGCGTAGCGACGTGAGAATCTCAACAACAGAAAATACCCTGCACTTTAATTCTGACCCAGCAGTATCTCTTGGATCATGAAGGACAATGGTCATCCTGACCCTATAGAATTTCGTCAACTATGGAATGGATAAACCATATGAAGAATAGATTTTTCGATGGTCAGGGAAACAAGTACTTTGGAAGTTCTAAAATATATAAAAATAAATAAAAAACATTTGTCTTTTTTAAAAAATCAAGTATAATAAAACTATGGAGGCAAAATGACAAGAAAAGAAATTGCAAATTTGTTTAAGCGATTTTTGATTACTTTTGTTTGTATGTTGCCCCTTTTTATTGGACTTGGATTTTTACTTTCTGGCAAAATCAGTGATGTCGTTATGATAATTATATTTGTTGTTTTGGGCGGAGCTGGTGTTGCTGTTGAGGAATATATACATTTTAAAAGAGTGCAAAAAAGAGAACAAATGAAAAAAGAGAGGGAAAGAAATGGCAAATAGTGTTGTTGCAAGAAAGGAACCATATTCAATTGAAGCTGAGCAATCTGTGCTTGGCTGCATTTTGATTAGTAATGTTGTTGCAAGTGAACTTTGTGCAAGAATGAAAAAAGAAGACTTTTATAGCGGTGTGCACAAAATAATTTTTGAATCTATGCAAAACTTGGTGAATAGAAATCAGCCAGTTGACTATGTAACTCTTGTTAGTGAACTAGAAAAGAATAACAAACTCAATGATATTGGTGGAATGAACTATATAACAACTCTTACAAATGCCGTTCCAACAGCTGCAAACTATGAACATTAACATTGTTTTGCAAAACAGCAAACTTCGTGATTTGTTAAATTTAGGAAACACTGTTGTAGCTCAGGCATATGATAGCGAAGATCCAAAAAACATAATTGAATATATTGAAAAAACTTTGACCGATATTTCAACCAACAAACAAACAGGGCTTGTTCATATTGGTGGCTCTGCTGATAATGTTATTTCAAAATTTGAAGACATTGCCAAAAATCCAAATGCAACAGATGGCCTTAAAACTGGTTATCATGCACTTGACAAAGCTCTTAATGGCGGACTTCAAAAGGGAGCACTTGTGCTGCTCGCTGCACGTCCTGGTGTTGGAAAAACAAGTTTAGCAATGAATATTGTCACAAATTGCGCAATGGATAGCAATGCAGTATGTGCTGTGTTTTCACTTGAAATGCCAACTGATCAGCTCGCTCAAAGAGCAATTTGTAGCGTTGCAACAGTTGATATGAAAAAAGCATTAAATGCAGAACTAAGTGCTGAGGATTGGACTGCGCTTTGGGCTGCAAAGAAAAAACTGAAAGAAAGTTTAATCCATGTGGATGACAGCTCACTTATCACAACTTCTCAAATTGTTAATGAATGTAGAAGACTAAAAAGAGAAAAAGGTCTTGACCTTGTTATGATTGACTATGTTCAACTTATGAGTTCAGCATCAAATTCACGAAATCAAGACAACAGACAACTTCAAGTTAGTGAATTTACAAGAAATTTAAAAATTGCCGCAAAAGAACTTGATGTGCCAATCATCCTTTTGAGTCAACTTTCTCGTGCTGTTGAACAACGATCCGATCATAGACCTATGCTGTCTGATCTTCGTGAAAGTGGAGCAATTGAACAAGATGCTGATGTTGTTATGTTTATTTATAATCCTGATATGTATACTGGCCCTGATGCTTTAAAACCAGGGAATATTGAACTTATTGTTGCAAAAAATAGAAACGGTGAACTTGCAAATATTAAGCTT
>CAJOLY010000026.1:0-22337 GCA_905235485.1 uncultured Clostridia bacterium
TGGACATTTAATGATGCCTGTTACTGTAAGATTAAATCATGCAATTGCTGATGGATATTTAGTTGCAAATGTTTTTCGTTTGCTACAAAAAGAAATTGAAAATTTTATAAAATAAGAATCTAAAAATTAACAAAGAGAGAATCTTAATACCTTCTCTCTTTATTTTTTATTATTTGTTTGCAAAAATTTCCATTTCCATCTCTTTTTTGAGTTTTCCAATTTTGCCAACCAGCATTATCTATTTTTGGTTTATCGAATGGAATAACAATTCCAAAACATTCATGTAAAAAGAAGAACTGTACGCTTTTCTCATTTTCACGAGTGTGTGTACAGTTCTCTCGTGGCGGAAACAACGCTATCCAATCCCAACATCTATATTGGTGCTGGTTGGATAAAAATTGTATTACAGCCATTCATCTTCAAAGTTTGTTAGTTTTAAGTTGAATTTTTCTTGTGCAATTTCTAATGCTCGTCTTATTGGTTTTTCAGCAGAATCGCCCCAACCCAAAAGTTTAATTGCTTTTTCAGGAGTAGTTAAAATTCTTTCATACGTCCTTCCATTGTCGGGGTCTGGTTGTTTTTTACCTATTTCATTAATCATTGCAACCATTCTTATTTGTGCATAAGGTGGCAAATCTCTATCGCCTTCAATTATTTGATAGCCAACCAGAAAAATTGGGTCTTTAAGAGTAGTATTTACTTCTTCCAAAAATTCCCTTTTTAATGTTGCAATTCTATCTGTGTCAAATTTTTCAGGAGTTCCGCCAATCATACCATATACAAGTTTATCTTCAACTTTTTCTGATTTTAACATTGTTCTGCCATATTTATCAAAAACAATGGCATAAACTTGTCTAACCTGCATATCTTTTGGTGGCTCTCCATAATGCCAAATAATTTTAACCATAATTACCTCGCTATAATATTTTTATAATTATATAACAGGAAATAAAAAAACGCAAATCCTAGTTCATAAGATTTGCGTTGTGATTGGCGGCACAAGTTGTGTCCCAGTTGAATCCATTATCTTTTATCTGTAATGAAATAGTATGGCTGAATTTCAGATAACTTCTTAAAAATTATTTTATTTTTCTCATTACTAATTGCACATCTAACATCGCCACCCCAAAAATATAATCTTTCTTGACAAACTCCACAAGGTGTTAATATTTTTATTTCTTTTGAATTTCTTTCTTTTATTATGCAAAGGGAATGAGTTACTTTTTTGTTATATTTATGTGCTTCAAGTATAGCCCCAGTTTCTGCACATAAATCCACAGCACTATTGTTAGTTTCATTCCAGACGCTTGTGTAATAACTGCCATCTTCAACTCTAATTACCCCAACTCCACCATCATCATCTTTAAATCTTTCTAATAAAAATTTACAACCAATATTATACATTTCTTCTTCAATTTCATTTTCACTCATAAAATCACCTATAAATTAAACTTTACTTATTATAACATAATTTTATAATTTTTTCAATAAAAAACTCAGTTTTCCCATATTTTTACGGGTTCAACTGAGTCTCACTTGGCGGAAGGTTAGGGATTCGAACCCCAGGTAGCTCTCACTACAACAGTTTTCAAGACTGCCGCTTTCGACCACTCAGCCAACCTTCCATATCAAGATTATTTTCTCATTTAATAATTTATTGATTTACAATATCAAACGGAATAAGTCTATCATATATTTTTTGATTTTGCAAGAGATTTATTAAAATTTGTTAAATTATGTTATATATTTTTTATTGTAAAATTTACATCTTTAATTTCAATGCTTGTTTCTTTTATTTTAATGTTTGTTTATAGTATTAAGCACTAATGTCACACTTTTTTAATATGTGTAATATAAACTTAAAAGGAGAGTTGATTTTGGTAGAAGATACAAGAAATGATAGCGGAACAAATAATATGACAGACAGCAGGTTGGTAGGCGATAGATTGGGGTTGGCTAGAGATATTAGAGATTTTACTGGCGACAGAGAAAACAGCAATAATTTATTGTTCTTTTTTCTATTGTTAATGCTTATAGATCGAAATAATTTTTGGATAAACAATCAATGGCAAAACCGATGTAGCTACTGGAATAATAATTTTTTTAGAGATTAAATATTTTTAATAAAATTAACTTGAGTTTTTATAGATTTAAAAAATTTTTTTAAAAAAATCAAAAAAACAATAAAAAAAACAATAAAAAACATTAAAAATTCAAAAAAAAATAAAAAAAGTTGTTTAAAGCATAAACAACTTTAATTTTTAATATTTGAATAAACTAAAAAATTTAATCACTTGCACAATTTTTTCATTAGATTTTTGTCGTCTTGCAGTTTTGTAATTGAGTCCATAAGTTTTGCGGAGTCACTATTGGAAAGATTTATGAAAAGTTGTTTTTCAATTCCTCGCTTTCCAACAATGCATGGTTTTGAATAATAGCAATCATATTCTTCGCTATAACAAGATACTGTCAATATTTTGTGTTCGTTGTTCAAAATGGCATTTGTAATTCCAAGCAGGCACATGCCAATTCCATAGCTAGTGTTTCCTTTTTTGTTGATGATATCATAGGCACTTGTTTTGACATCATAATTTATTTTTGACATTTGATTTTTTGAAAGAAGTTCTGTGCATTTATTTCCGCCAACTGTTGCATTATCCCATGCAACAAACTCACTGTCTCCGTGTTCTCCCAAAACATATGCGTGAATATCTTTGCTGTTTAGTTTAAGTTCATTGCCTATTAAAAATTTTAATCTAGATGTGTCTAGCGTGGTACCACTGCCAATAACTTTGTTTGGCTTAAATTTTGAAAATTTCATTGTGGCATAAGTCATTGTGTCAAGCGGATTTGTTGCAATAAGATAAATCCCATTAAATTTTGTTTTGTTTATTTTTGATACAATATCGTTAAAAACTTCAATGTTCTTTGCAAGCAAATCAGTTCTTGTTTCACCTTCAAGTTGAGCTCTTCCAGCACAAATACAAACGATGTCAGCATTTGAACATTCGCTGTAATCTCCACTTTTTATTATTATTTTTTTTGGTGCATAAGATAGGGCATGGTTAAGGTCCAACGCTTCGCCCTCTGCCTTTGCTTTGTTCACATCAACAAGCACAAGTTCATCAACAAAGCTTCCGCTTATAACCAAACTATACGCATATGCCATCCCAACATTTCCACAACCAACAATCACAACTTTATTCATATTAACCTCAAAATTATTATATCGTTTTTTAAAAAAATTAGCAAATTTATTAGATAATAGTTTTAAATATTATTTTATCTAACATTATTTTAAATTGATATTGACAAACGATAATTTATGATTTAAAATAAAAAAAAGGAGTTATTATGGCAACAAAAAATATAGTAAAATTTTTGCTTAAAATGATAGTTGCAGCAGCAGTTCTTGCTGGAATTGTGTTTTTGGTATTGCATTTTACATCTAGCAACAAAAGCACAACAGAAATTATAGATAAGTCATACAAAACAAATCTTGTGCAAAAATATCAAGAATCATATGATGGTCTAATAAATTATGCACCTTTAAATTCCGCAAAATATTTGTTGCTTGAAAACACAAACAAAATAAATTCAGTTTTGATTGAGTATTATGAACATTATTTGACACTCACAGCATTCGAAGAAAAAGATAATTCTTTCAAGAAAAACAATATTTTGGAAAAGATAAATGAACTTGAAAAAGCAGTTGAAAAAACCACACAATATCTCAAATTAACAAAATCATCAGCAATACCAGATGATGAAAGAACATTGAGATTTGACAATACTTTTTTAATATATTTAGATCAAACAAAAATTCTTTTTGAACTTGACGACCTTTTGCAAGATTTTGTTTTTGAAACAAATTATCAGTCTAAATATAGCGGTATCACATATGAAGTTCAACTTGAAATGATAAAAGATTATTCAAAATATGTTTTTGATAATGAAATCGATGGCAAAATAAATAATCAGAATCCCGGACCAGTTTTGTCTAGTACACAAGCAAATGGATTTTCAAATGTTATAAACAAATTCATTGATCGCCAAAAAGTAAACAAAAATGGGGATATTGAAGTAAAGTTTGTTGATAGATATTTTGATATTTCGCAAGAATATTTGACTGAGTTTTATACCCATACTTATGATGCAAATTTGTATATTGAAAGCATTGAAAGTGAAACTATGAAATATAATTTAGATGCTTTGTATAATTATTTATGTCAAGATTCATTTTAAGGAGAAAGTTAATGAAAAATTATAAATTTTCGATTTTTGCAGTTTTACTTGCCATGATTTTTTTGTTTGCAGGTTGCACAAAAGCAAGCAAAGCAAACTTGGATCAGTGCAATTTGATTTATGAAAATTTGGCCGAAAAATACAGCACTGATCAGCTAACAGGATATATTAAAATTTTTGATGAAGATTTTAAAGTTGATCTTTATTCTGAAAAATCATACAACACAAAATTGTTTGGTTTGGCAGTGGACATTGATGCTGAAGGCTCAAAGAATTTGTTTAACACATTGTCAGAAAATGCTGAATATTCGGCATTGATGCATGGTGTTTCTCAACTTTATTTGCAATGGAAAAGTGCAAGTTACACAATTGATATCCCTCAAGAAAAATTTACAAAACTTTACCAAGCAATTGATGAACTTGAGAGTACATTAAAAAAATTGGTTGTTTATAAAGATGCTCTTAGCACAACTGTAAAAAATTTTGATAACGTAAATTCAATTGCAATGAAGGAAAGCTTAAACGAATATCTTAAACTATATTTTGAACTTATTACAAAATTTTATGATATAAGCACTTCATATGAAGATATTTATGAAACAGTTTTTCCGAACCAAACCTTAACTGTGCTTAGACAAGGAGATATTTTAAAATTTACATTAAGTTCTGAATTGTACCTTGCAAAATATTATTATCTAAAAAATATTGTGTTAACAGATAACTTTATGACAAGATTTTCTTTTGAAAAAATATACGATAGTGACACAAGCTCGTTCATTGAAAATGAATACTTTGACAGTAATTTTGCAGATTTTATGGAAATCGTTAAACAAGATTCTTTAATTGGCGATGTTGAACCAAGCAATGTTGATAAAATATTTTATTACAATGTCGGTTTAAGGAAATTATCATCATTAAAAAATAATTTGTCTAACATGGAAATTGCAGTGGATAAAGTTAAAAACAACAAAGATGCAAATGGAGAATATGCAAAATTTATATGTGATTTAGAAACAGAAATCAACAATTATCAATCATATGTAATAAATAATATAATAAAATAAAAGATATGAAAAACATATCTTTTTTATTTAGTACTTGCAAAGTTAAATTTTATATGATAATATATTACTATATAATAAAAAATATAGTTTTTTAAGGTGGATTATGGAAAAGGAGAAATTTTTAAATATTCAAAACAAATTGCCAAATGCAATTGCCAATATGGTTCAAAATATAGATGATATAAATATGTTTTTCAGTTCAAAAACTAATCCTTTTTGGTCAGATTATACAAACGCAAAAAAGTTTTTAAAAGATAGAATTCAAAAAAACATAAAAATTTTGGAAACCAGCTCAACAAACGATTCAGAAGCAAAATCAGAATACTTGATTGCAAAACAATATGAGTTGGATTTTTGCTTGTTTTGCGCCTATGCATTAGAACTTGAAAAAGGAGAAACGCTTTTTGAATGTTTTCCGCCTATTACAGATAAAATATCCCAATTCGTTTATAATCACAGGTTCAAAAACTATGAAAAATATAAAAAAGCTTTTGATTATTTCACCAAAGAAATAAAGAAAAATTCTATTTTTGTTGATGATGCTAAGTCTATAAAAAATTTAATAAATGATAAGTTCGGTAATGCTGTTTTGGCAGATGAAAAAATGTTGATTGATAAAAAACTCCAAAACAAACTTGCTTATTCCATTCAAAAATATCCTGTAAGCGATACTTTGATTAGCAAAGATAAAGATGGATTTGAATATCATAAGCGCTATTATGTTGGCGAATATAAAAATAAAATAGTTTTGTTTTCTGAAGTTTTGAGAATAACTAAAAAAGATAAATCTAAAAAAGATAAAAAAATCAGTTATCAACTAAATATCGTACTCAATGGTGACATTGAAAAAAACAGAATTTTATATCGAATGGATTACAATTTTGGCACAAATCATATTGATAAGATGCTTTCAAATAAAACCTTAAATATGAAGGACGATGTTATCGATATTGATGCTTTAAGGCATAGGAATGTTAAAAATTGCCATGTTCACTTGCCAGAAAACAGATATGTAGTCATTTTTCCAAATTACATACATTCATGTGATGCAAAAAATTATGATATGACATTTAAAAATGTTGAAAAACTTTTAGAATTCAATAGAAATTTGATAAAGGCGGATGACACTATTTTGCTCACTCAAACGCAAAAAGAAGATTTGAAGCAAAATCAAAATTTAAAAAAGATTGGAATAAATAAATTTATTAAAGAAATATTACTAAAAAGCAAAAATTCAGAATTATAATAATAATTTTAATTAAGAGGTAAAAATGCAAAATCTAATTGATTTTCATATCCATGGAATAGGTTCAAATTATAAAGATTCTCATGCAACAGCAAGTTACGATCATATTTGTGCTTATTTTCAAAAACTTGCCAATGAACAAAATAGAAATTTTGTAATTGCATTAACTGAGCATGAGTGTTCTCTTATTACTTTTGATGAATACAAAAATCTCACAAAAAAATATCCTAATGTTAAAATTATGTTAGGTATGGAAATTAACTGCAAACTCAGTTATGCCACAAAGGGTGTTTTTGAGAAAGCACATATTTTAGCCTATGCCGATATGTCTAGTGATGAAAGTATAAAAAAATGGTTGGAGTGTCCGGAACTAAAAGCTCTTTCAAAAATCAATACCTTTAGAATAAAATTTCCAACTAATTATGAAAAGGCAAAAACATTTATTGATCAGATCAATATAACCTTTGCAATTGATTTGGACGCTCACAAAATAGCGAATAATTTTGCAAAAACAGAGTTTAACAATAGAGAATTAAAAGAAAAACTTTGCTCACTACTTGCCAAAGAAATTTACAAAAATCATCCAAATGTTTTTGATAATTGTTTAACAGAAAAAAGTATTTACAACTATTTGACAAGCATAAAATCTCCTGCCTTTCAAGTTAATTCAGCAGATGAGCCTTTAGGAAATCAATTATATGTTGCAAAAAATTTGTTATACAAACATTTAGGATTAAAATTAAACAACAAAGAAATTGCATTGATTTTGGACAAAGCAAAGCCAAGAAGCAGAATGAGAAATGAATTTTTAAGGTTTGTTCGATTATCAATTGAAAAACGTAATCCACAATTATTCAATGAAATTAAAGATTTAAGCTTAGAAGAATTTGCAAATTATCCTATTGCAACAAATGAACATGGATCAATTGTGCTGAACAGTTTTTTCCCTGAAACAAGTCAGGATGTCAAAGCGAATTTGGGCTCAGAAATCAGAATAAGGCTTAGTGAAGTTAATGAAATTGTTGCAAAAACTGGCGGGCATTTAATTTTGGCTCATCCAAGTTCTGCATTTAAATATAGCAAAAATGCAACATTAACAAAAGAAGATTTTAAACTTATTGACCCTAAAGTTTTGCCAAAAAGTGTTTATGAAAATTTAAAAAATAAATTTAAAGATAAAGATAGTATTGATCTAAACGAATTTAAAGAAAAAGAATTTATGTTGATCAAGTTAAATTTGTTTTTTAATTTATGCAAAAAAGGTGGCATCAATTTTGACGGATATGAAATTGAAAAAAGTAACTTTAATCATCCAAATCTTTTGCTAGACAAATTGATTTATGCAGCAAAACATGATATGGATGTTAGCTTTGGAAGTGACACTCATTTGTCAAATTTACACTATTATTATAATTTATTACAAGAAAATAAAATTGATAAAAAAACTTTTGATGGGCTATGTGGTCATGCTTATAAAATAAGAGATAATACTGTAGATAACGATAAATTTAAAATTTTATATGGTTCTAAGATTAAAGCAGTTAATGAAATAACACGAAAAGCTAATATAGTCTCAAAATCGTTAAAGAACAAAGATAAAAGGTTTTATCCTTACAAGTCAGAATGTAAAGTTCTAAAGACAAGTTTTTCAGATAAAATGTTGGGCAATAAAATAGATAATAAATATAAGCCAATGATGAAATTTGAATTAAATGGTAATGTTTATGAATTTGAAACAAACAAGTTAAAAAACATGAGATATGGTTTTAGCACAAAAAAACATAACAAAAAAACAAATGAAATAAAAAACGAAGAAACCGAAATGTAAATAAAAAAAACTCTTTGTATTAAAAGAGTTTTTTTGTTTAACAAAATCTTTTAAATTTTATCTCCATCATTTAAATATAGTATTCCTATTGTGTTTGCTCCACAATGGCTTGTTATTGTTGAACCAGCTGTTGTTTCATAAATTTCTTCAAACTTTGTGTTTTCTTTAAGATATTTTTTTACTTCTTCAACAATTGCAGGGTCTATTTCAGTATGAGTTATAAAAATTCTTTTTGTGTCAGGAGTGTTGTATCGCTCAAGAGTATCTTTAACATATTTCATAACACATTTTTGAAAGTTTCCAATATATTTTTTGCCAACTCCCATTTTACCATTATGAACTTCAATTGATGGTTTTATTTTAAGAAGATTTGCACCAAGTAATGCAATAGCGTTGCATCTTCCTCCACGATATAAATATGTCAAGTTGTCAAGAATAAAACTTGCCTGAGTGTATGGAATTCTATTTTTCACCATCTCAACAATTTGTTCAGGAGAGTATTTCTCACTTTTTGCAAGTTCTGCTGCATAAACTGCCTGGAGAGCTGTGCCTGTTGAAAGTGTTTGACTATCGATCACATAAATATTTTTCATTTCTTCTGCAAGCATTTTTGCGTTGTTATGTGTTACACTCATTTCACTTGAAAGATTAAGATGAATTATAGCATCATACCCTTCTTCAAAAATCTTTTCAAAATGCTCTCTATATTGTTCACTGTTTACAGCACTTGTTTTTGGTAACTTTTTTGTTTTTTTAACATAGTCATATATCATTTCTGGATTGATAGTCTCGCCGTCAAGATATATGTCGTCTCCAAGCCCAACACAAAGAGGGATTGTGTGGATATTATATTTTTCAAGTAGCTCTTTTGAAAAATCTGCTGTGCTATCAACTGATATTTTAATTTTCATTTTTACTCCTAAATTATTATAATAATTAACAAAATAATTATGTCAAAAAAAAAGAATTTTGTCAATTATACACAAAAAGAATAGAAAAATAAATTGCTTAAATATAAAAAATATGTCGAAAAATAAAATTATAGTTGAAAATTTATACTATATATGTCCTTTGCATTTATCATATTTTTTTAAAATATATTCAATAATTTGCAAGAAACAAAAAATTGTTATATAATTAAACTCAGAGCATTACATTATGGAGAATACATTATGGAAAAATTAGAAAACTTAGATAAAATTGTTAATCTCTGCAAGGGCAGAGGATTTATTTTTCAAGGCAGTGAAATTTATGGCGGAATGGGAAACACTTGGGACTATGGCCCTGTTGGTGTGGAACTTAAAAATAATATAAAAAAAGCTTGGTGGAAAAAGTTTGTTCAACAATCAGAAAACAGTTTTGGTGTTGATGCAGCAATTTTAATGAATAGCAGAGTTTGGGATGCAAGCGGGCACACTGCATCATTTTCCGATCCAAAAATGGATTGCAGAAATTGTAAAACGCGACACCGTGCTGACAATCTTATTGAGGACTACAACAAAAAGCATGATATTGAAATGGCAGTTGATGCAATGAGCAAAGAAGAAATGCAAAATTATATTGTCGAGCATCAAATCAAATGCCCAAATTGTGGTAAATGCGACTTCACCGAAATCAAAAACTTTAATTTGATGTTTTCAACAAAACGTGGTGTGACTGATGACAGCCAAGATGTTATATATTTACGTCCTGAAACAGCACAAGGAGAATTTGTAAACTTTTTGAATGTGCAACGAACAACACGTGCAAAAGTTCCTTTTGGAATTGCACAAATCGGAAAGGCTTTCAGAAATGAAATTACACCTGGAAATTTTATATTTAGAACAATAGAGTTTGAACAAATGGAGCACCAATTTTTTTGCAAAGAGGATGATGGCGAAAAGTTTTATAAAGAATTTAAGCAAAAAGCGTGGGACTTTGCAAAAAGCGTGGGACTTAATCCTGAACATTTGAGATTTAAGGACCACGACAAGCTTGCTCACTATGCAAAAGCCGCGTGCGACATTCAATATTTGTTCCCAATGGGTTGGAGTGAACTTAACGGAATTCACAATCGTTCTGCGTGGGATCTGTCAAGACATCAAGAGTATAGTGGCAAAAATATGCAATATCTTGACCCAATAACAAACGAAAGATACATTCCAAATGTAATTGAATATTCAATTGGTTGTGATAGGCTTGTGCTTGCAGTGCTTTGTGAAGCATATGATGAAGAACAACTGGAAGATGGAGAAACAAGAATTGTTATGCACTTTGTTCCACATATTGCTCCATATAAAGTTGCAGTGCTTCCACTACAAAAAAATTTGAGTGAAAAAGCAAAAGAAGTGTATAAGGATTTGCAAAAGAATTTTATGGCAACATATGATGAAGCTGGCAGCATTGGAAAAAGATATCGCCGTCAGGACGAAATTGGAACGCCATTTTGTGTGACAATCGACTTTGACACAATTGAAAACAACACTGTTACAGTCCGTGACCGTGACACAATGAAGCAGGACCGTGTAAAAATTGATGACTTGGAAAAATATCTTATAGATAATATAAAATAAGTGCATTCATAAAATAAAATTCATATTATAGCAATAATATTAAGGAGAAAAATTATGATTATTGATGAAATAAAAAAAGCAAATATGGAAGCTTTGAAAGAAAAAGACAATTCAAAACGTACTGCATATTCAATGCTTATGAACAAATATATGCTTGCCGGTATTGAACTTAAAGCTCAAGGCAAAGAAATTGGCGACACTGATATGATTGGGCTCATTCAAAAGGCAGTGAAAGAACTTGATGAAGAACTTGAAATCTACAAAAAAGCAGGCAGAGCAGAAAGTGTGCTTGATATTGAAAATCAAAAAAAGGCAATTTCAGTTTATCTCCCTCAAATGATGAGTAAAGAAGAAATAAAATCAGAGATTGAAAAACTTGATGACAAATCAATCGGTGCTGTTATGAAGCACTTTAAAGCAAACTTTGCTGGAAAATGTGATATGCGAGACGTTCAAGAAGTTTTGAAAAACTTATAAAATGAATGATTAAAGATATAAAGTTTTTGTAATAAACTAAAAAATTGTAGAAAAATCTACAATTTTTTTATTTTTTTTGCAATGTTATTTTTTAGTAAATTTAATAAGAATTTTACTAATAGATATTGAGTTTTTATAGTTTATTTATCATTTAAAGTTAATTATACTTTGCTTTATTTTTTGTTTTTGCTTTTTCCAAACATTTTTTTTGTGAAGTAGAGCATAACTCTTTTTGGTAAAATACGGCTCAAAAAATAAAGGAATTTATATTTTCTTCCAATGATATACATTGGCTTTGGGCTTTTCTTTTGTGAAATATTGAAAATCTTTTTTGCAACAAATTCAGGAGACATTCGTTTTTCTTGATTTCCATCAACTTTCATTAAACTTTTTTGAATTGACTCGCCATATCTTTGGTTTGTTTCAAAAACCTTGATTCTGTTTTTGACAAAGTTTGTTTTTGTGTCTCCGGGGCATATTGCAACTACTTTTATTCCACTTGGAGATAGTTCCATACCTAAGCTTTCACTATATAAATTCACTGCACTTTTGCTTGCACAATATAGTCCTCTAAATGGCAGAGCAAACAATGCGCATGCGCTTGAAATATTTATGATAATTCCGCCGCTTTTCATATATGGAATTGCATATTTGTTCACCAAAAATGTTCCAAAAAAGTTTGTATCAAATTGCTTTTTTGCGTCATCAAGTGGAGTGAGCTCCAATGCCCCCGCAATGCCATAGCCAGCACAATTTATCACAACATCAATTTGATTGTGTTTTTCACCTATTTTTTGAATGGAGTTTTTTACTTGATTTTCACTACAAACATCACAAGAGAGTAGTGTTTCACTTTCAACTTCAACATTTCTTGCAAGCACAAAAACTTTGTCACCATTTTTTAAAAATATATCAGCAAGTTCTTTGCCAATTCCGCTTGTTCCACCAGTTAAAACTACATTTTTATTCATACAATTTCCTTTTTAAAATTTTTTAATATCAATAACAAAGCAAATGATAGCGCTGTTTATTACTTGATTTTTTAGAATATTATATTTATAATTGTACTATGAATAGAAATTATTATCAAGATTTTTTAAATATAACAAGCAAAATCGATCAAAAGAATAAGCCAAAACTTCTTTTGCATGTTTGTTGTGCACCATGTTCAAGTCACTGTTTAAGTGTGCTTGAGCCATATTTTGACATAACTGTATTTTACTACAATCCAAATATTTCACCTTTTGAAGAATATCAACGAAGATTAAATGAAGAAAAACGATTTTTGTCAATAGCTTATCCAAACATAAAAATTGTTGATGTGGAGTATGACACTGAAAAATTTGATGAACTTGCAAAAGGGCTTGAAGATCTGAAAGAAGGTGGAGAACGTTGCAAAAAGTGTTATCGCCTTCGCCTTGACAAAACTGCTCAGTTTGCAAAAGAACACAATTTTGATTATTTCACAACAACTCTTACAGTTAGCCCATATAAACACAGCGCAACGGCGAGGAAGTTTCGAAAAAATATGGGGTGAAGTATTTGTTTAGTGATTTCAAAAAACAAAATGGATATCAACATAGCATTGAGCTTTCAAAAAAATATAATCTTTATAGACAAGATTATTGTGGCTGTAAATATTCAAAAGATTATAGGGAAAAGTTAAACAAAATGAAAGAACTTTTAAATTTAAAAAATATTTAAGCAATAAATTATAAACCCATTTAAAGTTTTTATAAAAGAAAACAACATATTTAGATAAAAAATGGCAACCATAGGTTGCCATTTTTGTTTGATATAATTATTTAAGCTTCTTCTATATTTTTCATTGTAAGAGATATTCTGTTTTTTTCAAGGTTTACATCAAGCACTTTAACTTTCACAATTTGACCAACACTCAAAACTTCACTTGGGTGTTTAATAAATTCATCACATATTTGACTTATATGAACAAGTCCATCTTGATGCACTGCAATATCCACAAAAGCACCAAAATCAATAACGTTTCTTACAGTTCCTGTTAGCACCATTCCTGGCTTTAGGTCATTTATGCTCATAACATCAGTTCTTAGCATTGGTGCAGGGAGACTGTCACGAATATCTCGGCCTGGTTTTTGAAGTTCCTCAACAATGTCATTAAGTGTTGGCTCACCAATTCCAATTTCACTAGCCACTTTGCTTGCACCTTTTTCTGCAACAAGTTCAGGAAGGTGAGTAACATTTCCATTTTTGATGTCTTCTTTTGTCATTCCAAAATATATTAGTAGCCTTTCAGTTGCATCGTAGCTTTCTGGATGAACAGCAGTGTTGTCTAAAATATCTTTTCCGTTTGTTATTCTAAGGAATCCTGCACATTGTTCAAATGCTTTGTCACCAAGTTTGCTTACTTTTTTAAGTTCGCTTCTAGATTTGAAAGCGCCGTTTTCTTCACGGTATTTCACGACATTTTTTGCAATTCCACTGTTTAGTCCACTAACTTTTGAAAGAAGTGAAGGGCTTGCTGTGTTAAGGTCAACACCAACGCTATTTACGCAATCTTCAACAACTCCATCCAAAACTTCAGTTAGTCTTTTTTGTGGCATATCGTGTTGATATTGCCCAACTCCAATGCTTTTCACATCAATTTTTATTAGTTCTGCAAGTGGGTCTTGCATTCTTCTTGCAATAGACACAGCACTTCTTGTTGTAACATCAAATTCAGGGAACTCTTCTGCTGCAAGTTTGCTTGCACTGTAAACTGATGCACCAGCTTCGCTCACAACCATATATGTCACTGGTCTGTGTGCTTTTTTGATGAGATTTGCGATAAAGATTTCACTTTCTTTGCTTGCAGTTCCATTTCCAATTGAAATACAATCAATTTTGTATTTGTCAATTAGGTTAAGAATAATCTTTTCACTTTCCTCAATTTTGTTTTGAGGTGGGGTAGCATAAACAACCCCTTTATCAAGCACTTTTCCGTTTTCATCAATAACTGCAAGTTTGCAACCTGTTCTGTAACCAGGGTCAAAACCCAAAATTGTTTTGTGCTTGAGTGGGGGTTGCATAAGAAGTGGTTTCAAGTTAACTTTGAACATTTTTATTGCTTGTTCGTTTGCTCTGTCTGTGAGCTCATTTCTTAGTTCAGTGTCCAGACTTGGCATAATTAGTCTGTCAAAGCTATCAATAATGGTGGCCTTTATATTTTCTTCAAATATATTTCCATTATTCTTTAAATATTCTTTTGAAATTATTTCAATACATTTTTCGTGATTTGCGGTGATAGCGACTTTCAAACATTTCTCCTTTTCACCACGATTGATTGCAAGAATTCTGTGGCTAGGGATTGTTTTAATTGCTTCTTTTCTGCCATCATACATTTCATATGTTTTAAAGTTTTCTGCTTCCTTTAGTGTTGTTTCAATTTGTGCTGTGTTTTGCATAAACTTTCTGAGTTCTTTTCTAACTTCAGCATCATCACTAATTATTTCTGCAATTATGTCAAGTGCTCCTTGAAGTGCTTCTTCTGGAGTTGCAACTTGTTTTTCTTCACTCACATATTCTTTTGCCAAATCAAGAGGGTTGCCTTCTTTCAATTTCTGTGCAAGAATAATATTTGCAAGTGGCTGAAGCCCTTTTGCAATGGCTTTTGTTGCTCTTGTTTCTCTTTTTGGGCGGAATGGCCTGTATATATCTTCAAGTTCTGTCAAAGTGTTTGCAGAGTCAATTTTTGCTTTGATTTCATCAGTGAGTTTTTCTTGGTCTGCAATTAACTTTGTTACTTCTTCCTTTCTTTTGTCCAAATTTCTTAAATAGTTGAGTCTGTCTGCAAAAACTCTAAGCGTTTGGTCATCGCAACTTCCTGTCATTTCTTTTCTATATCTTGCAATAAATGGTATTGTGCAGCCTTCATCAATCAAATTTATGATGTTTTGTGCATGGTTGACTGTGATTCCAAGCTCCATTGCAAGAATGTTTGTGTTATCCATTTAGTTACCTCGTTTGGCTTGTAGCCAAAAAAATTTTATGATTTTCATCACAATTTTAATAATATCACAATAGCAAAAAAAATCAAACTATTTTACTAAATGAATTGAAATATAGGATAATATGCTAAATATTTCAACTCATTACTCGACAAATTTGATATTTGATATTGACAGTTAGTGAGATTTGTTATATATTATAACTAGGGAGAATTATAATGATAAGAGAAGAGATAAACAATTCTATGAGTATCAATAAAATAACAAAATTGATGAGTGAGGGAGATTATAGGGCAAAAAATGTCATTTTACAGATATTTGATTCAATTGGAAAAAAGAAGGGCTTAGACTATCTTTCAATTTTAGACGATATGAATATTAGAGGCAAACAAATATTGACTGCATATCAAGATTATTGTGGAGAAAATTTAGATTTATTTCTTGAAGCAGTAAGTATAAAAGATGAAGATATGACTTTAGCAATAAATATACAAACAGCAAAATGTTGTGGCAAGGATGAAAATAATAGACCAAAAGCTGTTACTGGCGGAGCCAGAGTTAAAAGAGAAAATTTATCTGAATATGATGTTGGTTTGTTGAGGTGTATGGATACGCCTAAAAATCCAGATGTTAGATCAGAAGATTATGATTTTTAACAATTTAAATAAGTAGATGTTTATTTTTCAAAATAAAATGTATGTAATAAAAATAGCATTATGCAATGCTATTTTTTTAATATTCGGCTCTAAAAACTCTTTTTCCAGCATCAAATTTTGTTTCGTCCATAGGTGTTAATAAAATTTTCTGTTCCAAAGCGTAGATTAGTCTATCATATGCAATTTTGTTTGCAGTGTCATTAACACAATTCATTTTTATTTCCAAAATATTATCAGGAACATTGTGTCTTTTGGTACTAAACAAAACATTGTCTATGTTTATTATTCCATTAAATCCAGAATTATTTATAATTTCAAGTTGAGTTCGCTCAGTTGTAATAAACAAAAACACTTTCAAATTTTTAAGTATTCTTGCAATATCAATTCCAATTCTATGAGTGTATATATCTTGCAATTTATCTTCCAAAAACAAAATATATTCATGCTTGTCTTGAATTTTGTCACCATAATGCATTTCGGTTTCAAACTCTCGTCTAATGCCATCATTTTTGCAAACAATGCTCAAAATCTGAGTTTGGTCAATTACTCTAATTCTTATACTTGCATCAAGTTGTTCCAAAAGCTTTTCAGGTGTTTCGTAAAAATAATCAACAATTGTTATGTGTTTTTTGTTTCTTGTAGCATAGCTCGGCAAAAGATTTAGGATTTCATTCAAATATGGCAAATCTTTGCCGTGGATATAATATGTTTTTTGAACCAGTTTTTGAACTTCTAAATTTTCCATACCTATATTTTAACTTGTATTTAATTTTTGTGCAACTATTTTCATTCAATTTATAGATGGCAAGTTATTTCTATTGATTGCTAAAAGCTAAAAACTGTGATAAAATTGATATATAACTAATGAGGTGTATATGCAAATTGATTTAGATCAAAAACAAAAAGAGATTATGCAAAACAAAAGAAAACATGGTTGGAATACAGAAAAAATTCCAGAAGAGTTTTGCTATTTATATGGTGAAGTAGGCGAAGCGTATGATGCATATTTAAAAAATAAAGATGATTTAGGTTCAGAACTTGCCGATATTGCAATATATCTTTTGGGAATAAGTGAAATGCTTGGATTTTCCCTTCAAGAGGAAATTCAAAAGAAAATTGAAATCAATAACCATAGAGTATATAAAGTAGTTAACGGTAAAATGATAAAATTTGATGATAGAACAGGTGAATAATGTCAAATTTTAAAAAAAATGATGAAAGCTTCACTTGCACAAATTGTAAAAATTTTGTTGAGCCCCTTGGCTACACATCTCGTGATCATTGCAACAAATGTTTGTGTTCTGTTCACGTTGATATAGTGCCAGGAGACAGGCAAAACACCTGCAAGGGCTTGCTTTTTCCAGTTGATATTGAAACAAGTGGCAAAAAGGGATATGTCATTGTTTACAAATGCCAAAAATGTGGAGAGATTCACAGAAATAAATCGGCACAAGATGATGACTTTGATGCAATTTTGAATATTATGAAAAACAAATTCAGATAATATTTTAATGCAAAGTGCATTAAAATATATTTTTTATAATTTAACAAAGCTTTGGTAGATTTTTAATGCATTTTCAACTCAACCAACAGTTTGTTGACTATTTATGGTAAATGGCATAAACTACTAGTGAAGGAGATAGATATTATGGACATTGTAAAAATTGGTAAGTTTATAGCCGAATGCAGAAAGTCTAAAAACTTAACACAACTAGAACTGGCTGAAAAATTGAATATGACAGACAGAGCCATCTCAAAATGGGAGTGTGGAAAATCGCTGCTAGATTCGTCCGTAATGTTGGAACTGTGTGATACGCTTGGCATAAGTGTAAATGAATTATTGACAGGGGAGAGATTGGATATGAAAGATTATGGCAAACAAGCAGAAGAAAATTTGCTCGAACTCAAAAAACAAAAAGAAGAAGCTGACAAGAGATTTTTGCACATTGAAATTGCATTGGGTTACATTGCAAGTATATATTTTATTATTTTGGTTTTTGTTGCAAGTTTTGTTGAAATGCCAGCATGGTTGAGAATTTTGTTGATTGTTGGTGGACTTATGATATTTTTTGTTGCTTGCTTTATATGTTTGCGAATTGAACAAAAAGCAGGATATTATGAATGTCAAAAATGCCATCATAGATATGTCCCAACTTACAAACAAATCAGTCTTTCAATGCATATTGGCAGAACAAGATATATGAAATGTCCAAAATGTGGACAAAAATCTTGGAACAAAAAAGTTTTGTCTGAGCAAGAAGGAAAAGAATAAATCAATTTAACAAAAATATAAACTATAATTAAATTATTTTAATAAATAAATATAAAAGATTGTTTAAACAAAAAAGGTGAGCCGAGCTGCTCACCTTTTAAAGCAAGCAAGAAATGATTTTTTTGCTTGCATCTTTATTTTGTGGAATAAATTAAATTTTATTCACACTTTTTTCGATATACAAATAAAAATTGTTTATGGACCTTATTTTTGACATTTTGTCTCAATATGTTAAATTGTTTTGATTTGTTTATATCATCTTTTTTGATTTGAGATAAACTGTCAAAACTGATATATCTGCTGGGCTTACCCCGCTGATTCTGCTGGCTTGACCCATATTTAAGGGTTTAACTTTGTTGAGTTTTTCTCTTGCTTCAAGTCTGAGGCCTTCTATAGTGGAGTAGTCAAAATCTTGAGGAAGGAGCATTTTTTCTTGTCTTTTTGCGTCGTCAATTTGGCGCTCTTCTTTTTCAATGTAGCCAGCATATTTAGTTTCAATGGTTATTTCATTCAAAACATCATCTTTTTGGCTTTTGAAAATTCCAAGGGTATCTTGCAACATTTTTGCAGTCACGTTTGTTCGTTTCAAAAGGTTTTCAACCGTGGCCCCCGTTAATAGCTTGCTTTCGCCCACGCTTTCAAGCATTGTGTTTATGTCTTCATTTGGAGCGATGACTTTTGAAAGTTCCTTTCTGCACTTTTCCAAATTCTTTTTCTTTTTCAAAAAGATTTTCCATCTGTTGTCATCAACAAGTCCAAACTTTCTGCCAATTTCGGTGAGACGCAAATCGCAGTTGTCTTGCCTGAGATGAAGTCTATATTCAGCTCTGCTTGTTAGCATTCTGTATGGCTCATCAGTGCCTTTTGTGACAAGGTCATCAATCAAAACACCAATAAATGCTTCATCTCTTTTTAGCACTAATTGCTCTTTGCCTTGAATTTCACGGCTGGCGTTGATTCCAGCAATCAAGCCTTGACACGCAGCTTCTTCATATCCACTTGTTCCATTTATTTGCCCTGCAGTGAAAAGGCCTCTGATATTTTTGTATTCAAGCGTAGGGTATAGTTGCAAACTGTTGATGCAGTCATATTCAATTGCATAAGCGTCTCGCATAATTTTTGCTTTTTCAAGCCCCTTTATGCTATTGAGCATTTCCTTTTGCACATCAATTGGCAAACTTGTTGATAGTCCTTGAATGTATGTTTCTTTTGTATGCAAACTTTCTGGTTCCAAAAAAATTTGATGTCTGTCTTTATCCTTAAATCTCACAATCTTTGTTTCAATGCTTGGGCAATATCTTGGCCCAACACCTGTGATAAGGCCATTGTACATTGGACTTTTTGAGATATTGTCTAAAATAATATCGTGAGTTTTTTGATTGGTGTAGGTCAAATAACAAACAGCTTTGTTTTTTGGTTGTTTTTTGGTGAGATAACTGAATGGCTGAATGTTTTCATCACCATTTTGAACCTCCAAACCTGAAGTGTCAATTGTGTCAAAATGAACTCGTGTTGGAGTGCCAGTTTTGAATCTAAAAATTTCAAATCCACACTCTTTGAGACTTTGTGTCAATTTGTTTGCTCTCTTGAATCCATTTGGACCTGTTGCTTCAACGTGATCACCAATTATAATGTTGCTTTTCAGATAAACTCCAGTGCAGAGAACAATTGCTTTCACATAATATATTTCCCCAAGATCAGTTTTCAGCCCATATACTTTGCTATTTTTGTGAAGTATCTTTGCTGCTTCACCCTGCTTGATGTCAAGGTTAGGGGTGTTTTCAAGAGTTTCTTTCATTGTGTTGTGATACTCAATCTTATCTTCTTGCGCTCTTAGTGAATGCACAGCTGGACCCTTTCCCATATTTAGCATACGCATAAGGATTGCTGTTTTGTCGGCAACAATTCCCATCTCGCCACCAAGTGCATCAATTTCACTAACAATTTGACCCTTTGCAGTTCCTCCAATGCTTGGATTGCACGCCAAAAAACCTATACTGTCCAAACTTAACGTCAGCATAAGTGTTTTTATTCCAGTTCGGGCAAGTGCTAGGGCAGCTTCACAGCCTGCGTGACCAGCTCCCACCACAATTGCATCATAGTCTTTGTTGATATTTTGTCTCATTTCATTTTTCCTTTGGCAATTTATATTTTAATAAATTTGTCATTTTGTGAACATATATTTTGCACAAAAAAAGTGCCATATTGCTTTAACATTATAGCACTTTGATTTTTTAAAGTAAATAATTTTTTGTTATTTGTAAAATTTTGACAATATTATGTTTTCATTTATTTTTCATTTAATTAACAAGACTTTATTTTCCTAAACAAAACTTTGTAAAGATTGTATCTATGATTTCTTGATTTGAGTTTTTGCCAGTAATTTCACCAAGTGCGAGCCACGCAGATTTCAAATCTGTTGCCACCAAGTCCAGTGGGGTGGACATATCAATTTCATTTATGGCAGACTTCAAACTTTGATTTGCTCTATTTAATGCATTAACATGGCGTGTGTTTGTGATGAGTAGCCCGCCGTTTAGCATATTTTTGTCAACAACAAGGTCATAGATGTCCTTTTTTAGTTTTTCAACCCTTTCTCGTCTGAGTGCACTGACTTCAATCATCTTGTCAAAGGTTGCATTTATTTTTTTAGGGAGGTCAATTTTGTTGATTACATACAAAACAATTTTGTCTTTCACAAGAGAAAGTATTTTTTGGTCGTCTTCTTCAATTGGTCTGCTTCCATCAAGCACAACAAGAACAATATCTGCGCTTTTCACGTTTTCTTCAGCTCTTTCAATGCCAATGCGTTCAACAATGCTTTCTGCGTTCCTTATCCCTGCAGTGTCAATCACATTGAATGACATATTGTTGTAAACATATGTATCTTCAATTGTGTCACGAGTTGTGCCAGCAATGTCAGTTACAATTGCTCTGTTGTAGCCAACCAGGGCGTTGAGAAGACTACTTTTGCCAGCATTTGGCTTTCCAAGTATCAAAACATTGATGCCGTTTTTAACAATTCGCCCAGTGTTTGCAGTGCTTAGAAGTTCTTCAATTTGTTTTGAGGCATTTTCAATTTCTGTTTTAATTTCTTTTGACGTTGCAAATTCAATGTCTTCTTCAGGATAGTCAATGGCAACTTCAAGTTTTGCCTGAGCATCAGTGAGGGAACTTTGTATGTTATCAACTGTTTCTTTAAGTTTTCCAACAAGCAAATTGTAACCGGCTTTCACAGCTTCTTCACTTTGAGCGTTTATCATATCAATCACGCCTTCAGCCTTGTCTAGTGAAATTTTGCCATTAACAAATGCTCGTTTGGTGAACTCGCCAGCTTCAGCAAGTGTTGCACCACTTTCAAGCAACTGATTCAAAATTCCGTTTGCAATAACAATTCCACCGTGACATTGAATTTCAACCATATCTTCACCTGTATAGGAATATGGTGCCTTAAACCACACCACAAGTGCTTGTTCATCAAAATTTTTTGTGTGAATTTTTGAAAGAGTCAATTTTCTTGGCTCAAGTTTTTCAACATCAATTTCCACAAGTTTTTGAAGTATTTTTTTTGATTTTTCTCCCGTCATTCTAACAATGCTAATTCCACCATTGCCAATAGGGGTGCTTATCGCACAAATTGTTTTATTTTTTTCCATATCAATATTTTAGCATAAAAACCAAAATGAAAGCAAACAAATACGATATTGAAAAACAATTATTAAACATTTTGAATCAGTTACTATATTTACTGGATTTTATCGAAGTTTTTCTATTTGACTATTTTATCGGAAAGATTAAAATTTTATTTTGCACAACTTATTTGTCAAAATTATTTTTTAGTGATATAGTATTTGTTGTATATTAAAGGAAAAAGGTATTTTTTATGAAATTAGGAATAGTTGGGCTTCCAAATGTTGGCAAAAGCACACTTTTCAATGCAATCACAAAAGCTGGAGCAGAATGTGCAAACTATCCGTTTTGCACAATTGAGCCAAATGTTGGAGTTGTTGCTGTGCCAGATGCAAGACTTGA
>CAJOLY010000026.1:22368-24660 GCA_905235485.1 uncultured Clostridia bacterium
ATAACACCTGCTGTGATTGAATTTGTTGACATTGCAGGCATTGTAAAGGGTGCAAGCAAAGGTGAAGGACTGGGAAACAAATTTTTGAGCCATATTCGTGAAGTTGACGCAATTGTTCATGTTGTTAGATGTTTTGATGACCAAAAAATCATTCACGTGAATAGTTTGGTTAACCCCCTTGATGATATTGATGTGATAAACACCGAACTTCAACTTGCAGATTTGGAGACAGTGCAAAAGAGATATGAAAAGGCAAACAAACTAGCAAAAGGTGGCAGTGCAACAAAGGAACAAAAAGATGAAGTGCGACTTTTGGAACTTTGCCAAACTCAACTTGAAAAAGGTCAACCTATTAGAACTCTTGAGCTTTCTGAAGAAGACAAAAAAATTGTGCAAGGATTTTTCCTTTTGACTGACAAACCTGTTTTGTATTGTGCAAATATTGGCGAAAATGAAATTGGACAGTCTGAAAATAAATATGTTTCAATGGTCAAAGATCGTGCAAGTAAAGAACATGCCGAAGTTATTGTGCTTTGTGCAAAAATTGAAGAAGAAATCGCAACTCTTGGTGATGATGAAAAAGAGTTGTTTTATGCGGATTTAGGCATCACTGAAAGTGGACTTGATGTTTTGGTTAAGGCAAGCTACAAACTTTTGGGTCTTATCAGTTATTTGACTGCGGGTGAAAAAGAAACTCGTGCATGGACAATAAAAAATGGCACAAAAGCTCCTCAGGCTGCAGGAAAGATTCACACTGATTTTGAAAAGGGATTCATCAAAGCAGAAATTGCAAATTTTGAAGACATTTTGAATTGTGGTGGCTATGTTAAAGCTAAAGAACAAGGCAAAGTGCGTATGGAAGGCAAGGATTATATTATGAAAGATGGCGATGTTGTGCTGTTTAGATTTAATGTTTAATTGGGCAAGCTTTAGGCTTGCTTTTTTATTTTTCATATAGCAACTTTTAGCTTCATTTTAGAACAAAAGATTTATATTGCAGCTTTCACTTTATATATAAATATATATAAATATGTTAAATTTATTTGATAAAAACTTACTTTGGTGTTAAAATAAAATTGAATATTGGAGTTTGCTTATGAAAAAATTTAAAGTTTTTGGTCTTTTAATGCTGATTTTATTTAGTGGTTTTTTCTTTTCTGCCTGCAAAAAAGGCGGAGATATTTTATGTGAAAGCATAACTCTTTCAGAAAACGAAATAACACTTATGATTGGTGAAACAGTTGAAATAGATGTTGAAATAACTCCAAAAAATGCAACAAAAAAGGAATTTGAAGTCGTTGGTAATTATGCAGATGTTGCAAGAATTGAATGTGACTATGACAATATGAAACTTATCATCACAGCAAGAGATTTTATTACAGCTGACTTAACAGATGCTATTATTGGTGTTAGAACAGTTGATGGCAGTGAAAAGGAAGCACATTTAGAAATAAATTTGGTTGAAGAAAACCTTAGCGTTGCAACTCCTCAAAATTTAACTTTTGATGGAAATAGCATTGTTTGGAGAGCGGTTGATAACGCAAACGGTTACACACTTTCAATAAACGAAAATACGTATATAATCTATCAAAATAGTTTTGCACTAGATCTTGATGAATTTGCTGGACAAACAGTCACTGCAAAAGTCAAAGCAAATGGTAGGTCAAGCAATTTAGATAGTTCATACACATCTGATTTAAGTTTTTATGTTTTACAAAGACCAGTAGGAATTGAATATAACGATGACACTCAGTCAATTTTCTGGAGACAAGTAGAAAATGCAAATTCATATGTTGTTTATATAAATAATAGGCCATTTTTGACTATTTCAAATAATTTTACAATAAGTGACTATTTGCCTGATGCAGGTCAATACGAAATTAGAGTTAGAGCAAATGGAAATGCTGATGGTAGTGTTATAAATTCCGCTTTCAGTAATTCAGTTATTCTCACAAAGCTTTCAGCACCACAAGACATAAGCATTCAAAATGGCATTGTAATTTGGCAATCAGTTGTTGGAGCAATTGCTTATGATGTTGAATATCAATGTTCAAAAGACGGCAATATTGAAACAAAAGTTGAAAGGGTTAACTCCGTAAAGTTTACACTGCCAACCAATCTAGATGCGGGATCATATAGCTTTAAAATTAAAGCAATTGGAAATGGCAGAACAACTATAACTGGCGACTACGGAGTTTTGAGATATTATTCAAAACTTGAAAAAGTTCAAAATTTAAGGATTGAAAATGGCGATGTTGTTTGGGATGCAAACAATATGGCAACTTCTTACAC
>CAJOLY010000027.1 GCA_905235485.1 uncultured Clostridia bacterium
AGTTTGGCAAAGACGAGTTTTTGGAAAATATAATTAAAAAATTTGGTTATAAATTTTAACCCACCCAGCCCCAACAAATATTTTAGGGTTAGGATTGGAGTGCATTGTTGCCGTCAAAAGCGAACTGTACGCACACTCAAAATGAGCTGCGTACTTTTTTTGTTGCTGAAGCTTGTTTCGGAATTTGCGTTTGTTTTGGTACAAAAAAGAATTTATATGATATAATTAAAACATGGAATGGATAATTTATAAACACACAAATAAAGTTAATGGAAAAGTCTATATTGGACAAACTAAACAAACACCGACGCAAAGGTGGAGAAATGGAAATGGTTATAAAAATAATGTATATTTTTACCACTCAATTCAAAAATATGGCTGGAACAATTTTGTACATGAAATCCTTGAGAAAGGTATTAATTCCGTAAAGCAAGCAAATGAAAAAGAAGTTTATTACATTACAAAATATGATTCATATAAAAACGGCTATAATTTAACTTCTGGTGGTGATAACCGAGATCATTTGGGAATACCAGTTCTACAAATAGATATTAATAGTTTAGAGATTGTCAATGCTTATCAAACTATTCGGTATGCAGAGGAAACAACAGGTATAGACCATTCTCAAATATCAAGATGCTGTTTAAAAAATAAAAAAGATATTCAAGCAGGTGGTTATTACTGGTGTTTCCAAGATGAGTGGCATGATGGTTGGACTCCAAAAAAACGAACCCCGCCTGCTGCATATAATAAAAAAGAAATTTATCAGTTAGATAAATCTATGAATATTGTCTGCAAATTTGAATCAATTTTAGATGCTGAAAAAGCAACGGGAATTAAGGATTCAAGCATTGGACAATGTTGCAGAGGCAAAAGAATTAGTGCTGGAAATTATTATTGGTGCTATGTAGAAGATTATGATTCTTTTATTCCTTTGTTGCCATTAGATGAAAGACCTGTGGTAAGAATTAATAATAACAATTATGAAGAGATTGTCGTTTATAACAACATTAGCGAAGCTGCAAACAAAAATAAAATTTCTAGTCCTGAACTTATAAGCAGATGTTGCAATGGTAAACAAATCTCTACTGGTGGTTATTGTTGGTGTTATCAAGAAGATTATAGTTTAGATTGGAAACCAAGAAAAAATGGGAACTTTACAAAAGTACAATGCGTTGAAACTGGTATTATATACAATTCAATTAAAGAAGCAATAGAAAAGACCAGTGCATCATCTGCCATAAAACGATGTCTTAAACATCCAGAGTTAAAATCTGGTGGTTATCACTGGAGATACATAGATGAGTAATTTGTATAGTATAGTTGAGCAATGGACAGGTGGATATTGTGCAGGTGCCATTATGCCTAAAACATTTAGAATTGAAGCCAGTTTTTGGTTTGATAAAACTTTTGAATTATGTAAGAGAGAATCACTTACAAGTATTATTGACGCAAATAATATAATTTATAGAATTCAAACATTGGAAACTAAAGAGAAATGTGTAATAAAATATGATGATTTATATTATTCGTTTTCAAATGATATCGATGGTTTAAAACAGGTTATAAGAAAAGATAGTTATCTAAAAAGCAATTTAATTATTATTGAATATAAACCACTGAAACCAATAAATTTGAATAACTTGTTAGATGATATGTATGTTGGATATAAATCCATATATACATCTGAAAACGAAATACTTTCCAAGTTATCAAAATCAAATGTAAAAAACATTTATTATTTAAAAGACAGTAAAGATATTTGTAATTACAAAACAAAAGGAATGAAAATAGATATAAAAGATTCATGTCTTTCTTATGAGAAATTTATCAAAAAATATAAAATTGGTATGTGAGTATAAAGGAGCTAGCACGCCGCCACACGAGAATAATCCGAACCCTTGCGGTTTGGGTTATTCTTTTTTTGTTCAAAAAAGATTGCTGTGCTTATGCAATCTTTTTTGTTTATGCTAGCAATGACAACACAAAATGTTATTTTAAGTGTTTTCTTATTAAAGATGAGAAACCAACTTCCACTCTTGGAAGATCATCACAAAGAACATATAAATATTCATATTCTGATGCCCCAGTGAGTGAAATTTCAGTGTTTACATTTTCTGCTGAAAATTCAATATGGAATGTTGCTGAAGTGGTTGTGCTATAATCTTCAGCTTTCATTTCTAAAGAGCTTTTAACATCTCCAAGTATGTTATTTTTGAAACCGGCTTCAAATTTCATAGCCATTTCTACGATTTCTGCGTCTTCAATATAAAATGTGTCATAAGCCAATTTTACTTTTGCATTTGAACCTGAAACTTTTGTTGAAAGCATATTGCCATAGAACAATGCAATTTCGCTTGTAGCCATTTCAAAATATCCGCTTTCAACCATCCTTCTGTTAATATGATACAAAATTTCCTCAACTTCATAAATGTAATCATCTTCATCATATTCACGATATAATTTTGCTGTTTCAACAACTTCTTCGCCTTCTTTTACTTCATATTCTTTTGTTAGATAGTATGTAGTGTCATCGCCTTCTGTTACAAACATTTATAGTAAGGGTTTAAAAAAAGAATAAATTGTCGTTTTGAGAGATAAAAAAATATTAACTTTTACATAATCAAGAATAATGTTCTGTGATGTTAGAAATTAACTTTTAGAAATAATAATTTTAATATGATCAATATAGATTTTGTCAAAAATCAATATTGACAAATTGCTGAAGGTGTGATATTATTTTTGTAGGTGATGGTATGGGAAAAGCATTTGAAAAGATAAATAAAAGTTTTGAATTAAAAAAACTTCTCAAAAAAACTGATAAACTTGTCAAAGATTTCAAGGTTAATATTGCAGTTTCTGTTTCAGATACATTGCGACAAGTCAGCAAAATTACAGATGAAGAATATGAAAAGATGCAATCAAACAAATTCATTGGTTCCAAGAATGAAGATAATTTTTTCAAAGATTTGTCAGAATCTACATTAGATGTCAATGTGAGAACATTTGTAATCGACAAAAATAATTTTGCATTAGCATTTCACCCAATGGTTTGGAATGTTTTGTCACAAGAAGAAAAAATTGCTGCTTGCAGACTTGCAAGACTTGCAGTTGATGGCAAGGATTTTAAAGAACTTTGCGACTACAATTTTAATGTGGTTGTCCCGGTTGGCAAAAACTATCGTGGTTCACTTAATATTGGCGCTTTTAAAAGACAAGATATCCAAGGCATCAATGTTTTGATGGAAGTGTGCAATAGTGAAAACAGCAATAAAAAAAGTTTTTATATCAATAATTCTCGTGAAAAAGAGATTAACACGATTTTTGATTTTGCAAGTTTTGAAGAAATGCAATATATTTCACCAATTAAACCAAAAGAGAGTGATGTTGCCAAAATGTCACCAAGGATAAAAGCATTTTATTTTGATCAGATTTATAAAAGGAAATGTAGAGATGCTGTTTGCAAGTCATGTGAAATGATTATGGCAGTGTTGGATCCCCTTAGAGATGTTTTTCCACAATTTGACAATGATTTAAAAGAAAAAGTTGATTCAATAACAAAAACTAATTTGTTCATCATGCAAACACTTGGATCAGACATAAAGAAGAGAGATGAAGAATATTTAAGAATAAAGGTTGCTATGTTCAACGACATCTTTTTTGGCCAAGAAGACAAGCAAAATGAAGTCCACAATAAATTGCTTCAGGACTACAATAATTCAGAAGATATTTTGAAAAGTATGGACTTAGAAAGGCAATTGGAAGAGTCACAGAAAATACTCGATAAAATAGAAAGCAATTACGTAGTTCTTGAAACTGCCAAAAAACATTTTGCTGAATATTTTTATCCAAAAAAAGAAAAGACAAAAAAGCCGACTGAAAAAATCACATCTCAAGACATATTTGAAGATACAGATATACCAGTTTGCTAAAAACTTTTGGCACAATGCAAGTTAAAAAAATAAAATAAAACATAAAAAATGCAATATTTTTTAGATTTTGACATATTTTGAAAAATCTATTGCATTTTTTTCTTCTGTTGTGCTATTAATTTTGATTCCGTAGAAAATGAATAATTACCAAATTTATCAAAAACTTCTTTGTCAATTTTATTTGATAAAGGATTTGAAATAATTTAATTATTCCCTTTTGTTATTAAATCATAATTTTGATTAATTATATAATAATTCATTTTGTTTATACTTATCTTAGACTATAATATGCAATTTTTATTCAATTGTCAGACAAAAATTTTTGTTGGATTATAAAAACAGAAAAACCATTACTTTAGGAGAGATGCTCTCTGATTGGTGGGGTTGTAAGAGATATAGAAATTGATTTGCGTATAAACTCCCATACTTCCGCAAACATTATCCGCAATATGCGGTTCTTTTATTTTTCTTTAAAGGTGTTGCAGACGCAATTTTTAATAGATAAATTAAGGTGTTTAATTTATCAACTCCTTTTTTCTTACAATGCAAACAAAAATTATTAACTAAATGTATAAAAAAGTATCCAAACATATTTTTATTGGATACTTTTTGTTGTTTTGTTTAACAACGCGTATATTAAATTTATATTTTATTGTTTGAAATTCAGCAAGGCTTTTTCAACAGGAAATCCATAATTTACATCTAACAATTTTATTATATTATTTGATCTTTGTGAAAATGTTTTATTAAACAAAAAATTTACACAAATATTTTCACAAGGTTTATTATTAAGATATATTGTTTTGTAAACTGCTTGAGTTTTATATGAAGCAATGATTGTTAATCTTTCATTTTTAGTGCAAATGCAAAATTTTGAAGAAAACGAATTGATTTTTGCTTTTTTAAGCATAAAGCAATCATCTATCATGATTGTTAAATAGTATGGTTTTTTATGGCAAATTACATCTAAAAACACTGCTTTGGAAATCATTTTTATTCCTCAGTTTCTTCATTTTCAAACTTCAATACTGCATTATATACAGGAAGTTCTGGATAGTTTGCATCTGTTAAAGTAAAGTTTTGAAGAACAGATTTTAAAGTGTTTTGAATATATTCTGTTTGAGTTTCGTTTCCCATGCCAACAGCAAAAACACTTTGATAAACATTGTGATTTTCATCGCTTGTGAGTTGTTTGAAGTATAGTGTATATGCTGCTTGTTCAGAGCCATAAGGCACATTATCAAAAATCGCTGTGCCGTTTGAGTCAATATTTACAACAGAGCCATATTCCACCTCACCTGTTGAATCTGTCATAACAACAGTGCCCGAAGTGATTGGTGTACCACCTGCCTCACCGGTCTCATTAAATGTGATTGTTAAAGTACCATTTGCACCAATAGTAAAATTACCTGTTTGAGTTGTAGATGTTGCAGAATAACTAGTTGGTGCAAGTGTTGTCATATCATATCCCGGAGCATAGATTGCAGAAACTGAATACTCCCCCGTTTCCATTGTCTGTGATCCGCTACCGTTTATTATTGTAACATTATAATTAGCCATATTTCCTCCTTTGAATACTTTGTATCCACAACAGCATATTCAACAATAAAAAAATATGTTAATAAATCTAATTTTATAAGATAAAGCAAAAATTGAAATTGATATAAATTGAAAATATATGCATTAAAAAAGCCATTAAGCATTTACACTTAATGACATTTTTATTTATATTTTTAAGATTACTTTTTTAGTAGAATATTTTTGCTTACCAATTCTTATTTACAACCAAAAGGAACCCCTAGATTTACTCTAAGAGTTCCAAATAATTTCATTGTAAGATAATCAATTACACAAATTTATAAGTACAATGCTCATATAAAATCAGCATGTTCCTTATTCGGTTTAGTTGCCCGTATGTGATGTTTTAATTTCTACTTACTGAATGTTAATGTATATTATGCAACAGCAGTTACTGTCCAAGTGCCATCACCATTATTATTAACAGTTCCTATGGTTGAGCCAGATTTAAATCCTTGAACAGAAGGTTCAAAATTGAATGTTCCAGCAGTAATTGTTAGAGTTGTTTTTGCTTTGCTTGAATATTGGTCTAATACAAAAGCACCACCGTCTGTGATTGAATATGTACCACCATTGATAGTTAAGTTTGCTATAATTGTTGAATATGATTGAAGATTACACTCAAATATATATTTTGCATTTACAGCAACATTACTTGATAGATTATATTCAGCGAAACTTGCAACTTTAAAAGCGGCTTTGTTATTATTTTGGACTGAAACAATACCACCAGAAATATTAATTGTTGCATGTTCGGTTGTAGAGGCGCCATTTTGAACATTTATAGCATAATAATTATTAGCAATTAATTCACCGCCAGTCATGCTAAGTATTCCACCAGTATTTGTACTAAAATTGATAGCTGGAGAACTATTTTGAGAAGATTTAACTATTCCGTCGATTAAATTTATATTTCCTTTATTTTGGATATCAATACCTTGTGTATAACCAATAATTGTTCCACCATAAACATTTAAAACTGATTCAGCACCTGTAACTAAGATTCCACTTACACCATAAGCAACTCGCTCGCCAACAACTTTACCTGTTTTATTTTCACTATTATCATAAATGTTTAAAGTTGAGCTACCTGATACTTGTATTGCACTTCCGCCCCTTAGATTAGCTGTAATTGTATAACCATTTAAATCAAGTGTTTTTATTCCACTACTAAATGTTAATACGGTATTTCTTTCGATATCTGCTAACAAAACAAGTGTTTGGCCGCTTTGCAAAGCATTTACAGCTTCATCAATAGTTACATATCCTATAGCTCCAATTCTTGCAACACCAACCGGTAATACTTCGTTCGCAGCTTGTTCACTTGCTTCATCTATAGTTTTTTGTTTTTCAGAAGCAATTGCAGTTTCAAGTTTTACTTGAATTTCTTGTGGAACTGGAATGTTATCATCGCTAACATCTACATTTGCTGCAATGGCAACTATTGATTCTGTTGTTTTAACGCCTGAACTATTTGTTGTTTGAACTAAAAATTGTGTGACAGAACTATCAAAAGTAACAGCTGGTAATTCTGCATTATTTTCGACTGCAACGATTGCAGTATTTGCGGTTACGTGAATGCCACCTACTTCAACTTCTTCGCTATCGCCAACTACAACACGGCCTTGTGCAACTTTTACAAATGTTGATACACCGTTTTCATAATATGAAGTATCTGCTACTTTCTGAATATCAACGACGTTTGCAACACCATAATGCCTTACTGTATCATTTTCAGCATTTATTACAAGTGTTCCACCGTTAGTACGAATAACTACTTCTTGACTTTCACCATTATTAGTGTAAGTTATGGTTGACAATGTTGTTACATCACCAACATCAAGACCTTTGCTTGTTTCAAGACTTGTTGCAGTACACTTTCTTATATATGTAGAATATATGTCTGACAAATCAGCACTGCTTGCAATATCTTTAATAACAAAGTATTGATATGGCTTAACTTCTTTTGCTTTTGGTGCTTCTGGAATATATGTTATATCTCCTGTTTCATCATCAAAATAGCAAAATACGTCATTTACGCTATCCCAAAGAATTTCGTTTTTGCCAGCTTTTGCATTTATTCTTTGAACATTGAAGCCATATTCATCTGTAGCAGCCAAAGCAGCTGCCATTGTTTCGTGTTTACCATTTTCACTTGCATCTATCGAAATTGCATTGTTAAGTTCTCTAACCAGTGCGCCATCGGCAGCAATATTAGCTTTTTTGATAAGTCCGCCAAATGTTGGAATAAGAACTGCAGATAAAATTGCAATAACTGCAATAACAATCACAAGTTCAACAATAGTAAAACCTTTCTTAAGTTTTTTATTCATTTTTTTCCTCCTGAATATATGAGTATATTTATATTTAATTATACTAAAAATATAGTATCACTTATATTATATAATGTCAACAAAAAGTTATATGGTAAATGCTATGTTTCACGTATAGTTCTATTAATTATTATTATAAAAATAATAAAAAAATATACCAACGCATAAGGCTTTTCGTACAGCTCCCTAGTGGTTGCGGAGATAAAACTTTCTCTCCAGAAGACTGTTATATCAGCTTCACTTGATATAATTCAACAAAAAATCCTCACAACAACTAGGTTATTATGAGGACCGAATGGTTGACTTTTGGAAGAACTATAATATTTTAAAAAACCAAAATGTTATTATTCTTCTGCTTTTTCAACTTTTTTGCATTCATGTTTAAATACAAATTGAGCAACACATACATAAATTCCGTCAAGGATTAGTGCAATGCCAATCAAAAGTAAGAAATTTATACTATCGACAAATCTCCACAGTAGAACATACATAACTGCAAGAACAAGTTGGATAATGGCCAAAATTAGTGGTTGCCACCAAGCTTTGCAACCCTTCTTTTTAAGTTGCATAGTTTCGGCAAGTGCAAGACCGCCAGCTACTGCAAGGAAAAGTGGATAGAAGTAGAGTATAAATTCATAAAATTCAAAAAGTACCATATACAAGCCTGCAAACAATAACATAATGCCTAGAATAAGTGAATTGTTTTTGTGTAATTCTTTCATATTCACAAAATAGTGAACTATCATATAAGCGCCAATAACTGCAAATGCCCAAACAATTAGTTTAAGCCAAACATCACTTGCAAAACTTTCAGAAATCATAAATAACACTCCAGCAACTACCATAGCGACTGCCAAAAGCAAATTTTTTACCATTTCCATTACTTTAACACGATTCATAATTTTACCTCCTTTAAATATTTAATGTTCACACATCCATTGTTAATATTATATCAATAAATTTTTTAATTTGCAAACAAAAAATATTTTTTTTTAAATATTATTTAAAACTACTCTCCCAGACTGGTTTATGTCACTTTGTGCCATATAGCCCCAAAAACTCTCTTTCATATCTTCAAAAAAATAGCATGCTTTGCCGAAATTTTTTCGAAAAAAGAAAAGCAGGCCACAAATGGCTTTTGCTTTTTGAAAAACAAAAAGCAAAGCCCAAATGCCTTGCTGAAAAAAGGATATCTTTCGAACTACTCTCCCAAACTGGTTATATGTCACTTTGTGCCATATAGCCCCAAAGGCTTTCTTTCACAACTCCAAAAAATAGCAGGCTCTGCCGAAATTTTTTGGAAAGGAGAAAAGCAGGACGTAAACGGCTTTTGCTTTTTGAAAAACAAAAAGCAAAGCCCAAAGGCCTTGCTTTTCGATTGGTTGCGGGGACGGGATTCGAACCACGTGACCTTTGGGTTATGAGCCCAACGAGCTGCCAGCTGCTCCACCCCGCGATATATCTTGAAATTATATCAAGCAATGGAATTATAGCACCATAAAAAACGTTTGTCAATAAATATTATCAAATTTATAATTCTTATTTTGATGCATCACAACACATAATATATTATTTACAAGAAATAAAATTATTACTTATAAACAACTATTATTTCATTTTTGAATATAATATCTGGTTAAAATAAAAAATAAAAAAAATTTATAAATAATTATTGACATTGATTTAAGATTATATTATAATATGTCAGTAAATGGCGGTGTAGCTTAGTTGGTTATAGCGTTCGGCTCATACCCGGGAGGTCGGTGGTTCGAGCCCACCCACCGCTACCATTTCAAAAAAATTACATATGGTCCCATCGTCAAGCGGTTAAGACACCACCCTTTCAAGGTGGTTTCAGCGGTTCGAATCCGCTTGGGACTACCAAACCGGACCAGTTCGAACACCTTTTCGGACTGGTTTTTTATTGACAAAATGATGCTTATTTTATATAATACAAACAACATTGGAGAAATGAAATGTCATTTTATCATGGAAGTAAAAATCCTAATATTATTGAATTAACAACCAATCACAGTAAAGATGGCTTTGTGTATGCAACATCAAACAGATTGGTCGCTTTGACATATGCTGCTCGTAGTTTTCCTAATTTATTCTCATCTGAAAATGGAAAAGAAGTTTTTAATGAAATAAAACCAAATCTTTTTAGAAAAATGGTAGAAGGTAAATCCGGATTTATTTATACTTTGGAAGATAAAGAATTTGAACCTGTTCCACAAAGTTATAAATGTGGACATATAGATTGTTTTAGAACAAAAACAAATGTGAAAGTATTAAAAAAAGAATTTATTGAAGACTTTTATAATGAATTTAAAAAATATGTGGATAGTGGTGAATTTATTCTTAAATCTTATGAAAGTATTGATAGTGATAAAAGAGAAAAAATGTGTCAAAACATTTCAAATGTTGCCAAAACTTTGACTGCTGATGAAATTAACGATAAAAATAATTTTTGGTATTTATTTATTGATTAAAATAAACAAAATTTACTTTGAATTGTTCGACATGGATTTTGACCGTTCTACCACCAAAAGTCTAAATCATATCGATTTAGATTTTTTTATTTCTCTGCCTTATTACACAAAAAACCCAACAGGGTAATCTGCTGGGTTAATATTCTTATGTTATTTCCAATTTATGCAAAGCATTTTTTTATGCTGGCATTTTTTCCAATGCAAACACAAGTGTTCCTTGTGGTCCCATTGCATAAGTAAGGTTAACTGTGATAACAATTCTGCCATCATCCCACACTGCTGAATAACTGTTTATTGTATCAGCTGTTGCGGTGTAAATAAGTTTTCCGTTTCTGATTTCCCAAAGTCCTTCTTGAGTGCTTCCACTGTTAAGAACTTTTCCATCTGCTGTTATTGTGAAGTTTGTGTAATACACCATACTAAAGATGTCATATTTTTCTCTGTCTGTTGCATTACCGGTTTCATTATTAACTCTACTTTCACTGTATTCATAGGAAGCTCTGTTCACTGCATAAGCAGTTGTGTATTGAGTGTTATCTGCATTTGTGGGTCATGCTCTCTAACAGTTCTTGTCAAAACAAGTTTGTTATTTTTCCATTTTGCAGAATATTGATCATAATCCAATCCTGGCAATGATGTGTAAATAAATTCGCCATTTTGAATCTTCCAAGTTGCCAGCCAAAAATCTGGTGAATTATCAAAAAGATCATAGATTGTTCCGTCTCTTCTAAATTCGGTTACCACATCAAAAAGACCACCGACAACATAATAATCGTTGTCTGCTTCCTTTGTTGTTGCTGTGCCAGCTTCCACTCTAGCTGCCATTTCTTCATATTGCTTTTTTGTGTAGTCACATGATTGATAGCCTGTTGTGTTCGCAACATTTGCTGTATAAGTTACACGAGTGATTTGATAAGCTCCAACAACATTTTCTTCTGTCATTGGCAATTTTCCGCAAGCTGTAAGCCCAAGCACCATGCAAAGCAGCAAGCAAATTGCCAAAGTTGATCTAAATAGTTTTTTCATAAATCCTCCTTATAAATCAATTTTAGTATAGTAAAATTTTAAATTTCTGTCAACAAAATTTATATCCATCATAGGAATGTAAGTGATTACCGTTTTTGATTATTATTTACAAATAACTTGTGGTGACTTTAGTCCTTTATTTATAGTTGGCTTAATATTGTGGATTGGAGCGAATAATGAAATTAAAAGATTATTAGGTGAAAAACATAATATTTATTTATTTGATGCCTCATCAAAAAATAACGATATAAATGAAAAACAAGAAGAAATTACAGATATTTCAAACTCAGATGAAGGTCAAAATGATAATTTAAATGATGATATTATAGAAAATACAGATGATGATTCTATAAATAATTAAATTATACATATTAAAAAATCCTATTGAAGTAAATCAAAATATTTACTTTATATCAATAGGATTTTTTTTAACAAAAAGATTATTATATTTTATTATTTATTATTTCACTGGCTCAACTTTTTCTTTGCCACCCATATACATTCTAAGTGGTTCTGGAATGATTACACTGCCATCTGGTTGAAGATTGTTTTCCAACAGTGCAATTAGGGCTCTTGTTGAAGCGAGCACTGTGTTGTTGAGAGTGTGAGCAAAATAGTTGCCATTTTCACCTTTGATTCTTATGCCAAGTCTACGAGCTTGTGCATCCCCTAGGGTTGAACAAGAACAAACTTCAAAATATTTTTTTTGTCTTGGGCTCCATGCTTCAATATCACAACTTTTAACTTTGAGATCAGCTAGGTCCCCTGTGCAACACTCAAGAGTTCTGACAGGAATATTCAAACTACGGAAAAGTTCCACTGAAAAACTCCACATTTTGTTATACCACGCCATACTATCTTCTGGTTTACAGATGACAATCATCTCTTGCTTTTCAAATTGATGAACACGATATATTCCTCTCTCAATTCCGTGAGCTCCAACTTCCTTTCTAAAGCAAGGGCTATATGATGTCATTGTGATTGGAAGTGATTTTTCATTTATAATTTGGTCCTTAAATTTTCCAATCATACTGTGTTCACTTGTTCCGATGAGATAAAGATCTTCACCTTCAATTTTGTACATCATTGCATCCATTTCAGCAAAACTCATAACACCATTAACTACATCACCACGAATCATAAATGGTGGAATGCAGTATGTGAAACCTTTGTTTATCATAAAGTCACGGGCATAACTTATCATTGCAGAAACAAGCCTTGCGCCATCACCCATCAGATAGTAGAAACCATTTCCACTTGTTCTTCCAGCGCTTTCTTTGTCAAGAGCACAAAAGCTATCCAAAATGTCAGCGTGATAAGGGATTTCATATTCTGGCACTTTTGGTTCGCCAAATCTTTCAATTTCAACATTTTCACTGTCATCTTTTCCAACAGGAACAGACTTGTCGACAATGTTTGGAATTGTCATCATATCTTTTTTGATTTGAGCATCTATTTCAGCCTGCTCTTTTTCAATTTGTTCAAGGCGCGCTTTGTTTTCAGCAACTTGTGCTTTTATCTTTTCAGCTTCATCTTTTTTACCCTCTTTCATAAGAGTACCAATCTCACTTGAAAGAGTGTTTCTTGAAGCTCTAAGATTGTCACCTTCGTTTTTAAGTTCTCTATTTTTTTTGTCAAGTTCAAAAACCTCGTCTACAAGTGAGAGTTTTTGGTCTTGAAATTTTTTTCTAATATTTTCCTTGACAAGTTCTGGATTTGTCCTAATCAAATTTATATCTATCATATTTTTAGTTCCTTTTCATCTTAACAATAACTTTTTCGTCATCATAATCAAGTTCTCGCTCAAATCCATTTTCAATATGATCATTTGAAGTTGCAAGAACTTCACTATTTATTGTATCCAAATTTTTTGCGATAACTTTTTGCATAAGTTCGCCTTTTGCAACTAAATTGAGCGTGATTCGATCATCGATATTGAAGCCTGCATCTTTTCTTGCAATTTGAAGTTCACGAATAAGTTCACGAAGTTTTCCTTCTTCTTCAAGTTCTGGGGTTATTTCCAAATCAAGCACAACAAGATTGTTGCCAAGGTTTGAAATTGCAAATTCTTTTTTTGGAGTAAGTTTTATTTCAAACATATCACTTGAAAGTGATGGGAACGTTGGGATTTCTACAGCTTTTCCCACCTTAACTTTTTCAACAAGCTCGTTCATATCACTTGCTTTCATATCAAGAAGTGTTTGCTTGAGTCTGTTAACATCGCCTTTGAGCACAGCCCCTGCCTTTCTAAAATTAAGTGACAAGTTTTGATCGTTGAATTTGTCATCTTCTTCCACAAATTCAATTTCTTTAATGTTTAGTTCATCGGTGATTATTTGTGCAAAGTCATTAACTGCATCAATATAGTCCGGTGTGACCTTGAGCATCATTTTTGAAAGTGGCTGTTTAACTTTAACTTGATGCTCTGCTCTAAGCCTTTGCACAAGATATATTATATCTCTCACTTTTTGAGTTTGGTCAAGTAGTTTTTCAAAACCATATTTTTTTTCTGTTGGGAAAGAAGATAGTTGAATACTCAAAGCTTCATCTTTTTCAGTTTCTCTCACAAGTTTTTGCCAGATATGCTCAGTCATAAATGGAATGATTGGAGCCATAATTTGACTTGTTGTTTTGAGTGCTGTGTATAACGAATAATATGCATTGAGTTGATCATCACCGCTGTTTTTCCAAAATCTACGGCGATTGATTCGAATATACCAATTTGTTAAGTCATCAATATAAACTTCAAATTCCTTAACAATTGGGGTTAAGTCATAGTTGTCATAGTTTTTTGTTGCAATTTCAGCAAATTTTGCTGTTCGTTCTAAAAGCCACTTGTCTGTTATGTTTAGTTTTTCAAAATCTGGAGTGTAGCCATCTAATTTTGGATTATCTATACTTGCATAAGTGTTATAGAAAATATAGGCGTTCCAAAAACCGAGTAGTTTTCTCTTGACTTCATCACCAAGATTATATCCAAAACGAACATTGTTTGAAATTGGAGCTGAAGCATAGAGATAACGAATTGCGTCAGCACCCATTTTTTCGGCTGCTTCATCAAACTTTATCATATATCCACTTTTGTGGAATCTTCCGCCATCTTCACGTATAACGCTTTCATAAGTCATAACCTTTTGATATGGTGCTTTGCCTTCAAGCACAACACTCATAAAGAGAAGCGAGTAGAACCACAATCGAATTTGTTCAATCATTTCAATAACACATTCACTTGGAAAGTTTTGTTTGAAATATTCTTTGTCGGTGAAATATTTTTTTGTGCTGAATGGCGTGATGCCAGCATCAAGCCAACAATCACCAACATCAGTGATACGTTCAACTTCTTCTCCACAATCACACTTGATTTTTATATCGTCAATCCATGGTCTGTGAAGATTTGGAATATTTTTAACTTTTTCTTTATCCACTGCTTTTTCAAGAAGTTCTTCGCGACTGCCAACCACAGTAAGCTTTCCACACTTTGAGCAAACATAAAAAGGAAGTGGAAGGCCATAAAATCTTTTTCTGCTGATATTCCAATCGCCCATATTTGAAAGCCAATCTTGCATACGTTTACCAGCATGCTCAGGCTTCCATTCAACTTGTTTTGCTGCATCAATAAGCTTTTGGCGGATTGGCTCTGATTTTATATACCAGCCACTAACAAGTTTGTAAACAATATCTGTTTTACATCTCCAGCAAAATGCATATCTATGCTTATATTTGTGAGTTTTGTAGAGTTTGTTTTGCTCTTTGAGTTTTTCAAAAACAAAATCGCGAACTTGGTTTGTATCTTTGCCAGCAAATTCACCGAATTCACTTGTGATAACACCGGCATCATCAATAGGGCTTATTTTTGGAAGTCCCAAGCTTTCACCAAGTTCAAAGTCACTTTCTCCACACCCTGGTGCAATATGAACAACTCCAACACCCTCTGTTGCATCAACTAAATCCCAAGCAACAATTTTGTGTTCAAATTTTTGTGGATCTAAGTATGGGAACATTGTTTCATAAGTTTTTCCAACAAGTTCTGAGCCTTTAACTTCTTTAACAACTTCAACTAAGTCGTCTCCAAGGCATTTTAAAACATCTTTACACAAAACAAGATTGTCACTGTCACTTTTAACTTTAACATATGCATATGTGAGTTCTGGATTCACAGCAAGCGCAACATTGCTTGTGAGCGTCCAAGGAGTTGTTGTCCAAACTAGCATTTTTGCGTTTTCATCTTTTATTGGCAATTTACAAAATACTGCTTCACACTCAACATCGTGATAACTATCTGTCATTTCGTGTTCTGACAAACTTGTTCCACATCTAGGGCACCAATTCATAACGCGATATTTCTTTTCAAGGAGCCCCATTTCATTGCACTTTTTGAGAAAGTGCCAAATACTTGTTATGTTTTCATCGCTGTTTGTAAAATAAGAGTTTTCCCAGTCCATCCATTGACCAAGACGTTTGCTTTGCTCAGTGATAATGTCACTATATTTTCTAACTCTATCCATACAGGCAAGCGTGAAATTGTCAAGTCCATAGTTTTCAATATCTTTTTTGTTTGCAAAACCAAGTTGTTTTTCAACTTCAACTTCAACCCACAATCCTTGTGCATCAAAGCCATTTTGATATTGACAACTTTCACCCTTCATTGCGTGATATTTTATAAACGTATCCTTGAGAGTCCTACCCCAAGCGTGATGAATACCCATACTGTTGTTTGCAGTCATAGGGCCATCCAAAAAACGATACCTTTTGCCATCTTTATTTTGTTCAACCAGTTTTTCAAAGCATTTGTTTTGGTTCCAATAGTCCAAAACATTGTGTTCCATTTGGATAAAGTCTAAATTTGCTTGTTCTTTTTCCATTTATTTTACTCCGTTTCGTAATTAAATATTAGTTAGCAAAATCCTTAAAAAACGATTTTTACTCAGTTTAATCACATAGTATAAATTATATTTATATAAAAATAAAAAGTCAAGCAAGTTAAAACAATAAAAAAATCTATTCAAAATGAATAGAAGTTTTATGTCGTTTGGAACGCAAGGCAAGCTTTGCGTGACGCAATTCGTCACCTAACCTAGCCATTCTTGGCTATGTTAGACTTGCGTGCAATAATCTGCGATAACCTATGTTCGATATCCATTTTCAGTTTACATATCACCTAGCATAATATTCATATATTCTTCATAAGAGGTTATGCCATCAAGCACATATTGTTTGCAAGCTTCACTTAAAGTTATCATACCATTTTCAATGGCTTGTTTTCTCAAAGTTTCGAAATCAAGATTTTGATCGATAATTTGTGCTTTTATTTTACTATCTAAATATAATATTTCATGAACTGCAACTCTGCCTTTGTAACCTGTGTTATTGCAATAAGGGCAACCTTGTGGCTTGAATATATACTCCTCATTTTTTAGCCCAAGTGCTTCCATGATACCTTTGTTTGTTTTAATTTTCTTTTTGCAGTGTGGACATAGTTGCTTAACAAGTCTTTGGGAAAGCACAGCAACAAGCGCATCACCAACCAAATATTGTGGGATGCCCATATCAACAAGACGAATAACTGCCCCTGTTGAATCGTTTGTGTGAAGTGTTGAAAGCACCAAATGGCCTGTGATAGCTGCACGAGTTGCAATTTGTGCAGTTTCTTCATCACGGATTTCTCCAACCATTATAATATCAGGATCCTGACGCAAAATGCTTCTCAAACTTGAAGCAAACGTGAGATTTGCCTTTTTGTTGACCTGAATTTGATTTATGCTTTTCATTGCATATTCAACTGGATCCTCAATTGTAACGATATTCTTTTTTCCGTTGTTAAGTTCTCTTAAAAATGCATAAAGTGTTGTAGTTTTTCCTGATCCTGTTGGACCTGTGAGCAAAATTATCCCGTGTGGGTGATTTAAAATCTTTTCAATTAGCTTATTTGCTTTGTCAGAAAAATTGAGCTCCTTTAAACTATATGAGAAAATCTTATTGTCTAAAATTCTTATAACAAACTTTTCTCCATATATTGTTGGAAGTGTGGAAACACGGAAGTTAACATCTTCCCCGTTAGAGTTCAAGGTTATTCTTCCATCCTGCGGAATACGCTTTTCAGCAATGTCTATGCCAGACAAAATTTTAATACGCGCTGCAACTTCTGGGAATGAAGATATTGGAAATTCATTCCACTTAACAAGGTCTCCGTCAATTCTATATCTAATTATAACCTTTAACTCACCTGGCTCAATGTGAATATCGCTTGCCCTGAGTGGCAATGCTTCACGAATAATTGAATCAACAAACTTAACAGCTGGCGCATCTTGAACGCTAATGTCATCAGTTGTTGATTGATCCAAGTTCTCATCATCTTTTGAAATACTTGTTAGTGCATCTTTTGTTGTTACAGTTGCTTCATATGAATTCAAAAAATCAACGACTTTTTGTTTTTCAACAACAACATATTCAATTTCACCATCATAAAGCATTTCCACAACAGATTTGAGTTCTGGATTTAAAATATCTGTAACACCCAAAATCAAAGTGCCATCTTTTGAAGTGTAAAGTGGCAAAAATGAAAAATGTTTCAACATTTCCAGATTAAAATACTTTTCTATGTTTTGCGAAATAGATATATAGTCAAGGTCTATTGATGGCAACTCAAAAAGACTGGCATATGCTTCGGTTTTGTCAAAATCAGAAATTTCACCAAGAAAAATCAGATGCTGCAAAACATCAAAGTTTTCTTCTTCAAATCTCTCCGAAAGTTCGTCATAAACTTTTTGATTTATCTTTCTTGTTTTTAAAAGATACCTTGCAAGTGTTTCATTTTTTGTCATATTTTTCTCCAATAAATCAAATTTATTATATTTTTATGAATTTTTACAAAAATTTCATATTTTTTTATTTTTTTACTATTTCTAAACTTGAAGCTGAGTTATCATACTAAGTATTGGCGTGTAAATTGCTATAAACATAACTGCTATAAACACACCAAGTATTGAAAGCAAAACAGGTTGAATAGTTGTTGTTATGAGAGAAAGTGCACTTTCAACTTCCTGATCAAAATAATCATTTGTTTGAAGAAGCAATTTGTCAGTTGATCCTGTTTTTTCTCCAACCGCAATCATTTGAGTTACAACATTTGAAAGTTTCATTTCAAGTTCGACTGCTGTTGAAAGAGCTATTCCCTTTTTAACATCTATTATAACTCTATCAAACTGCATTTTTAAATGTTTGTTTTTTATGATATTTTTCATACTTTCAAGTGATGAAACAATGTCAAGTCCACTTGAAAGCAATAATCCCAAACACTCAACAAATTGTGATGTGAACATTGCCATATTTATTCGCTTAAAAATTGGAAGTGTTACTTTCATTTTGTCAAAGAATAATCTTCCTTTTTCTGTTCTCCCAAACAAAAATATTATTCCAACAATAGCAAATATTCCAAGAATAATATACTGCCAATAATCTCGCAGGAAGTTTGATATGTTGAAAAGTGCAAGTGTTAACCCTGGAAGTTCAAGTTCCATTTGTTGAAATGATGAAATAAATTTTGGAATAACCACATACAACATAACTCCAACAACTGCAACAAGCATAACAAGCAAAACAAGTGGATAAGCAAGAGCGGAACGAAGTTTTCGTTTGTTTTTTTCATTTCGAGTGTAATAATCAGAAACAGAAATCAAAACTTTGTCGAGATTTCCAGATGTCTCTCCAACATACACCATTGATGTGAAAAAATGTGGAAAAACCTTTGGATATTTTTTCATTGATTCCGAAAGCATAAGTCCTGCATACAAATCATCTGTAACTTTGTCAATTGTTTTTCTAAGTAAGCTTGAATAACCTTGCTCTCTCAACACTTTTAAACTATCTATAATTGAAACGCCTGAAGAAATCAATATTGAAAATTGCTTGCAGAAACTTGTAAGTTCCTTTATTCCAACTTTTCCTGACACTGTAAAAAATGCAGATGGTGCGTTGTTGGAAAGTTTTTTTATGCTATCAACATACAAATCCCTTTTTGCCAAACTTTCACGAACAAATTGTTCATCTTCCGCAATAAATGTTCCTTTAATTTTTTTTCCGTTCAAATCTTTTGCAACATAAACAAATTTTTTCATAGCACCCCAAACAAAGAAAGATACCAATTTGCAATGATATCACCAACAAACCACGAAACTACTGCCGCAGAAACAATAAATGTTCCAAATGGATACTCTTTGTTTTTTTCTCCTTTATTTTTTATGTTCAAAATTGATAACACAATTGCACCCAAAATTGAGGAAATTATAATTGTTATTATTGTACTTTTTAGTCCAAGTAGTAAGCCTAAAACTGCCATGAGTTTTATGTCTCCAAAGCCAAGGCCTTCTTTTTTTCTAACAAGATAAAATAGCAGTGCAAACAAAGCAAAAAATCCACCTCCAACCAAAAATCCAAATACTTTGCTTTGAATGTCAACATTTGGTGAAAGCAATGAAACAATGCCAAGAATTAAAAGTGCAAGCTGAAATTCATCTGGTATTTCCATATTGTCAAAATCACAAAAGAAAACACAGATCATAACTGAAAAAGATAAGCAAGACACGGCAAACATTAAATAGTTTGTTTGAACTGATGGAATGATAAAGTCAGTGAAAGCCATAAGCGACAAAAACCATAATGCCGTATTAAGTAATTCAACAAATGGATATCTAAATGAAATTTTTGACTTACACTTTCTACATTTGCCACGCAAAAATATGTATGATAACACAGGAATATTGTCATACCATTTGAGTTTATAATCACAAGTTGTGCAATGAGAAGCAGGACGCGCTAAAGACATCTTTTTTGGAAGTCTATAGATAACTACATTCAAAAAACTGCCAACACAAAGACCAATCACAACTGTGAGTGAAATCATCAAAATTTTTGTGAGCAAATTTTACACCTCCACATATCTAATTAAGTTAGCTAAGTAATAATATTCAATTTCGTTATAGACCTTTTTGGTTAAATAAAAATCTTGACTCTGCTTTGCCAAAACTTTTTCTTGTCCCAAAGTAAAATCATAAATGCAATAAAAGAAAAGCGTTGTTTTTGTTGTATTTGTTTTTTTTGCGACTACTGCTTTTTGATTTGCATTTTCATCATTCACATAAATCTTAACATCTAAATCATATTCACTATAACCGCCTTGTATTGTTTGATTATCAACAAAATCAGCATAGATTTTGTTTGTCAAAACTTCTTTGTTTAACTTTGAAACTTCGTACCTATTTGAAATGCTGGTTCCCATCGTAAGTGCAAAAATCAAACTTGAAACTGCAATTACTATAACCATCAAAACAACAACACTAAGAAGAACTGCTCCTTTTTTTTTGTTTATTCTCATATCACACCTCGTAGCTATATATCAAACTATCATTTGAAGTGTAACACTCAACCAAAAATGAATTGTCAAAATTTAGATTAACATAATAACCATATTCACTTTCAGTTGAAACTTCTAAATCCTTAGAATAATAAATGGTTTTGTTGTCGCCATATTCATACTGCGTCCCGGTTAAAAGTTCCATTGAATTTTTGTAGTGATCACCACCCAAAAAATATGCTTGAACATAATTTTGCGTTTGAACGGTAAAGAAATTTTTTAATTTTGTTTTGTTGCTTGAGTTTAGTGATAAACTACAAATTGAAAATGCCATTGCTGAAATAATAACAACAAGTGCCATTGCAACAATTGTTTCAACAAGTGTAACACCACTTTTTTTGTTTGCAAACAGTCTTATCTTGTTTTGATTTAAAATTCTTTTATTTTTTTTCATATCAAAACAATCCTTTTTTTACTTCTAAAAAATAATTTTTTGTTGCATATTGGAAAAGAGTTGTATTTTCAATTTTTGCAAAATAGTTTATGTCTCCGTCAAAATTGAAATCTTGAAGTTTTTTTTCGCTGTTGTCAATCAAAATCATTTTTTCACACTTAAATTCAAGAGCAGAACTTTTCAAATTTTTAATAAATTGATCAAAAAATATTTGAACTTTTTCAAAATTTATTGATTTTTTTGTTGCTTTTTTGCTTAATTTTGATATTTTCTCTTCAAATTCTTCTTCATTTCCTGACATATTCTTATAATTTGTTTTTATGTAAGAAACAAATTTTTTTGCTAAACCATTTACGTTCATTTTCAATTTTTGATGGAAAACAACTTCACTTTTTGACACCGCAACAAAGTTTGCATAATCACCAAAATAAGCAATCACAAAATTTTCTTTTGCAAGATTTTTGTTTTTTGCAAGCGTAAAATCGGAAAACACTTCTGACAAATATGTCATTCCAGAAACTTTAACACCAAACTTTGCAAAAGTGTTAACAATTTGGTCTGTGTATTTTTCCCTGATGGCAGCAAATGTGTAGGTGGATGTGTTTTTGTCTGTGGAAAAAAGTTTCTCACATACAATCATTTTTTCATCTTTATTATAGAGCAAATCAAACTTTGTTTTGAAATATTTATTCACCTTACTTCTTGAGTAAGGAACAGTAAGATCCAACTAGTTCGTTTGGAAGAATTACATAATTTTTTTCTCTTCTTAAAATGCCATTTAATTCCTCATTTTGAGCACATATGAAATTTATGATACTTTCAAAATCTTTTTTTTGAGAATATTCATTTAAAAAATCAACAACAAAATATTTTTTGTTATTTTGTTGTTGTAATAATTTTATTTTTGATAAATCAAAATCGAAATATATAATCATTCTAAACTCCAAAAGTAACTAAATTTGAATATGTTGGATAATTATCAAACAAATACTTGCACAATATTAGGTTTCCATTAGATGAGAAATTTATTTCTATAATTTTTTGAAATATCAAATTCTTTGTTTCAGTTTCTCCGGAATTGAGATTTAAAATGTTCGCTGTCAATTTGTTTTCAGCATAAATATATCTCAGTTCATATTCTTCCGTATCTCTTTTTATAACAACTTTTTCATTTGAAACTGAATCAATCATAAATTCGCTAGTTTGATAATTGTTAAAGAATGTATTCACCAATTGGCTTGCTCGTTGATATTCGGCTTGACACTGGCTTTCATAAGCTTGTTTGTTTGAAATATTTGATACAATAACTATAAGTGATGCCACAAGTGACATCACTATAACACCTATTGACAAAGAAATCACAACTTCAACAAGCGTGAAGCCTTTTTTTTTGTTTTTCATAATTACTCTTTATCTAGTTGACTTTTAACATCGTCCATAAGCTTTTTTGCTCTTTTTATTGCCAAATCGCTTTTTACAACGAGAAGAATAGGCGTTTTTTCATATTTCTTGATTTCACCCATATATTTCACAGGAATAGGTGAATCTTCATAATCTTTTGCATTTAGTTTATAATATATTTTTAATCCTTTCTTTCCAGCAACTGTTATTGTTGCATATTTTATGTTTTTATAAACAAAAGTTTCACCTGATTTTGTTAAAGCTGATTTAAAACCTAAACTTTCAAAATATGCTTTGAGCTCTACAAAATATTTTCTAACTTCTGGCCTTGCCATTTTAAGTTTTTTTTCAAAGGTGTAATGATTTGATTTTCTATCAAACAAATTTTCATCATTATTCTCTTCAACTTCTTGAGGCTCTTCAGGCTTTTTTACTACAACTTTTTGTGCTTCAACTTTTTCTTCCTTTGGCTCAACTTCACCTTCAACGCCATATTTGTTTTTTAAATCATCAAATAGTTTCTTTGCTCTTTTTAGCGCAAGGTCACTCTTGACAATCAATAGAACTGGTGTGTTTTCGTATTTTTTTACTTTTCCCATATCTTTAAGTGGGATTGGTGAGCCAAGATAATCATTGATGTCAAGTTTGTAATAAACTTTGAGACCTTTTTGCCCAGCAACGTCAATCATTGCATACTTTGTGTTTTTGTATGAGAATGTTTCACCTGGTTTTGTGAGAGCTGACTTGAATCCCAAGCCTTCGGCATAAGCTTTAAGCTCAGCAAAATAGTCTTTTGCAACTTGAAATGTTCTCTCTAGTTTTTGTTCAAAAGTGAAATCATTATTTTTTCTTTGTTTAAGTTTGTCAATATCACCCTTATAAATTTTTTCATCTTCTTCATCATTTAACAGTTTATCAATTTGAGCATTGTAATTCACAAAATCATTTCTGTATGTATATCCGTCGTATCCGTTTGAATTTTCAAAATAAAAATCCTTCTCTTCTTTTACTTCAATTGGTTCTTCCTCAATAGCTTCTTCAAGGATTTCTTCTTTTGGTTTTTCAGCTTTTTTGTGTCCAAGTTCTTCATTATATTGTTTGTAAAGATATATATCTCCAAACAAATATGCTAACTCAAGCTTTATGGTGCGAGTTGTGAAATATTGCAATGCGACAAACAATATTGCAAGTACAACAACAGTTATTGCAAGAATTTCATTTATAAACAATACCCCTATAAAGCCAATTCCAAAAGTAAAGGCCACTGTTGAAACCAAAATTGCAATTAAGCCTGCAAAAGAACTAAATTTTCTTTTACAAATCATAAATAGGCATAAAATAAATACAAGTGCAAATCCCCCATAAAGCACAACACTTTGAAGCGCAATCAACAAATTAGCACCGCTATATATATCAAATATCACGGCTTTAACAAAATTATCTATGACTTCTAATGCAACAACATAATTTTTTGTTAATGTTATCCAACAACCCAACCACACTGCACAAACAGCAACCAAGGAAAAGATTGTCGCAAGCAAGTAATCAAGTGATTTTGGATTCAAAATTCCATATTGTTTATTTTTCATAATATTCCCCTTTTTGAAAAAAACCTAAGTTTTTCGCTTAGGTTTAGTAGTTATTTATTACGCTGCTATATAATAAATATAATATCCGTTGATAGCTTCTCCACCATTCAATTCACCAACTGTTTTAGTTTCTGATATTGGATTCCATTTTCCATCAGCATCAATCATATAAGCTTGGTTTGCAGCACCTTCTGTTGGAACTTCAACAGATGCTGTTGTTGCTGGAGCTGTGATTACAACTTCATATGTTGTAATAACAACTTGTGAGTCAGCATAAAGATTTTCATCTTCAGCTTCATAATTAGAAGCATAAGAAACATAAACATTTCTCAGTTCATCTTGAAGTTTAACTTCATTTGCTTTCTTTGTGAGATTTGCAAATGTAGGAATCAAAATTGCAGATAAAATTGCAATAACTGCAATAACAATAACAAGTTCAACAACTGTAAATCCTTTCTGTTTATTTTTCATTTTTTTCTCCTTTATTTCCTTAATTTGCTATATTATCCATATTACGATTACACTTAAATTGTAGTACTAAAAGTACTTTAAGTCAACTAAATTATACAATATCTTACATATTTTTAGTAAAAATTATTTAATTTAATCTACCCCTATGCTTAATATGTGCCAAAAAAACTTAATTTATTAAAGAAAGACGATTTTCATTTGCCAAATGTTGTTTTTTTGTATATACTTACAATATTCAATAAAAGGAGAATTTTATGGAACTTAAAGGCAGTAAAACAGAAAAGAATTTAATGACAGCTTTTGCTGGAGAAAGTCAAGCAAGAAACAAATATACATATTATGCTTCAAAAGCCAAAAAAGATGGCTATGAGCAAATTGCAAGCATATTTTTGGAAACTGCTGAAAACGAAAAAGAGCATGCAAAAATATGGTTTAAGTTACTTCACGATGGTGCTGTTCCAAGCACAGCAGAAAATTTGAGAGATGCTGCAAATGGTGAAAATTACGAATGGACAGATATGTATGATGAATTTGCAAAAACTGCAAAAGAAGAAGGCTTTGACCACATTGCATTTTTGTTTGAAGAAGTTGGCAAAATTGAAAAGGAACATGAAGCAAGGTATTTGAAACTTCTTGAAAACTTGGAAAATGGGCTTGTTTTCAGCAAAGATGGTGACAGAATTTGGAAATGCAGAAATTGCGGACATATTGTTATTGGCAATACAGCACCTGAGGTGTGCCCTGTTTGCAATCACCCACAAAGCTATTTTGAAATTAAAGCTGAAAATTACTAATTTGATTATCAGACTTGCAAATATCAAATATCAAATATCAAATTAAAACACTAGAGGTAAAATATGTTTAACAAAGAAGACACAATAAAATTTATTTTGAAAGGTGCTGAACAGGTTGATGAAGAGGCAGTTAAGCAAAAAGTTGATGAAGTTTATGCCCAAAATAGATATTTAAACATTAAATTTGGTTTAGACCCATCCGCACCTGACATTCACTTAGGGCACGCAGTTGGGCTTAGAAAATTAAAACAACTACAAGATTTAGGGCATAATATAAGCATTATCATTGGTGATTTTACTGGAATGATTGGCGACCCTTCTGGAAAGTCAAAAACAAGAAATCAACTATCTAGAGACCAAGTTGTTGAAAACGCAAAGACTTATGTTGAGCAAATATTCAAAATTTTGGATAGAAAAAAAACAAAAGTTTTGTTTAACAGTGAATGGTATGAACATATGGAGTTTCCAGAACTCATAAACCTTTGCAGTAAAGCGACTGTCGCAAGAATTTTAGAACGAGATGACTTTTCAAAAAGATATAAAGCAGGTACTCCTATTGCAGTGCATGAGTTCTTTTATCCTCTTATGCAAGCATATGACAGTGTTGTTTGTAAGGCAGATTTTGAACTTGGTGGAACAGATCAAACTTTTAATATTATGCTTGGAAGAAACATTCAAAGAGATTTTGGCATCAACCCACAAGTGCCAGTGTTTGTACCACTACTTGAAGGCATTGATGGCGTTGAAAAAATGAGCAAATCACTTGGAAACTATGTTGGAATAAACGAAGAAGCAAAAGTTGTTTATGAAAAGGTTATGAAAATCCCTGACAATTTAATCATAAAGTACTATACTCTTGCAACTGACTTGCACCCTGACAAGATAAAAGAAATTGAAAACGATTTGAAAAACGGCAAAAATCCACGAGATGTGAAAATGGAACTTGCAAAAGAAATTACAAAAATATATCACAACCAAACTGAAGCTGAAGAGGCTGAGAAATATTTTGTTGCAACTTATCAAAAAAATGTTGTATCAGAGCAAACACCTGTTTTGAATCTTACAAATAATTTTTTGTTTGACGGAAAAATAAGTTTGGTTGATCTTATTATGAGTTCAAACAAATATAAATCAAAAGGTGAAATCAGAAGACTTATTGACGGTGGTGCTGTGAAATTAAATAGTGAAAAGGTGAATGAATATGCCATTGAGATAACAAAAGATAATTTTACTTTGCAAGTTGGAAAAGGAACTCTATTTGATGTTCATAATAAATTAAATTAAAAAAATCATTTTTATAAAAAATCCACAAAAAACTGTGGATTTTTTTTATTTTTTATGTTTTTTATGAAAATCTTTTTACTCGTCTTAAACACATAATTAAAAAATGTTTGCTAAAAAATAACTTTCCAATTTTCAATTTTTATTTGCAAATCTTTTTTTTTGCTCTTCTTCATACTTGTTTCCGGAATAATAATCAATACCCATTGCGCTTTTTACTTCGTGAAGTGTTTGATTTGCAACTTGACTTGCTTTTGATGTGCCATTTCTTAAAATTTGCAAAATTCCTGCAATTTGGTTTTGAAGTTCTTTTCGCCTTTCTCTAATTGGAGATAAAATATCCATCAAAACTTTATACAAAAATTGTTTAATTTTTCCATCCCCTAGTCCGCCTTTTTGATAGTCCGCTTCAAGTTCACTCAAATTTTTAAACTCTGGATAATATTTCTCAAAATGTTTATCTTCACAAACTGCCCTGAGATACACAAACAAAATATTGTTTTCAATCACACCTGGGTCCTCTAATTTTCTAGGCATAGTTACAATTGAGTTGACTTTCTTTTTGAGAACTTCTGGCTCATCACTGAGATAAATGCAGTTGCCAAGTGACTTGCTCATTTTTGCGTTTCCATCAGTTCCTGGAAGTCGCAAACTCTCTTTGTTTTGTGGGAGAATTGCCTTACATTCCACCAAAACATTTGAATTATATGTTCTATTAAACGCTCTAACAATTTCTCTTGTTTGTTCAAGCATAGGCTCTTGATCTTCGCCAACAGGTATGATATTTGCCTTGAATGCAGTTATATCAGCAGCTTGACTAATTGGATAAATTGCAAATCCAACAGGCACGCCACTTTTGTCAAAACCTTTTTGCGCAATTTCATTTTTAACAGTTGGATTTCTAAGGAGCCTTGGAAGCGTCACCAAGTTTGAATAAAATTGCGTAAGTTCAGGGAGTGCAGAAATCTCTGACTGAATGCAAAAAGTTACTTTTTGTGGATCTAGCCCAACAGACAAATAGTCAAGCATAACTTCCAAAACATTATCTCTAACTTTTTGAGGATTTCCAGCATTATCTGTGAGTGCTTGTGCATCGGCAATCATAACATAAAACTCATCAAACTCTGTTTGATTTTGAAGTCTAACTCTTTCCCTAAGTGAACCAACAAAATGTCCCAAGTGAAGTCTGCCAGTTGGTCTGTCAGCAGTTAAAATTATGTTTTTCATTTTAACCTCCTATGTTTTATTTTTTATATCAATGTTATTTAAAATTTTAGTTTTTTTGCTGTTTTTTTATAATTTTTTATATGATTATTTTTTTTGAATTTTTTTAAATAAAATCAAATTTAATCTTTCTTTTCAATTTTGTAGCCATCTTTAAGTGACACTGTGCTGTTGAAAATATACTTGTCTTCTGTGCTGTCCTTATCCAAAGTGAAATATCCCTTTCGCATAAACTGGAATTTGTCATATGGTTTTGCACATTTCAAATAGTTCTCCGCAAACGCTTTTGTTTCAACCAAAGAGTTTGGCTCCAAAATTTCATCAAAAGGTGTGCCATTTGCAAGCGCCTTGTTTGGCCAAAGATATTCTGCTTTTGTTAGATTTTTAAAGTTACGAATAGTGCACTCAAAGCAATTTTTGTTTGAAACAAAGTGAATTGTTCCCTTAACTTTCATATTTGCATTTTCTTCACCACTCATAGTTTTTTCAATGTATTCACATTCTAGGTGGTCAATTTCACCATTTTTGTTGCACACAACATTGTTGCATTTTATGATATATGCACCTTTAAGTCTAACTAATCCCCCAACAACAAGACGATTATATTTTGGTGGTGGGTTAAGTGAAAAATCTTCCTTTTCAATATATATCTCACGACTAAATAGTGATTTATGAACACCTGCTGTTTCATCATTTGGATTATTTTGAACTTCAATTTCTTGCACTTTATCTTGTGGATAGTTTGTAATTACAACTTTGAGTGGGTCAACAACAACCATTGCTCTTTGCGCAATTTTGTTAAGATCTTCACGAATGTAATATTCCAGCGCCACAAATGGAATTGTGCTCTCACTTTGAACAACGCCACAGCTTGCGATAAAGTTTTTTATTCCATTTGCAGTGTAACCCCTACGCTTCATTCCAACAATTGTCATAAATCTTGGGTCGTCCCATCCCATAACTTTGCCAGAATTGACAAGTTCTTTCAAATACCTCTTGCCAAGAAGCACATTTTCAAGATTGAGTGTTGAAAATTCTCTTTGCTTTGGAGCGAAAGGCTTTTTCCAAGCGTGTTCAATAAACCAATCATAAAGTTCTCTGTGCACTCTAAATGTCATATCACAAAGTGAATATGTTACTCCTTCAAGCGCATCTTCCATTGGATGAGCAAAATCATAGAGAGGATATATGCACCACTTGTTGCCTGTTTTATAATGATGCTCGCGTGATATTTTGTAAATAATAGGGTCACGCATTAAGATGTTTGGATGAGCCATATCTATTTTTGCTCTAAGAGTAAGTGAGCCATCTGGATATTTTCCATCTTTCATTTCTCTAAATAATTTTAGACTTTCATCAACAGGTCTGTTTCTAAATGGACTTTCAACACCAGGTTCTGTGAGAGTACCTTTCATTTCAAGTTGTTTTTCTTGAGGCAGTTCATCAACATATGCGTCGCCTTGCTTTATTAACTCTTCGGCAATTTCATAAATTTTGTCAAAATATGCCTCGCTTGCAAAAATCATAGCTTTTGGTTTGTAACCAAGCCATTCTAGGTCTGCCATATAGCTGTCTGCAAATTCCCCTTGCTCTTTGCTAGGGTTGGTGTCATCCATTCTAAGATATGTGTAGCCACCGAATTTGATTGCAGTTTCAAAGTCAATCATCCACGCTTTGCAATGACCAATGTGCCAATATCCACTTGGCTCTGGAGGGCATCTTGTGATAACTTCTTTGCTTCTGCCATTTTTCAAGTCGTCCAATATTTCTTCTTCAATAAAATTGCTTGGCACAATTTTGTTTAAATCAATATTCATTTTGTCTCCTAAAATTTTGTAAGTATTTAAAAATTTTGAAATAATTTCAATTTTTTTTGTTTGATTTTTGTTAAATTTTTTGTAATTTTTGATAAATTATTGCAAGTTTTCGTTTTCTAATCTTTGAATTGTTTTTTTAATTCTTTTGATTGAATTTTCTTTTCCAACAAGATAAAGCATTTCGCCACCACCACCAGGAGTTATAGTTTTGCCTGTCACTGCAACTCTTATTGGCCACATAACTTTGCCAATTTTGTATTCTTTTTGAGTTGCATAGTTTTGTGAAATTGAATTGATGTTATCAACAGTCCAATCATTCAAGTTCTCAAGAACTGGGAGTATATCTTTCAAAATTTCCAAACTCTGAGCTTTGTCTAGTTTGTTCTTTTTGTTTTCTAATTCATTCAAATCAAAATCTTGATAATCTAAAATAAAATCAAAAAGTTTCTCTATTTGTGAAAATTTGTCAATCCTTCCTTGTGCAAGAACTGAAGCAAAGTCCCACTTTTCTTTCAAACTCTCCGGCAAAGACTGAATATATTTTTTTGAATGTTTAACAAACTCTTCGTGTGATAGGTTTGAAATGTAGTGATTATTAAACCAATCAAGTTTTTTGTAGTCAAAAATTGCATTTGTTTTAACTATTCCCTCTTCTGTGAAAAGTTTTGCAAGTTCATCAAGAGTGAAAAACTCTTGCTCCATTTTTGGACTCCAACCAAGGAGTGCGATATAGTTTATCACTGCTTCTGGCAAATATCCTTCTTCAAGAAGTTGAGCAAAACTCACTGAGCCGTGTCTTTTTGAAAGTTTTGAAACACTGCCATCTTCATTTTTTCCCATAATAGTTGAAACATGAATTGTTTTTGGTGATTCCCAGCCAAAAGCGTTGTAAAGAAGTTGATATTTTGGTGTTGATGAAATATATTCCTTTCCACGAATAATATGAGAAATTGCCATAAGGTGATCATCAACCACATTTGCAAAGTTATAGGTTGGCATACCATCACTTTTGAGAAGAATTTGATCATCTAATGTGTTTGTTTCAACTGTTATATCTCCATAAACTTCATCGTGAAAAGTAACAGTTTCATCAATAGGCATTTTTTGCCTTATAACATAGCTTTTGCCAGCCTTTAAATTTGCTTCGACTTCTTCCTTTGGCAAATTTCGGCAATGTCTGTTATATCCAAATGTTTGCTCTGTTTCAACTTCTGCATCTTCTCCAGCACTTTCTTCATCATGATTTCCACAAAAGCAAAGGTAGGCATATCCTTTTTCAACAAGTTCCAAAGCATATTTTTTGTAAAGTTCCTTCCTTTCACTTTGAACATATGGTCCATAGCCACCATCTTTGTCTGGTCCTTCATCGTGAATCAGTTTTGTGGTTTTTAGTGTATCATAAATAATTTCAGTTGCACCCTCAACATACCTTTTTTGGTCAGTGTCTTCAATTCTCAAAACAAACTTTCCATCATAGTGCTTTGCATAGAGATAGGCATAAAGTGCTGTTCTCAAATTTCCTATGTGCATATAACCTGTTGGGCTAGGTGCAAATCTTGTTCTAACTTCCTTAAATTTATCTTTTTCCATAATACCTCTTGTTAGTATAAAATATATAAATAAACATATAGAGTATATGTCAACATTTTTTTTTTGTCAATTTAAACTTGCAACAAAAATGAGCCCACGGCTCATTTTAATAATTTAATACAAACAGTTGTTTGGTGTTCTTGGGAAAGGTATTACATCTCTAATGTTTTCAACGCCAGTGAGATAAATAATAAGTCTTTCAAATCCCATTCCAAAACCAGAATGCTCTACACTCCCAAATCTTCGTAAATTCAAATACCAGTCTATAGTGCTTGTGTCAACGCCAAGTTCTTTGCAGCGAGATAATATTTTCTGATAGTCAGTTTCCCTTTGACTGCCTCCCATAAGTTCACCGGCTCCAGGGACTTCAAGGTCAACAGCAGCAACAGTTTTGCCATCGTCATTCAGCTTCATATAATATGCTTTTATATCCTTTGGCCAGTCTTTTATGAATACTGGTCCATTGAAATAAGAAGTCAAATACTTCTCGTGTTCCTTTGCAATATCACTATCGTAATTAGGTTCAAATTCCCACTTTTCACCACTATTTTTAAGTATGTCAATTGCTTCGTGATGCGAAATTCTCACAAATTTGCTATCCACAAGTTGTTGCAACTTTTGAATGAGTCCATTTTGAACATTTTTGTCCAAAAACTCAAGTTCTTCACTGCATTTTTCAAGCACTTCTCTCACTACACTTTTGAGCATATCTTCTTCGATATCCATAAGTTTGTTAATATCACAAAATGCAATTTCTGGTTCAATCATCCAAAACTCATTTGCGTGTGTTTTTGTGTTTGAATTTTCTGTTCTGAATGTTGGGCCAAAAGTGTATATCTTTTGAAATGCCAGAGCAAAAGCCTCACCGTGAAGTTGACCTGATCCTGTTATAAATGCTTTTTTGCCAAACAGATCCTTGCTCATATCAACACTGCCATCTTTATTTTTTGGGAGGTTGTTGAAATCAAGTGTTGTGATTTTGAACATTTGATCACTACCTTCACAATCAGCTGTTGTGATGAGTGGCGTGTTTACATAAACATATCCATTTTTTTGAAAATATGCGTGGATTGCCATTGCTGCAACGCTTCTAATTTTGAAAATTGCAAAATATGTGTTTGTTCTTGGTCTCAAATATGCCTGTTCACGCAAAAACTCAAGCGTGTGTCTTTTTGGTTGAATTGGATAATCTTCATCGGCATCACCAAGCAAAACAACATCAATAGCCTTCACTTCATAATCTTGTTTGCCACCTTCAGATTTCGCAAGTCTTCCCAACACATGCACAGCAGATCCAACTTTAAGTTTTTGAATTTCTTCAAATTTTGAAAGTGAATCATCATAAACAATTTGGGTTTGCTTGAAACAAGTCCCGTCGTTTAAATTGATAAAACCAAAATTTTTTTGCTTTCTATGATTTCTAATCCATCCATCTAGTTCAATTTGTTTGTCTAAATATTTTTTAGGGGTCTCCCACAATTCTTTTGCGTCCATAAAATTCTCCTAAGTGACTTTATTATCCAACAAAAACAAAATAAAGTCAAATAATTTTAATATTGATAAGCCTAATTTTAATGTTAAAATTGTTATATAACTAAATAGACAAAACAAATAAAAATTTTCATAAAATCATGTATTGTAAAATGAGAAGTTATTATAAAATGTTATTTGTATTTTTTTCCATAATTACAATAAAAAAGAGTGCCATTTAATTCACACGACACTCTTTATTTTATGCACAAGTTAAACAATTATCTCCAAGAAATTTTTACGTTTGCACTACCACCGAGTTCATTTACTTTTCTCTCCGCATCACTTTTCATTGAACGAGCACCTTCATTATATGCACTATCACTATATGGACCTTCCCATCCAACTAATTTCTCTAATTGCAAATTTATGGTAAATCTGTTCGCAGAATCTCTATTTACATAAGCATCAACAACATTCACATAGCCATTTGACATACCCATAATTGCATTTGTTACGTCTGTAGTGCTAAGTTCTTTTGTTTCATCACTGTCTTCATTAGGATTCTTTGGTTTGCCGTATCTTTTTACTTGAGAAGTTGAACTTGAAGATGAACTGCTTGAATCCGTGTTATAATAGTGAGTGTTATTCTTTTTGTTATGAATAATTAATCCTAAGCCAGTAAATGCCCATGGAAAGCCGATTACCCACAATACGATTGCCAATGGTAAAATACTGATCCAAACGAATCCTAGAATACCTAAACAAATAATTCCTTTTAAGTAATCTTTAATTCTGCCACTAGTGCTCTCTTTCTTTTTAATCATATTAACCTCCAACAATTTGATTATATGATATTATACCATAAAAGATAAAAAATAGTCAAGAAGAATAAGAACGATAAAAACCACTATTCTTGCAAAAATTTTTGAAAAATTCGTGACAAATTCGTGAGATGTAGGCACTTTTTGAGCACAATTAAGAAAAACTGTGAAAAATTGATACAGTAAAAAACGAACCCCTATTAAAAATAATTTTACAGGTTGGGGGTTCGACTTTTTATGTTGAAAATAAAAAAAATCAGCAACCCTAAAAGTCGCTGAGCCTAATTTTAATGTTAAAAGAGCGCCATAATGGCTCAACACTCTTAATAGTTATAACCAAGAGGTTACTCAAACGGTTGCAAATAGAATTATGTCCATAATAAGACTAAGGAATATGACAAACAAACAACTTGTGACGAATATCTCGAAAGCTTGTATGGCAAAAACTAAAAGTTTGTTATTTAAAAAAATTCACATTTCTGTGAATTTTTTGATTGATTTTATACATTACATATAATTGTAGTTAAATTAAAAAATTATATTTTTCCTAAAACATCTTTCTTTTTCAACACAACAGCCACAAGTGAAGAAAGCATCAAAACAGCCACCATTGGCTCAACAACACTAGCAACCACACCTGTGCTTGGTGTTGGTTCAGTGTCAACAATTTGTGTTGCATTTGATTGTAACCATGATATTAGAGTGCCATTTGTAGCATCCGTGCCACCGGTGATTGCAATAGTAAGAGGAATACTTCCAGCCCAACCAGTCGACCACACCATATCGTAATCAGTCTCCATAATCCAGAAAAAGAAAGGATCAGGATTAACAAGAATAAACATCAATGAAGTAAAATCACCGGGTTCACCATCACTAAACCAGTAACTACCACTTATAGACCAAGTATACTCACCTGGAAAAGTAATAACATCATTAAACTCCCAAGTTGTGCCTGTCAGATCTGTTATCTCTGCTTCTGCGTGCAATTTTAAATTTGCTTCAGCCCCAAAAATCATTGATGCGGCTAGTAACATAATTGCCATAAAAACAAACAAATATCTACTAATTGTGTTATATTTTGTCATATTAACCTCCAAAACTATATTATTCCTCAATGTCATTTTAGAAAAAAAAAAAAAAAAAAAAAACAGTCAAGCAAATTATATAAAGCTTTTAATTTTTTTTATTTTTTTTGTAAGCTGAATATTTAATTGATATTTTTAGTATATATAAATAATAAATTATATTAAAAAAATCATCATATCGTTTGATGATTTTAAAAAAACTAAATGTTATAATTCAATTTTTACAATTTTATATTTTGTTTGTCCGATTGGAGTGTCAACAACAACTTCTGTTCCAACTTTTTGACCTAATATTGCTTTGCCAAATTCACATTTCTGTGAATTTAATCTGGTTTAATGCTTTTTTGAATTTATATTTTATCCTAGTTTCAGCAAATATCATCAAAATTATTGTCAACAACCAGTGAAAAAAAACCTACAAATCACGCCACTTGTTTTGCAATCACCATAACTCTGTTTTCAAGGTTAGAGTTGCAAGTGAATAGCGTCAAAAACCTGTCGCCATAGGTTGCAGTTTCCAAACATCCAACGATTGAATGTTTTTGCACAAGTCCATAAAAATTGTCAAAAGAAGCCTGAGAATTTATGTTGATTGTGTTGTAAATTTTAAGTTGCTCAGTATTTTCACGATTTACATTAAATAATATTACGCCCATAACCTTAAAGATATATTTATTGTTTAAAGTTTCAACACTTATTGTGTAATTGTAATTGGGGTTATAAATTAAATATTTGTTAAGTGCCCCAAATATCGAAGTGTTTTTTTTGAGATTAAACAAATTTTCTGTAAACGAACTGTGTCCAATAAACACGGTGTTTGTTGTCTCGCCAAGCATTGTTGTGTGCTTTTGATATGGCGTGCCAAGCTCGTTAGCATCATTTTTAAAGTCGTGCGAAAGATAGTAGTCTTCACCAGCATTACTTTCGGTTTTAACAATTGGCAAATGTATGTCTAAATCTTCAATTTCAATATATGCAAAGAGGTCGTTGTTAATCTCCTTCAACGCAGCAAGACCTTTTTCTTCCTTTAGGTCATACAGTCCATTTAAGTATATATCATAATCATACATATTTTTTACACGCATTATAGATTTTACATTATAATTAAGCACAAATATCAAAGCAGCAGTCAAAATGCATATCAACAGTCTTGAAAAAAACTCTTGTTTTCTACTCCATAAAACATGTCTTAACTTTTGTTTCTTCATTTTTTTATTATACAACATAAAACAAAAAATTCAAAATGTTTTTAAAAAAACGCTTTTTGCTTGACCGCAATAAAAATACATTGGCAACAAAAATGAGAGTATGTCAGAAGTTCAACCTTGAAAGTTGCTGAATAGCCCGAAAAAATCGAACAAGTTCAATGGTGACGCCACAAGTGGATCTTCTACGAAAAATTTTGGTGCGCACTATAAAACCAAAGTTAGGTTTGTCACATAAAAAACTACTCACATTTCGTAAGTAGTTTTGTTTTGGTGCACCCTAAGAGGCTCGAACTCCTAGCCTTTGGTTCCGTAGACCAACGCTCTATCCAATTGAGCTAAGGGTGCAAATGAATATTAAATTGTATTGTGTTAACTGTTAGGAACCAAAGGTAGGCCC
>CAJOLY010000028.1 GCA_905235485.1 uncultured Clostridia bacterium
GAACAAATGCTTGCACCAAATCAATTTGAAAGTCAAATCAACACCAATCCAGAAAACAATGATAGGGTTGATTTTGCTATTCACTTGCCAGGAAAAGATGAAAAAGATGTTTTGCTTCCAATTGACGCAAAATTTCCTATTGAAGATTACATAAGACTTCAAAATGCCTATGATTCAGCTGACCAAGTTCAAATTGAAAAGAGCCAAAAGTCACTTGAATCAAGAGTGAAAGAAGAAGCTAAAAAGATTTTTGCAAAGTATATTTGCGTGCCAAGAACAACTGATTTTGCAATTATGTATTTAGCAACTGAGGGGCTATATAGCGAAATCATAAAAAACACAACGCTTATTGAAAAACTTCAACAAGAGTATCATATTTTGATTTGTGGGCCAACAACACTTTCTGCGCTTTTAAATTCACTTCAAATGGGCTTCAAAACCCTTGCAATAGAAAAGAGAAGTGCAGAAATTTGGAATATGCTTTCCGTGTTCAAAAAAGAGTTTGCAACATATGTTGAACTTTTGGAAAGAACGCAAAAAAAACTGAGTGAAGCAAGCAATTCAATTGAAGATGCTTCCAAAAAAAGTCAAAAAATATCAAAACAACTTTCAAAAGTTGAAGGTATTGGAGATGACACAACTGGAATGCTAAGTTAAATGTTGCTCAAAGGTTTTTCTATCTCTACGCTTCACTGGTTATAACCAAAATAAAAAAAATTAGTGCTAGCCATAGCACTTTTTTTACATATTTTTTGTCTTTTTACACAAAATTTATTTGAATAGTTATGTATTGATTATATCAATTCAAATTGAAACTATTTAGGTGAAATATGAAAAAAAGTGAAGTAGTAAATAAAAAAAATAATGAAGTTAAAAAATTGAGAATGAGAAAAAAAGCAAAAAATTTAGCACTTAGCATATTTCTTTTTGTTGCAGTTATGTCAATGGCTGTTACAGGAATTGTTATTGGATATAATGATGAAAAAACTAAATTCACGCGAGATGTTTATATCAATGGAAGTGATGTTAGGGGTTATACTGTTGAAAAGGCGAACCAAGTAATTGCTGAAAAAATGGAAAAATCCATTGAAGATATGGACATAAAAGTTGTTTATGGTGATAAAATTTGGCAATTTGACAAAAATGATTTTGAAATTGATGATGCAGTTAAAAATGTTGTGAACACAGCTTTCAGAACAAGCAAATTCACAAATAAAGATGCAGTAAATCTGGTTGCTAGCAAAACAGGAAGTTTCAAAACAGGAATAAATGAAGTGATAAAAAACTTTGATGAAAAGATTGACAACATAGTGAGTGAAATTGAAGTGGAGCCTGTTGATGCTAGTGTTGAATTTCATCCAAACCAAAAACAAATGTTTAAAATATGCGATGCAGAAAATGGAATTGAAGTTGACAAAGATAGACTTATTGATGATTTGAAATGCCAATTTTTGAAAAATCAAAACATAACAGTTTATGTTCACACAAAATCAATTGCACCAAAAATAAATAGTGACTATTTTGCAGACAAACTTTCACTTCAATCAAAATTTACAACAAGCATAAAAGATAGCCAAGCTGGCCGAAGAAACAACGTGACAGTGGCTCTTGAAAAAATCAACGGAACGGTTGTGAAACCAAATGAAATAGTTAGTTTCAACAAACTTACTTCTCCTCAAGATGCAAGTGGTGGATATAAGGATGCAATAATTATATTAAATGGGAAATATGCAAACGGAATTGGTGGTGGACTATGTCAAGCCAGCACAACACTATATAATGCCTGCGTTTTAGCAAATATGGAAATTCTTGAAGTTCACAAACATACAATTCCAGTGCACTATGTTGAGCATGCACTTGATGCAATGATAAGTGATGGCTATGCAGATATGATATTTAAAAATAACAGTGAAAATAATATCTATATCAAATCATATGTGAGTGGTGATGATGCAACGGTTGAAATTTATGGAAAAAGTGTTCCAGATGGCATTACAATAAAAAGAGTTTCAGAAGAAGTTGCTGTTATTCCACACGAAGGTGACAAAGTAATCGTTGACACAAATGGTGAATATGCCGACAAAGTGCTTTACAAAGGTGAATACTATAGACTTAAATGGCCAAGTGAAGGATATGAAGCAAAAGCATACAAAGAATATTATAAGGATGGTGAACTCATAAAAAAAGAAGAAATTCGCCACGAAAAATATCAATCACAGCAAGGAATTGTTGTTGAGGGGGCACAAGAACTTCCAGAAGGTTTTGTTTTGCCAGAGCAAAATGTGACAATATATAAGCCTCAAATTGAACAGTAAAAACAAAAATTTTTATTAAAATTTATTAGCATAAATATCAATCAAAAAAAGCAAGCTAATTACTTGCTTTTTGTATAACTATTTTTAAAAGAATTTTTTTAAAATTTATGCAAAGATTGAGAATTTATGTGCAAAAGTTACAAAAAATCATAACTTATCCACATAAAATCAAATCAGAAAGGCTTTAGAAATAAACTAAAAACATTTTTTACAAAAATAAAATGTGGATAACTTAACCAAAAAATGTGGAAATGTGGATAAATTTTGCATAATGATACAAAATTTTATGAATATTCATTCAATTTTTATAAATATTCATTCAAATTTATAAATATGATTGTGTGTACAAGTGGATAACATTTTGTGAAGAACTTTAAACATCCCGAAATATCTATTTGTTGAATTGTGGATATAATTTTTTGGCTGTGTACAACTTTTTTTGCTGTTTATAAATATTCAATTTATGAGTTTATACTTCGGATAGATCAAAATTGAAACAGAAATCATGGCAACCATCAAGCATATTCCGGCAAGCACATCACTCAAAAAATGTACTCCCAAATATATCCTTCCAAAACTCATTAAATAACAAAAAATCACTGTGCCAAAAATTAAAAGATTTTTTTGATAATTGTATTTAAGTCTGTTTGAAAAAAGCAGTGCAGTAGAAAAGTAAAAAAGGTTTGCTGTTTGTGAATGTCCACTTGGGAAGGAATAACTTGTTGGAAAAGTGTATCCTAGAGTACTTTGTGTTAAAAATAGTCCTTCAGGCCTAGTTTTTAAAACTAAGTATTTAATCAAGAAATTTATTATGCCACTGCTGATTGTCAAAATTGTAACAGGCACTCCAAGTTTTTTTCCATTTGGTAGTAGTAATAAAATTATGCAAAATATCGCAATAGTTTTTGTTTCGCCTAAATATGAAAGAATTACAAAGAAAAAATCAAAAAATCGAACTCTATTTTGTGCTAAGGCACTTGAAATTCCATTGTCAATCAAATTTAAGCCCTCATTGTTCATAACCACAAGCACTAACAATTGCAATAAGAGCATTGATGATGCAATAATTAACCCCCACAAAAGTATTTTGTTAGATTTTCTCATATATATATTTTGGCAATTTTTTAAAAATATTAAACAAAAAAATTTTGTAAATTTTTATTGTTATTTATTGTAAAATATAGTAAACTAATAATGTATAGAAAAAAAAGGATGTGATTTTATGAGTATAACTCCACAATTGATTAGTTTAATAATTAGCTTAGTTGCAGTATTTTTTATTTTTGTTTCATTTGTGCTTGGTGCAATTCGAGGGCTCAAAAAAAGCGTGTTTAGGCTTGTTTGGATTTTGGCATGGGGAATTGTATGTTTGGTTTTTAGTGGGATCATTGCCAAAGCACTTGTGAACGTCAACATTAGTTTTTTACATTTAAATGTTAATGGAGAAGCAGTTTCAACATTGCCAGAATACATTCAAAAACTAATTTCTTCAAGCAATCCTGATGTTAGTCAAATGATGGCAGATAATCCTAGGGTTTTTGAGCTATGTACTCAAATTGCAATATGTGTTTTGAATTTATTTTTCTTTGAAGTTTTGTTTTGGGTTGTTAAGTGGCTACTATATCCAATTTGGGCAATCTTTGCAGCAATAATCTTTAAAAAGAATAAGACAAAAAAATCAAAAGATGAAAATGACGTTTATGTTAGAGAAAAAAAGCCAAAAAAGCACGCATTCTTTGGTGCTCTTGTTGGGATAGGCACAGGGCTCATTGTGGCATTCTTTGCATTTATTCCACTTGCAGGCATAAGCAATGCTGTTTTAACACTTGAAGCTGAGACAACTATTGAATATGATGGTGCAACTCAAAAGGGAGTTGTTTCACAATATGCTGGTGATTATATTGAATATATTTATGTCTATGAGGATAGTATCCTTAACAAAGTTTTTAAGTACACAGGCATTGGAACAGTTCAAAATCTTAGCAGCAATATCTTAACTACAACAACTTTTGAAGGTAAAAGAATAAATCTTCAAAGTGAAATAAAGGAAGTCGCTCCTATATATGTTGACTATTCAAAGATAACAAATTATGATTTTAACAATTTGTCAAAACAAGATTTGAATGAAATCATTCCAATCATTGATGACTTGCAACAGCACACACTTTCTAGCGGCATTGTGCAAAGTATATATGATGAAATTGTTCCATATCTTATAAAAAATGTTTTAACAAAAGATGATTATTTCATCCAAATACCATCAGTTAACAATGAAATACTTGACAATATGATAAAAAATAGCGTTCGTGCAATGTTTGGAATAACTGAAACAAATGAAATTGACAAAACAAGACTTATAAAAATTGATAACATAAAAAATGATATTTCAATTATGCTATCTATTGCAAAAGACATCAATGAAGCAGATATTTTACTTGATATCATAAACAATGAAGCGTCACTTGAAAATATGCAACAAAAAATAACAGCAGAGCTTGGCAGTGGCATTGTTGATAAAATTTTTGAAACAACTATGGTTTCAAGACTAACCCCAGTTGTTGTTGAACCAATTACCCAATTTGTTTTGGAATTTGTGCCAGAAGTTGAATATAATGATGAAATTACAAAAATTGAATATAGTGCTGTTGATGGTGGAGTGACAAATGAAAATGTGAAAGAATTTATGAAGGCAGTCACAACAAATGCGATAGAAGTCTTTAAAAATATAGATACAAATTCAACAACATATGTTTCAGCTGATGATTTTTCAAGATTGGGATCAATTCTTGATAAATTGAAACTTGGAAAAGTTATTAGCCGTGAAACTTTTGATAGTGCCATAAATTATCTTGAAGTTTTTGGCAAAAAAACACTTCAAGCATCTGATTTGAACAATGATTTAAAAGAAATATTAAATGCGGTTATTGACAATGTTTCTGGCATAGGAAGTTATGAAACAGAACTTAGATATATCGGTCAAGCATACACAATTTATGATGATGCCGAAAGTTTTGACATTGAAGTTGGAACAAAAATGCTTGATAAGATAAAATCAACATATATCTACACAAGTAGCATCGATCAGCTAATAGATGAATTAACTGATTATGTTGTAAATTATATCAATGATAACGATGTTCCACTTGCAACAGAAAATTTAAGTACATTTGTTGGCAGTATAAAACTTGTTGACAGTTTTGAAAGTGAATATGGCAAAATAAAAGATTTCTTTGATTTTGTTAAAGAAGTAGGATTTGAAAATATTTCAAGCAATGAAAACCTTGCTACGCTCGGTGAAAAATTAGATATCTGCATTTCAAATGGCAGTGTGCTTTTAAGTAATACAAATGTAAAAATAATTGCAAAGAATTTTATTGAAAAACTTGAACTTCCAGATGACATCAAAAATATCAATATTGATGGTCAAGAAATCAAGGAAGTGATAAAATCCAATGTTGACAATATTACTTTATACAAAGATGAAATGGAAGCTATTATTGAGCTTTATGAAATTAAAGATATCACTTCAACAGACAAGCAAAAACTTGTTGATATTGGAGAAATTCTTGACAATGTGAAGTCAAGCAAATTGCTTGGAAATATTCTTTCTTCAGTTGTTTCAAGTTATATCGACACAGAACTTGACAAATATACAATTGATGCGCAAATTTTACCTCTTATTGAAAGTATAAAAAATAACATATCAAATGACTTAATTTACAAAACAGAATTTGGTTATATGTATGACTTTATGAGTGCAGATTTTGATAGTCTAACAAACTTCAAAAACTTCTTAAGTTCAAATTTAATCAATATCGACGGAACAAGCAAAAGTGAGTTGATCACAACAAACACACTTTATGATATTGTTATTGAAATGTCAGATAATATTGAAATCACTGAAATTGATATTATAGCAGATATAAAGGCTCAACTTGAACTTGACAAAACTAACGGCGAAAATATTGTTGATGTTTTAGATGAACTAGAAAATATTACAACTGAATTCGACGATATGAAAGTTATTCCAGCAATTGCAGATATAGACAGTGCATATTTCGAAAACTTGGGCGCTAAGATCGACAATTTGACTGACAATTATCCACTTGTTGTAAGTAACTCTGCAAAAACAAAAATTGGTGATTATATTGCTTCTCAAATCAATCAAAAGGTTCAAGACGACACAAGTATTTCACAAGGAAACAGAGATGCAGTTGCTCAAACTTATTCAACATTTATGGAAAATAGGGAAATCTATGGTGGAAATTATGTTGAATTGTTTAATCAGTTTGCTGATGATTTAGCACTTACAAATGATTAAAATTAAATATGGGTGTTTTTACAAGCCCATATTTTTTATTTTGCAAATTTTAGTTTTAATGTTATCATATTGTTATGATTACAGACACACAAAAAAATGAATTATTGAATTTTGCAAAACAATTGAGAGAAGAGCATATACCCGTTGTTAGAGAACAAACGTCAAAACTTCTTTGTGAATTGATTAAAAAAGTTAAACCACAAAGGATTTTGGAACTTGGCACAGCTGTTGGATATAGTGGGACATTGATGTTGCTTTCTTCACCAAAAAGCAAACTTATTACTGTTGAACTAAATGAAAATATGTGCAAAAAAGCATATGAAACTTTTGAAAGATATCATGTTTCAAATAGAGTGGAAATTGTTAATGATGATATCTTGCATTTTTTGGATAAAACAAACAGGTTGTTAATTGAAAAAGAAAATCAAATTGATAAGAAAAATTTTGCTAACACAAATCAAGCTGAGAGTAGATCAATTAAATATGACTTTATTTTTCTTGATGGGCCCAAAGGGCAATATATCAAATATTACCATTTGCTCAAAAATTTGGTTAGCAAAAATGGAATTATATTTTGTGATGATGTATTGTATTTTGGCATGGTGCAAGATAATAGCAAAGTTATTCACAAAAAAATCACCATTGTTAGAAACTTGCGAGAGTTTTTGAGCATAGCTCAAAATGATGAAGATTTTGAATCAAAATTACTAGATGTGGAAGATGGTGTTTTGATTTTGAGAAGAAAATAATTTAGAAAATAAAAAACAAAAGGAAAATATGAATAAAAGAATTAGAAAGTTTCTCACACAAACGGTGTTTATGAAAGATATTAAATGCTTGTTTTGTGATTGTGAATTAGATAAGCCTAGCAGATACTGTGTTTGTGACAAGTGTTTGAGCACTTTGCCATTTTTGACTGGAAAGGTTTGTACATACTGTGGTGAGCCCATAAAAAGTTTGGCTACATATTGTTTACGTTGCAAAAATCATATTGACCGTGGCTTTGACAGGGCAAGAGCAATGTTTTTATATCGCGATCAAATTTCAAAGTCAGTGAAAGATTTGAAATTTTTTGGTAAAAAATATTTAGCAGAATATTTGAGTGATTTTTTATATGATTGCTATGTTCGAGAAAATTTTGATGATGATATAGTCATCCCAGCACCGATGAGCGAAAAAAGTTTGAAAAACAGAAAATTTAATCAGGCTGAACTGCTTTGCAATAGCTTTTTGGAAAATGGTTTTGATGTAAACACAACCTGTATTGTTAAAAACAAAGAAACTGAAAATCAAGCAAAGCTAAATTTTAAGGATAGGCAAACAAATCTAGTAGGTGCTTTTAAAGTTGTTGATAAAGGTGCAGTCAAAAACAAAAATGTGTTGCTTGTTGACGATGTTTTCACAACAGGTGCAACGGTTAGTGAAATTGCTTTTGCTCTCAAAAAGGCTGGTGCAAAGCGAGTTGATGTGATAACTCTTTGTCACGAAATGCCTGAGAACACAACAAACTAATGTGTTATGATAATTTTTATATCGACTTAAAAATACATAAAAATACTTTTATTATTTAACAAAATTTGTTAAAATGATTATTAGCAAAATTTATACGGAGATTTATATGGGATTATTTTCTTGGCTTTTTGGCAGTGATAATGCTAGAAACATAAAAAAACTAAAAAAAATAGCTGATGAAGTTATGGTGCTTGAGCCAAAATATCAAGCAATGAATGACGCTGAACTCAAAGATCAAACAAGCATTTTAAAAGCAGAACTTAAAAATGGAAAAACACTTGATGAAATTTTGCCAGATGCTTATGCAGTGGTTAGGGAAGCAAGTAACAGAGTGCTTAAAATGAAGCATTATTATGTACAAGTTATTGGCGGAATTGCACTTCACCAAGGGCGTATTGCAGAAATGAGAACTGGTGAAGGTAAAACACTGGTTGAAACTTTGCCTGCATATTTGAATGCACTCACAGAAAAAGGCGTGCATATCGTAACTGTCAATGAATATCTTGCAAAGCGTGATAGTGAATGGATGGGCAAAATCTTTGAGTTTTTGGGACTTTCTGTTGGTATCACTCTTTCTGGTGAAAATCCAGAGCAAAAAAGGAGTGCTTATCTATGTGATATCACTTATGGAACAAACAGTGAGTTTGGTTTTGACTATTTGCGTGACAATATGTGTGTTCAGCTCAAACAAAAAGTGCAAAGAGGACACAATTTTGCAATTGTGGACGAAGTTGATAGCGTTTTGATTGATGAAGCAAGAACTCCACTCATAATTTCAGGAGGAAAAGGCTTTAAAAATACACAGGGTTACACTAAGGCTCGTGATTTTGTTGCAACACTCAAAAAAGATAAAGATGTTGAAATTGATGAAGAAAAAAAGCAAGTTAGACTCACAGATAGTGGTGTTTCAAAAGCAGAGAGATATTATGGCATTGAAAACATTTCAGATGTTGACAATATGGAGCAGGATCATTATATCAACAATGCTCTCAAAGCTCGATTTATGTTTGAAAAGGATAAAAACTACATCGTTCGTGATGGCGAAGTCTTGATTGTTGATGAATTCACAGGCCGTATTATGGCAGGCAGAAGGTATAGTGATGGTGTTCATGAAGCATTGGAAGCAAAAGAAAATGTTGAAATTCATGATGAAAATGTAACTGTTGCAACAATCACCTATCAGAACTATTTCCGTTTGTATGCGAAACTTAGTGGAATGACTGGAACCGCAAAAACTGAAGAAACCGAATTTAACAAGATTTACAAATTAGACGTAGTTCAAATTCCAACAAATAAACCTGTTGTAAGAAAGGATAATCCAGACATTGTTTATGCCAACGAAAAAGCAAAATTTGAAGGAATTGCAAAGGAAGTTAAAGAGCATCACGACAAAGGTCAACCAGTTCTTATCGGAACTGTCACTGTTGAACGAAGTGAGAAGCTCAGCAAACTCTTAAAATCAGCTGGAATAAAACACGTTGTTTTGAATGCAAAAAACAATGAAATGGAAAGTGCGATCGTAGCACAAGCTGGAAAGGTTGGAGCAGTAACCATTGCAACCAATATGGCAGGTCGTGGAACCGATATTTTGCTTGGTGGAAATCCAGAATTTATGGCAAAAAATAAAATGAAGCAAGAAGGGTTTGAAGAATATCAACTTGCCGGAGCCACAAGTTTTGCACCAACTGATGATGAAAAAATTATTGAAGCAAAAAATAGATACAACGAGCTTTATACAGAATTTAAAAAAGAAACTGATGCAGAAAAGGAAAAAGTTATAGAACTTGGAGGTCTTTGCATTATTGGAACTGAGCGTCACGAATCAAGGCGTATTGACAATCAGCTAAGAGGTCGTGCAGGTCGTCAAGGTGACCCAGGTGAAAGCGTGTTTTATATTTCTCTTGAAGATGATCTTGCGAGAGTTTTTGGCGGTGAAAGGCTTAAAAGTATTGTTTCAATGTTCAAAATGCCAGAAGATGAGCCACTTTTCCAACTTAAAATGATTTCAAATCAAATTGAGAATGCTCAAAAAAGAGTTGAGGGTGCAAACTTTGCATCAAGAAGAACGCTTCTTCAAATGGATGATGTCTTGAATACTCAAAGAACAATTATGTACGCTGAGCGTGACAAAGTGCTTGAGGGTGCAAATGTGCACGATGAAGTTATGGATATGGTCAGGGAACTTGTTTCAAATACTGTTCGTGGTGAAATTAGTGATGAAAGAGCATATTTTGAATGGGATCTTGACGAACTTAACAAAGCTCTTGAAGACAATATATTTGACCGTGGCACAAATTTTGTGACAAGTGAAATGGTTGAAGAAAAGGGCGCAGACGATGTTGTTGAACTTGTTACTGAAAGAGTTGAAACAGAAATTGAAGCAAAGAAAAAAGCACTTAACGATCTTGTTCCAAACAGTTTTGATCAAGTAGAAAGAAATATTTTGCTTCGTCAAGTTGACAATGCATGGGTTGAACATATTGATGCAATGCAAATATTGAAGCGTGAAATTTTAACTCGCACTGATCCTGTAACAACCTACAAGCAAGAAGGCTTTGATATGTTTGAAGATATGCGTGATAGAATACGTGAAAACACAGCAAAGTTTTTGATCAAAGCAAGATTCAAAGTAAATATTCAAAATGTTGAAAATTCGCAGAAGCCAAACATAATAGCTAATGCTACACCAGTTGATAAGGCAAGCAAAACCATCAAAAACACTCAAAAGAAGATTGGAAGAAACGATAAATGCTTTTGTGGAAGTGGCAAAAAATATAAAGATTGTCATGGCAAAAACGAATAAGATTTTTTTGAAAAAAATTTAAAAATAAAAAAAAACAGGCAAAAATATCAAAATTTACCTGTTTTTTAATAAATTTTTTTATTTTAAAAAAAATTGTTTAGTTAAAAATAAAAACAATTATATTTTTTATAAAAAAAGTGACAAATGTCACTTCATATTTTTTAGTGTGAGATATGCGTTAATAAAATCCAAAATATCGCCGTCCATAACATCATTTATGTTTGGAGTTTCAAAGTCTGTTCTGTGGTCTTTCACCATTGTGTAAGGGCAAAACACATATGACCTGATTTGGCTTCCCCATTCAATTTTTTTCAGCGCACCTTGAATTTCTTTTCGTTTTGCTTCCTCTTCCTCTTGTTTTAGCACGGCTAACTTTGCACGGAGCATTTGAAATGCTGTTGCCTTGTTTTGCATTTGACTTCTTTCAATTTGGCAGTTAACAACAACACCTGTTGGGATGTGAGTGATTCTTATGGCACTTTCAGTTTTGTTTACATTTTGTCCACCAGCACCACTAGAGCGATATGTGTCAATTTTAAGGTCCTTTTCATCAATAACTATGTCAGTATCGTTTTCAATTTCTGGCATAACATCAACACTTGCAAAAGAAGTGTGACGCCTTGCGTTAGAGTCAAAAGGTGAAATTCGCACAAGCCTATGCACACCTTTTTCACATTTTAAATATCCATATGCATTATCACCGCTGAGCATAATTGTCACTGATTTTATGCCAACAATATCACCTTCTTGCAAATCCATAATTTTGACTGAATATCCATTTCTTTCAGCAAAACGAGTGTACATTCTGTAAAGCATATTTGCCCAGTCTTGACTTTCAGTACCTCCAGCACCACTGTGAATTGTTAGAATTGCGTTGCAATCATCATATTTTTCGCTGAGTAGTGTGGTCAAAAATGTGTTTTCAACAAATTTTTTGATTGACTTTAATTCATTATCAAGTTCTGCAAGCATATCTTCATCATCACTTTCTTCCAAAATTTCAATCAGTTCCAAAATATACTTTTTTTGATTATCAATTTTTTTTATTATTTCAAGTATATTTTCAAGATATTTAATTTTTTTGTTCACTCTTTGAGCATTTGCCAAATCATTCCAAAAATCAGGAGCATCTTGCTCCTTTTTTAATCCTTCTAATTCAGCATCAATTTTTTCTTTGTCAATACATTTGTCAATGACATCAATTTTTTCTTGCAAATCATTCAAATTTTGTTTTTGCTTGTC
>CAJOLY010000029.1 GCA_905235485.1 uncultured Clostridia bacterium
TAACAAATAGTTTGTTATCTCAAACAGTGCAATCATCGTCAAATATTTCAACATCTTCATATAGTTATGTTTATTATAACAATAAGTTATATTTATTTGATACAATTGAAAATATTTATGTCGCAAGTTATAGGTATAAGGTTACTAACGAAAGCAACAAAATTTTAGTAAAAATCCAAATTGATAATGATAATATGTATTCAACAACAGTTGAATGTTAAGGCAATTGAAATGTAAATATAAATAAGAAGTAAAAATAAAGTAAACAAGTTTTATAAAATTAAGTTTTTGTGCTTGACAAAAAAATAAAAATTCTATATACTTGATTTGCTTTTTATTTGATTGAACAAAATATTTATCAATCAAATTAACAATGTGATGGAAATCAAAATCATTTTCTATTGTGTAATTTATAATTTTCTAATTAAAAATTACATAACATCACAATAATTTACAAAACAAAGGAGCAAAATATGAAAAGAACATATCAACCAAAAAAGAGACATAGAATAAAAGTACACGGATTTAGAAAAAGAATGTTAACTCAAAAAGGCAGACAAGTTTTGTCTCGCCGTCGTCGTCGTGGTCGCAAAGTTTTGACAATAAACAAGAAAAAATAAGTGCCTTTTTAGTAGGCACTTTCGTTTTTTAAACAAAGTGTAAAAAAATAGTCGAATTATGAAAAACAAAAACAAGTTAAAAAAGAGAAAGCAATTCAATTGGACATTTAAAAATGGAAAGTCAGTTCATTCAAAAAACATAATACTTGTTTTCAATGAAAGCAGAGGAAAGGACTATAAAATTGGTTTTTCTGTAACCAAAAAAGTTGGTAAGGCTGTTGTTAGAAACAAAATAAAGCGCAGATTTCGTGAAATTATCACTCATATGCAGCATAATATAGTTAATCACCACACAATCATTTTCGTTGCAAAACCAAGCATAGTTGATCTTTCTTTTTGGGATATCCAAGCTGAAGTTGAAGCTCTTCTCAAAAAATCAAATTTATTTAAAGAAATATGAAAAAGTTTTTAAACATTGTCTTTTATCCATTCAAGATAATAGCAATTTCACTTATTTATATCTATAAGATTTTAATCTCTCCAATTTTTCCAAAATCTTGTAAATATGTGCCATCTTGTTCAAGTTATGGCGTTATTGCAATCAAACGATTTGGAATTTTTGAAGGGATTTTTTTGACGATTAAAAGAATTGCAAGGTGTCACCCAAAAGGCAAGGGTGGAAAAGACTATGTGCCAGACAATATTAAAGGAGATATAAAATGGATATTATAAATAATTTGCTAGTGCCTTCAATGTGGCCATCTGGTGTTTGGGAAAGCATAATCAAGTGGTTTGCAGGTGTTGGAAGTATAGGACTAGCTATCATTCTCATGACAATATGTATAAAAATTTTAATGTTCCCGTTAGATTTTTGGCAAAAGAAAGTTAGTAGGCAAATGACAGCAAATCAAGCCATTATGAAGCCAGAACTTGATGAGATACAAGCAAAGTATGGAAAGAATCCACAAGTTATGCAACAAAAACAACAAGAAGTTTACAGAAAATACAACGCACAAAAAAATATGTCAGGTGGATGTGTTGCAATGCTTGTATATATGATTGTAACAATGGCTATATTCTTCACCTTGTTTGCAGGACTTAGAAACATAAGTACATCACAAATAAATTATGAATATTACACATTGGAGCAAACATATGTAGTTTCATATAATGAAGCAATAACAAATGGACAAACAACAGAAGAAGCAGTTATAACAGCTCAAAATGAAGTTGCAACAAAATATGATGAAATTCGTGAAGGATTTTTGTCAATAAAAAATATATGGAGACCAGACAATTGGTCTAGCGTGTTCCCAAGTAGTTCAGAATTTGTAAAAAGTACAAATATAGTGTTTAAAATATATGAATATCAAACTTCAAGTGGAACAATAAAATATATATATCTTTCAACAAATGCAAATAAGTTGACTGATGCAAATAATGTTTCCTATATTGAGCCATATACTGACCTTGATGGCAATGCATATTTGGTTAAAAACACAGGAGATGGCGCAATAAATCCAACAACAATAGAAATTGGTGGGATAACTTATAATGTAATTTACCCCGAAATTGATGAAAAACACACAAACTATGTTGATGCAACAGCAAATGGTGCAAAAACAAAATTTTTGACAGACTTTGAAACAGTCACCGCTGGAATTCAATCAAATTATAAAGGTCAATGGAATGGATTCTTAATTTTGGTTATTTTAGCAGGAGCAATAACATTCCTTTCATCTTGGTTCTCAACTCTTGGTCTTAAAACTAGAGATGCCAAGGGAAATGAAATCAAAGGTGCAAGACCAAAGCCAACAATGGGAATAATTTTGGCAATGGTTATGGTATTTTTCACAATATCATACACAAGTGCATTTGCGATATACATCATCACAAATAGTTTGGTGGCTATGCTACTTAATTTTATAACAAACTTAATTTTAAATAAACTTGAAGAAAGAAAAAATAAAAATGATTCAGCTGCTGCTGATTATGTTAGAAAATAAGGAGATACTTTATGAGAAGTTATGAATTTACAGCAAAAACTGTTGATAAAGCTATAAAATTAGGACTAGAAACTCTTGGGAAAAAACAAGAGGATGTTGATATTCAAATTATTAGCGAAGGGGGCTTTTTAAAAAAAGCAAAAGTTGTTATTAAGATTGAAGACGAACCTATAAAAACATTTGAAACAAAAAAAGAAGAATCAAAAATTGAGACAGAAAAAGCAAATGAAGTATTTGATGAAAATATAAATCAAGAAAACGCTGAAGTGATTGAAAATAATGTGCAAGTTGAAGAATTTACTGAGCCAAAAATTGAAGAGCCAAAAACAGAAAAAGTCGAAGATAAAACAGAAAAAATCAATATTGTTCACGATGCAAACGATGTGAAACCAGATGTTAAAGAAAAAGTAGATCAACAAGTACAAAAAAAAGAAATAAAAAATCAAAAGAAAAGCAAATATGACTATGTTGTTCCAACTCAAGAAGAACTTGAAGAAAAGCGAAGGAAATTTGCTGAAACTCATTTCGAAGATAATAAGACAAGCGTTGAGTTTGTTGAAGGATTGCTTAAAGTTCTCAAAATTGATGGAAAAGTTACTTTGGAAGAAAAAAGAGATAATAGTTTTATAGTTATTGAAACAGAAGATGCAGGCAAAGTTATTGGATATAGAGGGGATTCACTTTCTGCAATTCAATATCTTGCAAATATCATTGAAAGCAATCAAAATCCAAACGCAAAAAGAGTTGTGATTGATAGCGGAAATTACAAAGAACGTAGAGAAGAAAGTTTGAGAGCTCTTGCAATAAAAGTAGCTGGCAAAGTTGGTGAAACTGGTCGTGCTCAAAAACTTGAACCAATGGATGCATATGAAAGACGTATTGTTCATACAGAACTTCAAAATTATCCATCAGTAGAAACTCATAGTGAAGGGGTTGAACCATTTAGACGCATAGTTGTCACAAAAAAACGTGTTTAATGAGTAAAAATTAACATTTAAAAAATAGAAGAAAATAGACTTCTATTTTTTTTAACTTTGTTATTTTAAAAAAAGAAATAAAAAAATGGTGGTGGCTATCAATTATGAAATAAAAAAATGACTTAATGAAATCTAAGTCATTTTTGTTATTCTCCAATCATTTCAGGAGTTATAGTTGAAAGGTATGGTATTGTCTCAGATGGAGTACCAAGTGTCAATGTTCCCTCTTTAAGCACATGGGTATCTTGGTAATCAAATGAATAGTGAAGCAATAAATGATATGGGTTGTTTGAAATTCTAAACACTTCATTATCTCTACCAAAATCGTACTCTAAATATTCTGAAGTTTCAACTTTTTTATTTGATGGAAAATCTCTTCCATTTATATCTCTAGTAATTTCATAAACAAAACTACCTGACTTAGAGTAAGAGCCATAGATGTCAGACCACCCACTAAAAAGACTTGTATCATTCTCCCACTGATTACCATTGAGAGTTAATGAATAGCCTTCACTAGTATTGTAATTGTAAGTGTATAAAAGTACTTTTTCATAATCGTGATAATGATTCCTGTTATCTACTGAAGAATATTCAACATAAATAACCATTCTATTTTCGCCACAGAAATTTACATTCTTGCGTATAACAGTCCAAGAGTGATCATAATTGCCATTGCTGGTTTCTAAGTGATGAGTAAGTGTTGCCTTATATTCCTGATCAGTTGGCACCACTGCCAGGTATCTATCCATTCTTTTAAAACACCCCGTCAGTGCAATGCTACATATAACAATGCAAACAAGGGCACTGACTACTTTTAATATGTTTTTTAAAATTATAATTTTTCTTTTCATAGTCCACCTCAAACTATATATTTATATTATAACAAAAATCAGTAATTTTGTACAGTTTCAAAGTCAGTAATTATGCAACTTATATTTTTATAATAAAAATTGAAATTATTTTAGGTTGAAAAATGCATTCATACCCAGATATTGCGCATCAAGGTCAAGGTCTTCTTCAATTCTAAGAAGTTGATTATATTTTGCAACACGATCAGTTCTTGATGGTGCACCTGTTTTTATTTGTCCTGCATTTAGTGCAACGGAAAGGTCAGCGATTGTTGTATCTTCAGTTTCTCCACTTCTGTGAGAAACAATTGCAGTCATTCCCGCTCTGTTTGCCATTTGAATTGCATCAAGGGTTTCAGTTAGCGTACCTATTTGGTTAAGTTTTATAAGAATTGAATTTGCGACATTCAATCCAATACCTTTTTTGAGTCTTTCAGTGTTTGTCACAAACAAGTCATCACCAACAAGTTGAATTTTGCCATCAAGTTTTTGGTTGAGAAGTTTCCAATTTTCCCAGTCTTCTTCAGCAAGACCATCTTCAAGCGAAATTATAGGATATTTTTCACACATAAGAGCCCAATAATCAATCATCTCAGCTGGAGTGAATTCTTCGCCGGTCTTCCAGAAAAGATAATTGCCTTCGTGACCAATCTTTTTAGCTTCTTCAAACATTTCTGTTGCAGCAGCATCTATTGCAATGTAAAAATCCTTTTTTGGCTTGTAGCCCGCTTTTTTGATTGCTTCAACAAGCAATTTCAAAGCTTCTTCATCATTTTTAAGGTTAGGAGCAAAACCACCTTCATCACCAACTGCTGTTGAATATCCATTTTCCTTCAAAACACTTTTTAAAGTATGAAAAACTTCTGTGCACATTTGAAGCGCTTTTGCAAAATTTTTTGCACCAACAGGCATAATCATAAATTCTTGAATGTTTATAGAGTTGTCAGCGTGTTTTCCTCCATTCAAAATGTTCATCATTGGCACAGGCAAAGTTTTTGCATTGACCCCACCAATGTAGTTATATAACGGCATTCCCAAAAATTCTGCTGCAGCTTTTGCAACAGCAAGTGATACGCCTAAAACCGCATTTGCCCCAAGTTTGCTTTTGTTTGGTGTTCCATCAAGTTCAATCAGTGCATTGTCAATTTCCACTTGATTTAATGCATTCATTCCACAAAGTAACTCGTGAATTTCATTGTTAACGTTTTCAACAGCTTTTTCAACTGATTTTCCTAAATAATTTTTTTGGTCGCCATCTCTGAGTTCAACCGCTTCAAATGACCCTGTTGATGCTCCACTTGGAACCGAAGCTCTTCCAACAGTTCCATCTTTCAAAAACACTTCAACTTCAACTGTAGGATTGCCTCTAGAATCCAAAATTTGCCTTCCAAAAACATCAACGATCATTGCATATTGTTTCATAATTATCCTCCATATATTATAACATAATTATATTTTACATAAAAAATTTAGTCAAACAAAATAAAAAGATAATGAAATATATAAAATTAAATGAAAAATATATGAAGAAAATACGAAAAAATAGCAAAAAATTACAAAAAAAAGGCAAAAAGCCTTAATTTTGTGGAATAAACTCTTGTAAAACACTATTTTTTGGAACAACTGTTTTTTGTAAATTTTCAAAAACCATAAGTTTTTTTTCAAATTCTTCAAGCAAAGAAGAACTGCTTTTCAACTCACAAAAAAGTGTTTTGTAAACACAAAGTTCATATGGATGAAAAGTGTTAACGGTGAAATCAGCTGTGTCGATGAAGGGATCAATATAAAGACTTTCTCCTATAATAACTTTTCTCCATAGATACAATGTTTTTTCTACACTTGTAGATCTAGTAAACAAATCTCTAATAATTCTTCTATATAACCTAACGCTATCATTTTCTATATATAACTCGTTGTTTAGCTTTATATCTGAGTTTGTTTCAATATAAACTTTAAAAGATTTTCTTTTTGGAATATAATTATCAATAATTGGATTTAAAGCGTGTAGGCCTTCAACAACAAAAATAGTTTTTTCTTTCATTATTGTTTCACCAAAAAACTCTTTATGTCCAGTTGCAAAATTATATGTTGGAAGAAAAACAGGGTTTCCATCAAGTAAACCTTTCATGCATTTTGAAAACAAAACCCAATCAATAGCATCGGCAGTTTCATAGTTATATTCTCCATCATCCCACATTGGTGTTTCATGTCGTTCAACAAAAAAATCATCAAGTGAAATGGCAAGGGCAGTGTAACCCTCGGCTTTTAACATATTAGCTAAAATTTTGCTTGATGTTGTTTTTCCACTGCTACTAGGCCCAGCGATCAGCACAAAATGAATAGCACCATTGCTATTTTTAACATTTTTTACAATTTCATATATTTGATTTCTGTAATTATTTTCACAAAAATCAATAAATTCATTAGCGTTATTTTTTACTTCTGTATTTATATAATCAACAGTTAGTGTTTCTTTAGTCATAAAAACCCCTTATTTTACTTATTAAATTTACTATAACATATTATATTAAAAATATTTGTATATGTTTCATAGCATAAAGTAAAACCATAATATCACAAATTAAAAAAAAATTCAAGAACTTTTTTAATTTATTGACAAATTATACGTTGCCTATTATAATATTCGAGTTTAGGAGGAAATATGTGGGATGCAATTTTAGATGCAGTTCTAGATTCTCTCAAAGCTTTGCCAATACTTCTTATTGTATATATTCTAATTGAATTTATGGAACACAAAGGAGAAGTAAAGTTTGAAAAAATTGTTGCATCGTCAAAAAAATATGGCCCACTATGGGGAGCAGGGCTTGGTGTTATTCCTCAATGTGGTTTTTCAGCGGTGATGGCAGATTTGTTTTCACGAAAGATGATCACAATAGGGACTTTATTTTCAGTTTTTGTTGCAACAAGTGATGAAGCTTTTGCTATTTTGATTTCAACACCTGAAAGAATAGGATCTCTTCTTGTGCTTATTGCGATGAAATTACTCCTTGCAATAGTAATTGGTTATACTCTTGATTTAATATTTAAAAAGCAGCAGATAAAAGTAGATACTCTAGCTCACAGCAAACACATGGAGCACGAGCATAGCCACTCACACAAAAATCAAAATATTGAAAAATGTGATACCTGTGATATTGAGGAAAAAGATTGTGACATTTGCGAGCACGATCATTTGCATCATTCGCATGAACTTGAAAAAGAGACTCAGCAAAACAAGAACAAGGTTTTTTGGCATATTGTTTGGCAGGGAGTCAAGCATACACTTGAAATTTTTGCATATATTTTGATTGCAAATTGGATTATAGGTCTTTTGTTACATTTTTCAGGTGGTGAAGAAGTGCTAAAAACTATTATGGGAACAGATGCATGGTATCAACCAATTGTTTGCGCACTTATAGGCCTTATTCCAAATTGTGCAGGAAGTGTTGCACTTGTTGAGCTTTATACATCTGGCATAATAACATTTTCATCTTGTTTGGGTGGTCTTTGTGCAGGTGCAGGCATAGGACTTTTGATACTTTATAAGAATAACAAAAACATAAAATTAAATTTAGCCATCACTTTTGGGCTATATTTGTTTGGAGCGTTTGTGGGAACAATTTTCAATTTGTTTATGCCGACAATAATTTAGTGCCTATTGGCACTTTTTTGTTATAAATATTTTGATATTAGCAATTTAAGAGAAATCAAACAAAAACAAAATAAAAAAGTGAACATATATTGTTCACTTTTTTCGCATCATATAAAAGATAATTATTTAAGTTCAACTGTAGCGCCAACAGCTTTGAGCTTTTCTGCAAGTTCTTTACCTTCTTCCATAGAAACGTTTTCTTTGATAACTGATGGAAGGTTGTCGCAAAGACCTTTTGCTTCACCAAGGCCAAGACCTGTGATTTCTCTAACAACTTTGATTGTTGGGATTTTTTGAGCTGCGTCAATTGCTGTCATATGAACAGTAACTGTGCTTGGTTCTTCAGCTGCTGCTGGAGCTGCGGCTGCTGCTGGAGCTGCTGAAACTGCTGCTGCACTTACACCAAATTCCTCCTCAATCAATTTTACCAAATCATTAAGTTCAACTACTGAAAGTTCTTTAACTTCATCTACAAATTTTTTTAAATCTGCCATTTTTATTTTCTCCTTTTATTTTAATTTTTGAATTTTGCCATTTGGCACATTTGTGAATTATTCACCTTTTTTGTCTGCCACTGCTTTAAGACCAATAGCAAGTCTTTGCATAGGAGCTTTGAACAGGAATGCAAGCTTTGCATATAGCTCCTCTCTTGTTGGAATATTTGCAAGTCCATCAACGTATTTGTCATCAACAACTTTGCCGTTCAAAATTCCAAATTTGATTTCAAGTTTTTCATTTTCTTTCTTTGCATTTGCAACTACTTTTGCAACTGAAACTTCATCTTCGTAATCAATAGCAACACTGGTTGAACCGTGAAGATATCCTTCAACGCCTTCGTAGCCCATTTCACTGAGAGCTCTGAGAAGAAGTGTGTTTTTGTAAACCTTGTATTCACTTTTTGCTTCACGAATATCTTTTCTTAGCTTTGTGTCATTTTCAACATTTGTTCCAAGAAAGCTAACAAACACAACTGATTTTGCTCTTGAAATTTTGTCCTTAATTTCTTCAACAAGAACTTTTTTGTTTTCCAAATTTGCGCTCAAGTTTTTTGTCCTCCTTTTTTATAATGCGACAATTAAAAAAGTCTCCTGTGCTGGGCACAAGAAACCTTGAATTTACATCACGATTTTTTGCACCTATACAAGCAACGCAATTTGCGTTTTATGAAATCTCACTTGTAGTCTTTGGCACGAGAATTATTTAATTACAAGCACAATTATATCATAAAAATTTATTTTGTCAACATATTTTTAGAAATTTTAAATCATTTTGTATTGTTTGCCAAATAAAGCAAAACAATTTTTGCTGACTGAGCAATAAAATTTAATTTCAAAATATATTTCATAATTGACCAAATAAGTTTTTTATGATAAAATAAAAATATGGAAAAACAGGATAAAGAAAAGAAATTAAACATAGGTCTTTTTGTCGACACATTTTATCCAATGATTGACGGAGTTATCAATGTTGTTGATAACTATGCAAAAAGGCTTGTAAAATATGCTAACGTAACAGTTTTTACTATTGCACCAAGAGATAAAAAATATGTTGATAATTTCCCATACAAAGTTGTTAGATGTAAAAAACTTAATTTGGTTGGTCTAGACTATGATTTGCCAACTCCAAGTTTTGATGCTGAATTTCAAAAAGAACTCAAAGAGTCAAAACTCGATATTGTGCACATTCACTCACCATTTTCTGTGGGCAAAGCAGGGGTTAATTATGCAAAAAAACACAAAATCCCTTGCGTGGCCACAAATCATAGTCAATTTAAACAAGACTTTTTCAAAGCAACAAAGTCACCAGCCATTACAGATGTTTTGTTAAAAACCATAATGAATGTATTTAATAAATGCGATGAGAACTGGTCAGTAAACAAAGAAGTTGCAAAAGTCTATGATGAATATGGGTTAAAAGAACCAGCAAAAGTTGTCAACAATGCAACAGATATGCAATTTTTAGAAGATGATGGGTTTATTGAAAAACTAAAAAAAGAACATAACATAAAGGATGATGAAAAAGTTTTTCTTTTTGTTGGAAGAATTCAGGAACTAAAAAATATTTTTTTCATTCTAGATGCACTTGTTGAACTAAAAAAACAAAATTTTAATTTCAAAATGTTCTATATTGGAAGCGGTCAAGACGAAGAAGAACTTGAAAAGAGAATAAAAAAGTTTGATATGCAGGACTGCGTAAAGTATTTGGGCAGAATTTCAGACAGAAATATGCTTGCCAAATATTATAATATTGCAAATTTATTTTTGTTTCCGTCAATGTATGATTGTGCATCACTTGTTCAAATTGAAGCAGCAAGTCAAAAAACTCCAACACTCTTTTTGAAAGATTCAGTTACTAGTGATGGAATTATTGACAATGAAAATGGATTTTTTGCAGAAAATGATTATAAAAAATTTGCAAAAAGAATTATTGAAATTTTCAAAGATGAAAAGTTATATAAACAAGTTTGTGAAAATTGTTACAAGTCAGTTTATGTAAATTGGGACAAAAGAGTTGCTGATGCATTTGAAGCATATAAAAAATTGATTGAACAAAAAAAATCAAGAAACAAAGCAATTGCAAAAAAATCCCATTACACAAAAACAATCAAAAGTGTGCAAAAACAACATCAAAAAAAGAAAGAAAGAGAAAGAAAAAAGAAAAATAAAATTTTAATGAAATCATTAAAATATACAAAAACAATAAGAAATATCAATTCCAAACAAAAAACGCATAATTGATGCGTTTTTTAATTACTTATTAATCTCTTAGCACTTTTCATGTATCTGGAATAATAGATACACATAATCCATATAACAAATTTTACATAAAAACTAAATTTTTTCTTCTTATTTTCTTTTATTGTTTTGTGAGCCATATCAAAATATATCGCAAAAAGCATTTTTAATCTTTTTGTTGACTTTTTTTTCATATCTTTGTGTGATAAAAATATTGGCATACATGTCATCATTGCTCTCCAACAAATGACATTTTCATAATATTCTTTATTTTTTGAAATAGCCAAAAGATAATTCATAGCTTTTACAAAATTGAGCATTTTGTTTAATTGGTAAGAATGTGAAATACTTCCTTTTCTTATAAAATAAAAGTATAATTTTGATTGACAAGTGCAAATTTTTTCACATAAATCCAAATATTGAATTACATAAACCAAATCTTCGCTCGCCTTCAAATTTTCTTGAAAAAGAATTTTTTTGGCAATTTCAGTAATAAACATTTTTATTGTTAAAAACCCACCAATCTTGTTAGAAGACAAGCATAATTTTTGAACTTCACTTGCATCATATTCTTTTTTATTAATACTTTTTTTATAAACATCAAGTTTTATATTTCTATTTTTAGATTTTTTATAGCTGCATGTTGACATTTGAAAGTTGCCACTTGTTATATTATCATACAAAATTTTCAAAAAGTCTTTTGAAACAAAATCATCACTATCAATCCAACATAAATACTTTCCCGTTGCTTTTGCAATACCTAAATTTCTTAATGCAGATATACTTTTTTGTTTGGAAAGTTTTACATAAAAAAATCGATTATCTTCTTTTGCAAAAGCTTCGGCAATGAACTCACTTCCGTCATTAGAATCATCATCAAGCAAAATAACTTCAAAATTTGAGTATGTTTGATTTTGTATTGATTTCAAGCAATCCAATATATAAGGTTTTACATTTCTAAAAGGAACAATCACTGAAATTTTATCTGGTTCCATCACAAAACTTTTACCTCCACTTGTAATTTTGCTGTAATTCCAGTAAATA
>CAJOLY010000030.1 GCA_905235485.1 uncultured Clostridia bacterium
TAATCCTTCTAATTCAGCATCAATTTTTTCTTTGTCAATACATTTGTCAATGACATCAATTTTTTCTTGCAAATCATTCAAATTTTGTTTTTGCTTGTCTAAAATCATAATATATATTATACAATATTTGAAAAAATAAGTAAAGAAACAATTAAGTTATATTTTCATTTTAGTTTTCTATTCCTAATAAATAATCAGTTGTTACATTAAAAAACATTGCAACAATAATAAGCTGATCGCCTTTAATATCATTTTGATTATTTTCCCATCTACAAATAGTTGCATCGCTAACACCGATTTTTTTACTAAGTGCAAGAACTGTTAGATTTTTTTCTATTCTTAATTCTTTTAATCTTTCTGCAAATTTTCTCATATCAATATTTTATTACACAAACGTAATAAATTTATTGACATTACACAAATGTAGTGATATACTACACTTGTGCAGTAAGGAGGTAACTTATATGATGATATTTAATTCAAAACTAATTTTGGAGTATATCATGAATAATAATTTGAGCAAAAAAGAGTTTTGTGAGCTTTGTGATATAAGTAAGGCCACGCTTAGCAATATGCTAAAATTTAAAGATGCATCAAATTGTCATTTGCAACCAATTATTAGAGTTGCCAATGTTTTGAAATGCAGTTTAAATGATATTGTTTATCATTGATTTTTATTAGGTGTTTTTTTGAGTTAGGTGTATAATGAGCATATGAAATATGCAGAGATAGTTAAACAAAAAGTTTTGGAAATTCAACAAAAGGCAAAAGATGGCTTTTGGTGCTTGGCATAGAAAGTAGTTGTGATGAAACTAGCATTGCAGTTGTCAAAAATGGCAGAGAAGTTTTGTCAAACGAAATTGCAAGTCAAATTGACATTCACACTCGTTTTGGTGGAGTTGTGCCAGAAGTTGCAAGTAGAAATCATATTTTGTGTATAAACAATGTGCTTAAAAAGAGTTTAGAAACTGCTGGTGTCACTATTGATGATATTGATGCAATTTGCGTGACATATGGTGCTGGACTTTCTGGGGCGCTTATGGTTGGAGTTAATTTTGCAAAAGGTCTCGCTTTTGCTTGCAACAAGCCACTTGTGGCAGTGAATCACATAAAAGGCCACATCAGTGCAAATTACATTCAAAACAAAACTTTGAAGCCACCATTTTTATGTTTGGTTGTTAGTGGTGGACATACTGCGATTTTAAAAATTGATGACTTTTTGCATCATACACTTATTGGTCAAACTCTTGATGATGCAATTGGTGAAGCATTTGACAAAGTCGCTCGAGTTGTAGGGTTAGGTTATCCTGGCGGACCAAAGATCGATAAGGAAGCAAAAAATGGCGAATATAATTTGCATTTTGTAAAAAAAAGTGATTTGGATAAAACTTACAATGTGAGTTACAGTGGACTAAAAACAGCTGTGATTAACTATTTGCACACAAAAGAGCAAAATCATGAGCCAATAAACGTTGCGGATGTAGCATGTAGTTTTGAACACGAAGCCGTTGATATGCTTGTTGAAAAAGTAGTTAGAGCAGCAAAAGAATTTGGTTTTAAAACAGTTACAATGGCAGGTGGGGTGGCTGCTAATAGTTATTTGAGAGAGCAAATGCAACTTGCTTGTGAAAAAAATAACTTGGAACTCACATATCCCAGTCTGATTCTTTGCACTGATAATGGTGCAATGATTGGGGCAGAGGGATATAATAATTTAATACTTGATAGCAATGTATGTTATGATTTGTCGGTTTCACCAAATCCTTCACTCAAATTGTAAAGTGTTTATATGTGAATATTTTAATATTAAGATAACAAATTGGCTAGAGTAGGCACGCAAGTCCGCCCTAGCCATTTTTTACGGCTAGGGCGGGTGACAGAATGTCACGCAAATCTTTGATTTGCACTTGCGTGCTTCTTATTCAATAAAAAAAGTGGCATATATTTGCCACTTATCTAAATAGGTATATCAATTCCTTTGTAAAAATTCCAAGTGTTGTTGAATTTTCTTCTGCAACAAAGTCAACTTTTGCAAGCATATATTTTTCTTCTGCAGGTCCCAATGTACTGCTATCTGAACTTTGTTTTCTATTGTCACCCAAAAAGTAAATAAAACCTTCTGGGATTGTCAGAACATATGTGTCCAAGACTTCACTTCTAACAATACTTCCAGCGTATTTTGTAGTGTAATTTTTAAAAAATTCAGTATTTTTTTCACTTGCTGTCATTGTGCCATCAACAAGTTTTTTGCACCACGTTTCAAAATTTTCTTTGCTTTGATTATAACCAGAATTTAGCCAGTTGTCAGCAGAAGTAAACTCTGTATTTTCCAAAACTAATGGATTTGATTTTATATAGTTATATCCTTCTTCTATATATTTTTCATCAAGTACTTCACCATTTAACAAAAGATGTCCATTATAATAACAAATTGTATCTCCACCAGTTGCAATCAAACGTTTTATAGCTCTAAATTTTTTTTCTGCAAAATTATAATCAACAATAACGATATCACCTTTTTTTGGCGTTTTTATGTTTGTATAATAAGCTATATCGCTTGAATTTACAGCATTTATTGTTGGATACATGCTTGGTCCGTCAACAAAGGCACTATAATAGGTTGCTAATGTTGCAAGTGTGAGAAAACATAGAAGCATTAAAAAGCATACAACTATGGTAAGCAATTTATTTAAAAGTTTTTTGCTTTTTTTTATTGTTATATTTCCATTTTCTTTTGGATTATATCCATAAAATCTCATGATTATAATTATATCGCTTTAAAATAAAAATTACAACAAAACTTTGATTGTTTTTCTAATTCTCTCAATTCCGAATAGTTTTTTTTATTAGTGAAAAAATATTTATGTAAGGAGTGGAGTATGCTTAAAAATAATTGCAAGTGTGCTGATTGTCATGATTGCTCTGATTGTATATCTGGATCAAATCAAGAGGAAGGCACATATATTTGTAAAAATTGTGGGCAAAAAGTTTATTTAGAAAGTATAAAATCTTTGCCAAGCTGCCCTAGATGTGGTAACCAAATTTTTACAAAGCTATAAAAATATAAGGACTGACCTTATATTTTTTTATATTTTTCAATCGTTTAATTTAGTTTTTATTTAATCTGCAGAATTTTCCAAATCATTGTCCTTTTTATTTTTGTTATTATCGGAATCTTCAACATTCTCTTTTAAATCGTGTTTTCTTTTTTGTTTTGATTTGATTATTGCATAAATAACAATTTCAGCAATAAGCACAACGCCCCAAACAACTAGCATTATTGGAAAATCACCACTAATAAATCCGATAAATTTTAGAACGAGAATCATTGTTGTTAAACCTATACCTCTTCCAACAAAGTTTGCAAGTGTATACCAAGCAAAATCAAATTTAACTGCTCCTGCAACCAAACATAACATATCGTCCGGGAAAAAAGGGAATAGCACTGTTAAGAAGTACCAAATTTTGCCTTTTTTATTTAAAACACTTGACCATTTTTCATAGTCCTCTTCACTTCCGGCACACCATTTAACTGCTTTTTTGCCAAACCTATATCCAACCCAATATGCAACCAAACATCCGCACATATATGCACTTAAAACAACTAAAATATAAGGAACACTTAAGATTTCAAGACCTTCAATGGATGCACAAGCACTTAAAATTACATAAGCAGGAATGTTTAAAATTGTTACTTGCAAAAACATTATTATCCAGATAATAATCCAAACTACAACACCTGAACTCTTTGTTATTATGCTTGAAAACCAGTTGTTTACTGCAGGAATTGAAAAAACAGCCTCTGCGATAAGTATTATCACAGTGCTAATAATTGCAACTTGCAATATTTTGATAACTTGTTCCCTTTTCATTCTTTTCAATTATATCATATTCCTTTAAATAGTAAAATAGATTATTCATTTTATTTTGTGCAATTTGAAGAAAATTATAGTGTTTTAAAAATTTTGTGTTTTTACTTGAAATATTTGTTTTTTAATATTATAATATATTAGAACAAATGTTCGAGGTAATTATGAGAGATATTTTGCACGTTGATTTAAACAATTTTTTTGCAAGTTGTGAGTGCTTGAGAGATGAGAGCATAAGAAATCTTCCTGTTGCTGTTTGTGGTAGCACAGAAGAGCGTCATGGTATTGTGCTTGCAAAAAACTATCCAGCAAAGGATAAGGGAGTCAAAACAGGTCAAACAATTTGGCAAGCAAAACAACTTTGCCCAAATCTTGTCACAGTACTTCCTCATTTTTCTATGTATGTTGATTTTTCAAAAAAGGTGAGAAAAATTTTACTCGACTACACTGATCTTGTTGAGCCATTTTCTATTGATGAAAGTTGGCTTGATGTAACAAATAGCAAAATATTTGGAGATTCTGTTCAAATTGCAAATGAAATTCGTAAAAGAGTACTTCTTGAAACGGGACTGACAGTGAGCATAGGCGTTAGCTATAACAAAATTTTTGCAAAACTTGGAAGTGACATGAAAAAGCCAAATGCTGTGACTATCATTACAAAAGATAATTTTAAAAAAATTGTTTGGCCACTTCCTGTGAGTGATATGCTGATGATCGGTAGAGCCACCACAAAAAAACTTAATGATATGGGAGTTTTTACAATAGGTGAACTTGCAAATCTTAGCAAGGATTTTTTACAAGATAAATTTGGAAAAAATGGAATTTTGCTATATGAATTTAGCAATGGGATAGGCAATGATACTGTTAGAAACTATTACGATATAGTCCCACCAAAATCTATTGGAAACAGTACAACTTGTTATAAGGATCTAACAACAAATCAAGAAGTTAAGGAAGTGTTTTCAACACTTGCAAGTAGTGTTGTTGCAAGAATGCTTGACAGTGGATACACACACGCAAGAACACTTAAATTGTGGGTGAAAGACAACTCGCTTAAAAGTTTTGGCAAACAATGCAAATTTAATGGGGAAAGTAATTTCTATAATATAACAAAAACTGCATATGAACTTTTTTTGCAAATTTATGATTGGCATTTGCCTGTTAGGGCACTGGGGATTTCTGTTTGTGATTTTGTTGATGGTAGCTTTCAACTTGATTTATTTGGGAATATGTCTCAAAATTGTAATAAACTCGATGAAACAATTTTGCAAGTAAAAAATAAATATGGCGATGACATTTTAAAACAAGGAAACGGGTTATTTGATGAAAGATTGAGCCGATCACTAGGGGGTCTGCACTCCTATCAAAATTCAAAAAATAAGAAATAATCTCAATTTAATTTGTATAAAATTTTGTTTTGATTTTAATGGTAAGTTTGTAATTTTGAATTTTAAATGTGTACAAAATTTGTAATGTTTTTGTTTATTAAAGCATAAAATTTGTAATATTAAAAAAAACTGCGACAATATCTCATTTATCGTAGTTTTTTATACAATACCAATATTAGCTATGGTTATGGTGTTACAATTGTTCCAGTTCCATATGCTGTTGTCCAAGCTGATGGAGCTGTTGTCCAAACTTCACTTGCTGCACCATTTGCAAATTGTATTGCTTCAATTTGAACACTTAATGCAAATGTTTTGTTTGCGTCGGCATTTGTAAGTGTTTTTGGAACTGTGACACTTGTTACAAAGTTAACACTATCACCAGCGCTGAGTTTTCCATTGTAATAATAGTAGTTGTCTTCACCTGCTGTCCATCCTGCTGCTGTAACAGCTGTTACATTTGTTGCAGCAGTGTCAGTGTTTGTGATTGTAAGCTTTCCACGAACAACTGCATCACTTGTGTTTGCTGGCATAGATACACCAATTGCTTGGTCATACACTGTGCCTGGCATTGCAGTGCCATTGAAAGTTAATGTTGACACTGTTGTTCCACCTTGTGTGACATTGATATTTACTGGATCACCCAAAGTGATTGTGCCACCAGCTGTCGCAGTTGCACTAAAGAATGCAGCTGTTACTCCAAAGATTACTGAAAGACCAAGCAAAATAGAAAGTGCAACAATCGCTAATGTTGATGATGACCTTTTTGTTGTTGCCTTTGCTCTCGTAACTCTGGAATTTCTTGGAAATTCATTTTCCAAATTTGTGTTTTTTTCCATATTACCTCTCCTTGAACATTTTTTGTTCATTTGTAGTTTGTATAAGGAGTAAAAAATTATTCAACAAAAATTTGTCATATATTAACATTTTTTTCCTGAATTAAATTTGCATATTTTCTCAAAATAGAAATATGAAAGATATTTATAAAACAAAAAGAACAAATAAAGACATATTCATTGTTTCAATGCTTATGACAGTTCTTATCATAATTTTGCTTGCAATAACAACTTTAGCATTTTTTTCTGAGAATAAGGACATCAGGGGACAAATAACATTGGGTGAACTTGATTTTTGTGTTTATAATACAGGGGGTGCTTTAAATGTAGTACCAGGAAATGATATAAACAAGCAAATTAGTTTGGTGAATGCACGTAATACTAGCGGCACAGATAGAGGTGGATTATGTTCAATTTTGGTTAAATTTCAAATTGATAACAATAATTTGTTTTCTCCAATTTTTAACAATGATCAAAATTGGACGAAATTAGGGAATGTTTATTATTATAATAACGTCTTAAACCCTGGCCAAGTTGTAAATCTTTGTGATAGAGTAAAGTTTTCAGAAAATGCTGGAAATGAATATCAAAATCAAAGCATTGATATACTTTTGCAAGTAAATGCAATTCAGGCTGCAAATGAAGCATATAAAGAGCTTTGGAAAGATGCCCCAAATTCATGGCTTGAGATAATTGAAAACATTGTTTAGTTATTATTTGACTCTTACTACTATTTTACTTAATTATTTAAATTTACTTTACAATAAAGAAAATATTATGTAAAATATACTTATAAAAAAGGAGGATATTGTATGGAACAAAACAATAATAAAATTACTCCACCAAAGCGTCCTTCAAATCTAAATTTTTCTACAGGGCAAAAAAGTTCAAAGCCAATGACAGAACTCAGCAAGTCTACTCCAACAAGTTTAAATATCGTTAGTACTGAAAGAGTGCCTGAAAAAACAGTGAGAGCAAAAAGTGCAAAAAAAGTTGTGATTGCATCATTAGTTGTTCTTTTAGCCTTAATCATAGCAGTGTCAGTTACACTTATTTTGGTTTTTCCAAACCAAAAGAGAGTTAATGATATAAGTATTTCTTTTGAACCATCCGTAGTTTTTCAACCTGTTATAGCAGGTGCTGGTCAAGGTGAAGAAAGACAATACGTTATGCCAGGAGATGAAGTTAAGTGTACATTTAATATAAAATCTGCCATAAATAGTAAATCAGATGAAAGTGTAAATTTAGATGTATTTGTAAGATTTAAATTTGATTTTGATACTGAAGATAATTATTTTTCAACATTGACTTTAAACTTTATTGACGGTGACATGTGGTATAAAGGTGTTGACGGATACTATTACTTAACAAAAGGATTGAGTAGTCCAAGTGGAGTGTTGTCTCCAGGGGAAGAAATTGAAATAATAAAAGGATTTTATATAGATACAGCACTAGGCAATGAATTTGCAGGTAAAACAGTAAGAGTAAATTTTGACTGTCAAGCTCTTCAGGCAAACTATCAAGCCATTGTTGAACTATGGCCAACTGCACCATATCAGTGGGCGAGTCAATATAGAAATCTAATATAATATTTGAGGGGAGATCTATGAAAAAGAGCAAAATATTTTTAAGTTTTGTTGTTTTGATTGGGATATTATTTACCCCTCTATTTTTTGGTTGCAATCAAGAAATTAAAATCACTTTAAAAACCCCGCCAGTTGTTGCATATCAAATAAATGAAGACACTGGCCGTGAGCTTTTGGTCACAGAGTATAACAAGTATGCATCTAGTTATGTTTTTGGCATATCTACTGTTCGTTATGACGGCGAGAACACTGATAACTTTTTAAAATATGAAGTAGAAGAAAATTATTTGGACGTAACAAATATCTTCAAAAATGCTAGGACATATTATTTTTATGCTCAATACAAAGGTGCAGGAAAATATTTAGATTCACAAATATCAACAGTGAGTTCACAATCAATCACTCAAAAACTTGACACTCCGTTCTTGTCACTATCAAATGGAAATTTAAGTTGGTCAAGGATAGAAAACGCAACGAGTTATTCAGTTTATTCAATCATAAATAACAGAAATAATTTTATTACTTCAACAAGTGCAACTGAATATGACGTTACAAACTATATAAATGAAAAAATAAGTGAAGGTTTGAATTCAGAGTTGAAGTTTTTTGTTTATTGCAACACTTCACAAAATTACATAAGAAGCTCAGACAGCAATCAAGTTGCTTATTTAGCGCATTTATATTTAAAATCTCCATCAAATTTAGTTATTTCTGGCACATCAACAAAGATTTTGTCTTGGAATGTTGTTAATAATGCGGTAAATTATACAATTAAAATCAACAATATAGTGGAGAAGACTGTAACTTCAGCTGATTTCACAATTCAAAGTGGCAAAGTTAGGTGTGATGTAACTGAGTTCTATGATGAGTATGGTTTGGGCGATTATGAATTTTGCGTGAAAGCGAATTCAAATGGCAATTTTATTGAAAGCAGTTATAGTAATATTGTAACTGATACGTACACAGAACAATTAGATACTCCAAAAAATTTAAGGTGTATAGATGGCAATAATCAAGTTGAAATAACTTGGGAAATTGTTCAATATGCTAGAACATATATATTGGAATTTAGTGATACTTCAAATGGGTATGTAACAAAACAATATGTACCAAATAAAGGTGGAGTTGAAGGAACAATTATACATAACTCAATAACATTATCATATGCAGAACTGGGTATAACAAATATATTTACTTTAAGAAATTCTGATTTTATAGTTAGAGTTAAAGCAGAAGGATATGGATATTATACTGATTCAAATTTTTCAAATGGAAAATCAGTTATATCTAAAGAAGAAATTTTGTCTGCACCAAAAATATTTGATAATGAAAATGAAAATCAATTATTTTGGGAAGCGATTGATAAAGCACGAAAATATCAAATTTCTATTTCTCACGATAATAATATACAAAACTTTTTAACAATAGATACATATTTTGACTACTCAAATTATTTGATAAGCGCTGGGACTTATGAGCTAAGTTGCCTTGCAATTGCTTCAAACGAAATTTATAATTCAGTTAGTTCAAACATCATCACAAAAGATGTTTTAGTGCAACTTAACACACCTCAAATCACAAATGTTAATGTTGATGGGGAGTATTTTGTTTTTAGTTTTGATAGTGATATCAAAGCACTAACGCATAAAATTTATGCAAATGGAATATTGATTGATGAAGCATTTTCATCAAGTAATCCAAGAGTTTTAATACAAAATGTTTGTGATTACGCTGAAAATGATACATTAAATATAACATTGCGTTCAAATGGAAATTCATATTGGACAGATAGTGAAATTTCAGAACCATATTCTATTTCAACAAAGTTAGCAACTCCAGTGATTACAATCAATGGTAACATACTTTCTTGGAACTCGATTTTAAATGCAACAAGTTATATTTTGATTTTAGACGATAAATATATTGATTTGGAATCTACTCAAAATTCAGTAAATTTAACAAATTATATAGATTTGAACACAGCAAGACAAGTTATTGTTCAAGCAACAAATCCATATTTAACAAATTCAAATTTAAGCTCAAAACTTGTATATAATAGAGCTCAAAAAAACTTAAATGGTTACACAAACAAATATTTTTATTATGGTCAAACCTATGACTATTACATCACTGACGAAAATGAATTGTTTGATCTGCTAGAATATGCCTTCTATAATTTTATAGATGAAATCGAATTTTATGTTGATTACGATGACTCAGTTTCAATAAAAAATAAAATTGATATTTTAGATGGTGGATTAACTGGTACAAAAAATTATCAGTATCAAATTATGAAAAATGCTAGTCGTGGAACTGGTGAAACAAAATTGGTTTTTGATCACAAAAGTATGAGCTCTCCACCAACATATACAACAACTTACACGCAATATGATGGCGGAATGATTTATAAAGGTAATGGTACAAGAGATAATAATCATATATTTGCCGCAGACAACTATATTGTTAGTCAAGATGTTTACTCAACCGACGGGCTTTTAAGCGCAATTCAAAATCGTGCAAAGCCAAATTTTGTTGAAACCGATTCTGTTGCCGAAGCAGTTTATAACAAAGCAAAAACAATACTGATTGAAATTATCGATGATGATATGACAGATTATCAAAAAGCTCTTGCAATTCATGACTATCTTGTTACAAACATTGCATATGACACATATGGACTTAATACGATCAGTATAAACAATTATTTGGGATATTTTCACTTTATAGAAAGTGCATTGCTATATAACTTGGCTGTTTGTGATGGATATGCAAAATCATTTGCTCTACTTTGCAATATGGAAGAAATTAAGTGTATTGTAATCGATGGTTCAACCGACAAAACAAATCCAAAAGAAACAGGTCATGCTTGGAACAAGATTTATCTTGATTATGACGGAAATGGCATTTGTGAATGGTTTGCTGTTGACTGCACATATGATGACGCAAAAAGTAATAATGTTGAATATCTAATGCACGAGTATTTTATGATCCCGGACACATATCTTGCCCAGAGAAAAGAAGATAGGGAAACTTATCCATCTGCAACAACTGATGAAGCATTTTATTCTTATTATAAATATAATGGAGTAACATTAAAAATTGATTCTTTGGCTAAACTTGATGCATTCAAAATGTATATGTTAACTCATTCAAATGCAAAAATTGAATATTTGGTTGACAAAGATTATTACTCAGTTTTAGGTAATTATTGCAAAAAAGCATTTGAATATACACACGATTCAGATTATTATGTTTGTTTTTCAAAATAGACAAAAAAACTTTTGATTATGTTCAAAAGTTTTTTTTGTATTATTAGTTCTTCATTACAAATTTTAATTTTTATCACTATTTTATTATCATCTTAACTATTTATATAATTTTTTTTATTACACATACTAGTTGTGATTATGAAAAAGGTATTTAAGAGAATTAAAGATAATGTGAATTATATCAAGTCAGCACTACACGAAAACAAAGATTTGGTTGTTCGTGAAATTTTTTGTGGTGCAAAGAATTGCGTAATTTTTTATATAAACGAACAAGTGAATGAGCCAGTTATTCAAAAATATATAATTACTCCTATGCAAAACAATAAAAAAAGTGCAAAAATAGACATTTTGCAAAAAAAAATTATTGGTGTTGGAGAAACAAAAACTCAAACTGATCTTGACGAATGTGTTAACGAAATTGTTAAGGGAAACACGCTGATTTTTGTTGAAGGAGAAAAAGAGTATATTGTTTGCACAACTGTTTTACCTCAGCAAAGAAATGTTGAAGAACCACCAACAAGTGCAGTCATTTATGGACCGCGTGAGGGATTTGTTGAAAGCATAAAAACAAATTTAAGTTTGATTAGAAAAAGGCTTCCAACAAGAAAACTAAAAATTGAAGAAATTATTGTTGGTGAATACACAAAAACAAAAGTTGAGCTTTGTTATATTGATGATATAGCTGACAAAGAGATTGCAAAAAAAATAAAAGAAAGAATTAGTGCAATCGAAATTGATGGAATTTTGGATGCCCATTATTTAATATCTTTTTTGGAAGAGCGAAAAGGGAGTATATTCAAACAAGTTGGCAAAACTGAAAAGCCAGATATTGCCGTAGCCAAAATATTGGAAGGACGCATTGCTATTTTGGTTGATAATAGTCCTGTTGTTTTAACACTGCCTTTTGTTGTGTTTGAAGATTTGCAAAACAGTGATGACTATTATCAACGAAGTTTTAGAGTTGGAATTGTTAGATTTTTGCGAATTGCTGGACTATTTATGTCAATACTATTGCCAAGTCTTTATGTTGCAATTCAGTTGTACCATTACAGAATAATTCCTTTAAAATTTCTGGTATCAATAATAAACTCTTCGCAAGGCATACCTTTCACACCATTTATTGAAATGTTGTTTGTCATAATACTTTTTGAAATTTTGTTTGAAGCAAGCCTTAGAATGCCAAG
>CAJOLY010000031.1 GCA_905235485.1 uncultured Clostridia bacterium
ATAATATAATAAAAGATTGCGAGGATTTTGCAATCTGTATTAAACTTTTTGGAGGGAAGTTATGAACAAAAAAAGTAAAATAGCAACAATAAGTACAAAGCTTTTAATGTTGTTATTATCAGTTTGTTTGATTTTAGGGATAACACTAAACTTAAACGTAACAAGGCAAGTTTATGCCACAAACCAATTTAATGGTACAAATTTAGCAGGAACAGTATGGGAATTTAGTGAGGAAAAGGGCGATGTCAGTGTGGGGCTTTCTGGTGCTCAGTTTAGCATTAATTTTACAGACGGCGATGGTAATTCTTATTCGCTATTAAAGGAACTTGGCGAAAATGATAATATGTTTCGGCTTGGCTATTTATATTATGATGATGTTGAAGTTGCTGATGATGTACTTTGGCATAATGAAGCCTATAGAAAAATTACAATCACAGGGGGAGATGATTCAACAAATGCATCATCAAAGTATTCTGAATTGTTAGGGTTTTTAAATGAGTGCGCAACCTTGCTTTATGCACCATCAGTTCAAAAACCTGAAGAAACAGATGAGCCAGCAACACCAACACCAGCAACAGGAGTTGTAGAAAATGTGGTTGTAATGGAGTTATCATTATTTGTTATAATTGGTGCTATTGTGCTTGTTTTAGACAAAAAAAGAAAAAAAATAAACAAGTAAATTAAATTATAAAAAGCAAAAAAAAAGATTAAAAAGTAAATTTAAAAGTAGATAAATCTAAACAAAAGTTTATCTGCTTTTTTGTTATTTAAAAATTTGTTTAACCTATAGCAAATTTTTGCCACGCAAAAAAATGTTTGGCTTGCTTGTAAGTTATTAAATAATATAGCCAAGCATTGTTTTAATTTAAAATTTGGCGTATAAAAAGAAAAAAACCTTTTATTAATTTTTTTGTTAAGAAAATATAAAAGCGCCGTTAAATGGCAAATTTTGACTTTAATTAAAGTTTTTGGCAAAAATGCTTTAAATTTTTGTCTATATATGATATAATTAGTTTAGTATATAATATAGGAGTTTTTATGGCTGACGAAATGGAAATTGAAAAAGCAGAAGAAGATTTCAAAGAGTTTGAAAAATCTCAACATTATGAGGCGAGCGATATTCAAGTTTTGGAAGGACTTGAGCCTGTTAGAAAAAGGCCAGGAATGTATATTGGTAGCACCGACGAAAGAGGACTACATCACCTAATCACAGAAATTGTTGACAACAGTATTGACGAAGCACTTGCAGGCTACTGCGACAATATAGAAGTGTTTTTGCTTAAAGATGGCAGCTGCAGAGTTATTGACAATGGTCGTGGAATTCCAACTGGCATTCATCAACCTGAAAACAAAAGTGCTGTTGAAATATGTTTGACAAAACTTCACGCTGGTGGAAAGTTTGGCGGAGAAGGCTATCACATAAGCGGAGGCCTGCACGGAGTTGGTGTTTCGTGCGTTAACGCCCTATCTGAAACTTTGATTGTTGATGTTTATCAAAACGGCAGTCATTTTCATCAAGAATATCACAGAGGTGTGCCAAATGAGCCTCTCAAAATTGTTGAACCAGCATCAAATCACGGAACAACAATAACCTTTAAGCCAGATGATGAAATCTTTGAAACAACAAACTTTAACTATGAAACCATAAAAAATAGATTTAGAGAAATCGCCTTTTTAAACAAAGGCATAACAATCAGTTTGACTGATGAACGTGGCGAAGAAGTCAAGTTTGACAAATTCCATTTTGATGGCGGAATAAAGGAATATGTTGAATATCTCAACCGTGGAAAAACACCACTTTTTGAAAAACCAGTGTATATCAACAAAATTGGCAAAAAAAATGAAGTTGAAATTGCAATGCAATATAATGACGGATATAGCGAAGTGATTTTTGCCTATGCCAACAATATAAACACTGAGGAAGGGGGCACCCACCTTGACGGATTTAAAAATTATTTAACAAAAATAATAAACGAATATGGTCACAAAGAAAAACTTTTAAAGCCAGAAGAAAAACTGTCAGGTGAAGATGTTAGAGAAGGCCTTACAGCCGTAATTTCAGTAAAGTTAACAGACCCTCAGTTTGAAGGGCAAACAAAAACAAAGCTTGGAAACAGTGAAATGAGAGCTATTGTTGGCAATGCACTTCAAGAAGGTTTTGGCTCATATTTGGAAGAAAATCCAAAGGATGCAAAAGAAATTATACTTCGTTCAATTACAGCGCAAAGAGCAAGAGATGCAGCACGAAATGCACGAGAACTTGCAAGAAGGAAAGGGGCTCTTGAAACCACCACTCTTCCTGGAAAACTTACAGACTGCAGTGAGGCAAACCCAGCACTAAGCGAAATATATCTTGTTGAGGGAGATAGTGCGGGTGGTAGCGCAAAAGGTGGCAGAGATCCAAGATATCAAGCAATACTTCCACTTAGAGGAAAGATTTTGAATGTTCAAAAAGCAACACTTTCAAGGTCACTTTCAAGCGAAGAAATTAAAGCAATGATAACTGCTTTTGGTTGTGGCATTCAAGATGACTACAACAGCGAAAAACTTCGTTATGACAAAATTATTTGTATGACTGATGCCGATGTTGACGGTTCACACATTAGGATACTTCTTTTAACCTTCTTTTTCCGCTTTATGCCAAAACTTATTGAAGAAGGGCATGTTTATGTCGCTCAACCACCACTCTACAAAATCAATTGTGGCAGTGAAGAACATTACATTTATACGGAAGAGGAAATGACAACATTTATGGCAACAAACACAAAAAAGATAACTGGTCAACAACGTTATAAAGGACTTGGAGAAATGGACGCAAGCCAACTTTGGGAAACAACAATGGATCCTGAAAGAAGAGTGCTTCTAAAAGTTAATATGAGTGATGCTATTGAAGCAGATAAAACGGGTGATAATCCAGAAGTTAGAAGAAAATTTATTGAAGAAAATGCAACACTTGTTAAAAACTTGGATATATAAAAATTAATATTTAATGCTCAAATAAAAAATTTTAAGAATTTAAAAAATTGAGGGAAATATGAACTTAAGCAATAACGATGAAAAAAGAAAAAAAAGTATCAAATGCGAAAAATGTGGTGCGGAAAACGAAAATGCAAAATTTTGTGCTTATTGCGGTGCTAAACTTGAAAATGGTGAAATTCTTGCAATGCAGGTCTATAAAACATTTGTTTTGACTGGACGTGGATTTATGGTAAATGGAATTTCAAAAATTGAATTAAAAGCAAATGATGTTGTTAAAAACAGTAGAACAAAAAAAGCATTTGTTATTTGGTATGTTGCAAACAAGGAATATAAAGTTTGCAAAAAAACCAATGTTAACGAAGAACATATTTTGTGTCTTATGGGAGCCACACATGATGATTTTGTAGTTGGTGATGATTTAATTGTGTAAATCAAAAATATACAATGCATTTAAGAATTAGAAGACGGTTTAAAAAATATTCAAACACATTAAAGAAAATATGCGCGATGAAAAACAAACTGAAAACATAGTTCAAAAATATCCTAATTGCCTGGCAATTCTTTCGTAAACTAAAAATTTCAAAGTTATTAAATATCCTATTCAACTGGAATTAAAAATACAAATTACAAGAAAAATTTGTTTAAAAATATTAAAAAATACTAAAAAAACATTAAAAAATTGCAAAAAAACACCGAATTTTATCAAAAAACATAAAATTGTTTAAAACTTTTATTTAGGAGAAAAAATGAAAAAAGAAGATTATACTGAGGAACTTGCGAAAATATTAGCAGAAAGCAAAGTCAAAGAAGTTGACTTGAATGACCAAATGAAAGAAAATTTCATTGCTTATGCAATGGCAGTAAATGTTTCCAGAGCAATTCCTGATGTTAGGGATGGACTTAAACCTGTTCACAGAAGAATAATTTATGGAATGGGAGAAATGGGGGCGACATATGACAAACCATTCAAAAAGTCTGCAAGAACCGTTGGTGACGTTATGGGTAAGTATCACCCACACGGAGATAGTTCAATTTATGATGCAATGGTTCGCTTAGCTCAAGATTTTTCAATCAACTGCCCTCTTGTTCAAGGTCACGGAAATTTTGGAAGCATTGACGGTGATGGAGCCGCTGCTTCGCGTTACACAGAAGCAAGACTTTCAAAAATAAGCAATGAGATGCTTCGTGATATTGATAAAAACACAGTTGATTTTGTTCCTAACTATGATGGTGAACTAAAAGAGCCAACTGTTCTCCCTGCAAGGTTCCCAAATTTGCTTGTTAATGGCAGTGATGGTATTGCAGTTGGAATGGCGACATATATTCCACCTCACAACCTTAAAGAGGTTATAAATGGATGTATTGCAATGATTGACAATCCTGAAATTGACATTGATGGACTTATGCAATATATTCCAGCTCCTGACTACCCTACAAAAGGCATTATTATGGGTGGCGAAGCTATAAAACACGCTTACTCAACTGGTCGTGGTGGAGTTATTTTGAGAGGTCGTGCTGAAATTGAAGAAGAAGACAATGGCAGATCAACAATTACAATCACAGAGCTTCCTTATCAAGTTAACAAAGCAAAACTCGTGACAGATATTGCAAATCTTGTGAAAGATAAAAGACTTGAAGGAATTGCTAAACTTGTTGATTTGAGTAATAGAAACGGAATCAAAATTGTTATTGACATAAAAAAGGATTACAATCCACAAGTTATATTAAATTTTCTATATAAACACACAGAACTTCAAATTTCAAACGGAATTATTATGCTTGCACTTGTTAATGGCGAGCCAAAGATTTTAAATTTGAAAGAAATGCTTTTTCACTATCTTCAATTTCAAAAAGAAGTTATAACAAAACGAACAAAATATGATTTGGAAAAAGCTCAAGAAAAGGCGCATATTTTGGAAGGTTTACTAGTAGCGCTAACAAATATTGACGAAGTTATTGCAACAATAAAAGCAAGCGCAGATAGACCTGAAGCAATTTTGAACTTAACTTCAAAATTCTTGCTTGATGAGATTCAAGCCGGTGCAATTCTAGATATGAGGCTACAAAGACTTACTGGGCTTGAAGTTGAAAAAATTAAAAACGACTTAACAAATTTGCATATTCAAATTGCTGATTATAAAGATATTTTGGCAAATGAATACAGAGTTTGGAATATTATTAAAGATGAACTTACTCAAATTGCAAACGGCTATGGTGAGGAAAGAAAAACAGAAATTAGCTTTGATTATAGTAATATAGATATTGCTGATTTAATTGCAAAAGAAGATGTTGTTATCAGTCTCACCCACGCAGGCTATGTAAAGAGATTGCCTGTTGCTGAATACAGAGCCCAACATCGTGCAGGTCAAGGAGTTACAGGTCTCACAACAAAGGAAGAAGATTTTGTTGAAAAGATTTTTGTGACAAGCACGCACGACACACTGCTTTTCTTTACAAACCAAGGAAAAGTTTATTCCATAAAAGGTTATGAAATACCAGAAGCATCAAGGCAGGCAAAAGGTCGAGCAATAATCAATTTGCTTCAACTCGATGCAAATGAAAAGGTCACCGCTTTAATTCCTTTAAAAGCTGATGAAAAAGGTTATTTGATGATGGCCACCAAAGGCGGACTTATCAAAAAGACTAATCTTACTGAATTTGAAAGTATCAGAAAAGTTGGAAAGATTGCAATTAAGCTTTTGGAGGGAGATGAACTCATTTCTGTCGAATTAACTAATGGCGCAGATGAAATATTAGTTGCCACACACAATGGAAAATGTATCCATTTTGCTGAAACTGATGTGCGTTCAATGGGTAGAGACACACAAGGCGTTAAATGTATGGATCTTGATGAAAATGACTACCTGGTTAGTATGATAAAACTTAAAAAAGATATCAATTACACAGAAGACAGACAAAATGGAGAGGATCAAAATGTTTTATGTGAAACGCAAGAATTACATTACAAAGTTTTGACAATCACTGAAAATGGATTTGGTAAGCGCAGTGACATAACTGATTACAGGTTGCAAACAAGAGCCGGAAAAGGTGTAAAAGCAGGTACATTTAATGAAAAGACAGGCTTACTTGTTGGATTAAAGCAAGTTGCTGACAATGAAGATATAATTCTTATCAGTGATAAAGGAACAATAATTAGAATTCATGGCAATGAACTCAGTGAATTTGGAAGAGATGCACTTGGCGTTAAGGTTATGAGAATGTCTAACAATGAAAAAGTTGTTTCAATGGCAATAACTCCTATGGACGAAGAAAAAGAAGTTGAATCACAAGAGGAAACCCGCATAGAAAACGGCGAAGCTGAACAAGTTGCTGAGCATATTGAAAGCCAAGATTTAGTGAGAACTGAACAAGAAAATGAGGAATAATAAATATTTTGTTTTAAAGAATTTAGAATATAAATTAAAAAATTAACAAAAAAAAGCAGAAATTTCTGCTTTTTTTATAAAAAAATAGATATTTTTTACTATTTTTTATAATTTAATAAATTAAAAAACAATAGTGTCGTTATTTGATTTCAAGATCGTGACCAAATTTAAAATCAAAAAATATTAACTTGTCTATAAAAAATAAAACTTCTAAGGTTAAAAAATATTGACAAAATTGTCACTATATAATAATATTAAATTATGATAGATTACAAAAAATTAATTACAAAAATATTAGAAGAAAATAATATTGAAGCGACAGAAGAAATCTTTGAAAGATTAGAGAAATACTATGAATATCTTGTTGAATGCAATAAAACCATAAATCTTACATCTATAATCAAAAAAGAAGATGTTTATGTCAAACATTTTGCTGATAGTTTACTCGGGATAAAGAATTATAAATATGGTGCAACGGTTTGTGATATTGGCACTGGTGCAGGTTTCCCTGGAATTGTTTTAAAAATAGCGCGTCCAGATTTAAATATAATATTAGTTGATAGTTTAAACAAGCGCATTAATTTTTTAAACAAAGTAATAAATGAGCTTAATCTTTGTAATATTCAAGCATTACACTATCGTGCAGAAGATAGAGAATTTAAAAGTTTATATTTAAATAGTTTTGACTATGTTATTGCAAGGGCGGTCGCGAGTATGAATACCCTTGCTGAATACTGCCTGCCATATGTAAAAGTTGGTGGTTCATTTATTGCATATAAAAGCAATAAAATCGATGATGAAATGTTTATTTCAAAAAAATGCATAGCTGAATTAGGTGGAAAAGTAGAAAAAATTCAAAACTATCACCTTATAGACGATATTTACAGAAATCTAGTTATAATAAATAAGTTACATAAAACATCAGATAAATATCCAAGAGATAAAAACAAACCAAGATTAGATCCTTTATAATTTATTAAGAAGTGTATGCCGCTTCTTTTTATTTTAATTTGTTTCACGTGAAACATAGTTATCAACCTCAAACCATTGTTTCACGTGAAACAATAAAGATATTTTTTGTTTATATAAAAAGGTTTTAAATTTTGATTTAAACACTCAAAACAAAAATGTTTCACGTGAAACAAAATTATTATAAATTGTTTGTCAATACTTTTAATTTCTGTTATAATTAATACAAGGAGAAAAGTACTATGGGGAGAATTATTGCGTTTGCCAATCAAAAAGGTGGCGTAGGTAAAACTACAACTTGCGTTAACCTTAGTGCATACTTAGCAACTATGGGCAAAAAAGTTTTACTTATTGATTTAGATCCACAGGGCAATGCAACAAGTGCTGTTGGCTTAGATAAAGATAATGATTTGAAAAGTATATACAATGTCATTATTGGTGAAAATTATGTGGAAGAAGTTATAAGACGTAGTTGTGTTGATGGATTGGATATTATGCCAAGTGAAATTAATTTGGCAGGAGCCGAGATTGAATTAGTGTCAATGGATAACAGAGAAAGGGTTTTAAAAAATATTCTTAACAGATTAAAAAATCTATATGATTATATATGTATCGATTGCCCGCCTTCATTAGGATTACTTACTGTTAACGCATTAACTGCATGTGATTCTGTTTTAATTCCTATTCAATGTCACTTTTTTGCGCTTGAAGGTTTAACCCAATTGATGAATACTATAAAGCTTGTAAAAAAGCATCTAAATGAACAGATTGACATTGAGGGTGTCGTTTTAACAATGAAAGATAATAGAAGCAATTTGGTTAGTCAAGTTAGTGATGAAATTAGAAAATTTTTTGGTAAAAAAGTTTTTAATACAGTTATACCGAACAATATTAGGCTGGCTGAGGCACCAAGTTATGGTTTGCCTATTTGCAAATATGATCAAAAAAGCAAGGGCGGTATTGCTTACAAGGAATTGGCTATTGAATTATTGGAAAGAAATAAATAGTTAGGAGAAAAAAAGTATGAAAAAAGGTTTAGGAAGAGGGCTTGATAGTCTGTTTGGGGTTTATGGCAATGAGGAAATTGCGAGCAATACAAATCATAATGATGTAAAAAGAACTGTTGTTAAGATGCCAGGCGATTTAGATGGAGATTTATCTAATGATGTTATTGTAGATATACCATTGAGTGAGATTGATGTCAATATCAATCAACCCAGAAGAAATTTTAATGAAAAAACTTTGGCAGAACTTTCTGCAAGCATCAAAGTGCATGGAGTTATTCAGCCAATCATAGTAGTTAAAATTGGCGAGCGTTATATGATTATTGCGGGTGAAAGAAGATATCGTGCTTCAAAAATGGCAGGGCTTACAACAATACCTGCAATTATCAAAAATTATAGTGAAAGCGAGATTGCCGAAGTTAGTCTACTCGAAAATTTGCAACGAGAGGACCTCAATCCAATGGAAAGTGCAAGAGCAATGCGAAAGCTCATGGATGATTTTGGTTGGACACAAGAAAAAGTTGCTGACAGATTGGGTAAATCAAGACCAGTTGTTGCAAATACAATAAGATTATTGAATTTGGAACCGGAAGTTATTACATTGATTGAGCAAGGTAAAATCTCAGCAGGACATGCAAGAAGCCTTGTAGCTGTTACAGATAAAAAAGCACAAATAAAGCTTGCCAAACAAGTTTGTGAAAAGAAACTAACCGTTAGGGATTTGGAAAAAGCAGTTAAAGGTTCACAAGGAAGGAATACGGTTGCAAATCAATCAGTGGAATTAAGGGAATTAGTTGAAGATATGAAAAGAGTTCTTGGAACAAAGGTAAGTATTCTAGGAAATGACACCCGTGGAAGAATCTATATTGATTACTATAATCGTGCAGATTTGGACAGAATCGCTGATCTTATGGAAAAGTTAAAATAAAAAATTTTAAAAAAAACAGCAAAAAACACAAAAAAAACGAGAAAATTTCAATATTTTACTCGTTTTTTTTATTGATTTTTATTTATTTAACAATTTTTCAGCCAATTCCAAAGCTTTGTGGAAATCATCAAAAGCATAAATGTAAGTATCATTTTTCCTTAAATCAACACCTGCATTTTTAAGTATATCAATTGGATATCCGTCAGATCCGCTTTTTAGCATATTCATAAATTTTTCTTTAATAACAAGGTTGCCATCTAAAATTGAATTTGCGATGTAGACTGCTGAAATAAAACTAGTTGAATATTGGAAAACATAGTATGGTGAGTAAAAATGAGGTATTCTAGTCCATTCGTGAATAATATTATTATCAATTTTTACAAAATCTGAAAAATGTTTTTCAAGTAATTCTTTGTATTTTTTATCTAAAATATCCAAACTTAAAATTTCATTTTTTTCCGCTTTTTGATATACAAAATCTTCAAATTCAGCAAACATAGTCTGCCTGAAAACAGTACCTTTGAAACTTTGTAGATAGTGGCTAATGTAAAATAGCTTCTCTGCATCTGTCTCAGCATTTTTTATCATATACTTATTTAACAAAATTTCGTTTACGGTGCTAGCAATTTCTGCAATAAATGTCGCATAGTTATGCTTAGAATATGGCTGAGTTGTATCTGAATAATAGGTATGCATAGCGTGTCCTAGTTCATGTGCAAGTGTTGACAAACTATCGTATCCACCATTATCATTTAGAAGTATATATGGATGCACGCCATAAACGCCTAGCATATATCCGCCACTTTTTTTGTTTATATTTGTACAAAAGTCAATCCAGTTATTTTCATAGGCAGTTTTTAAAAGTAATTGATATTCACATCCCAGCGGAGATAATGCTTTAAAAACTGTTTCCTTTTGAACGTCAATGTTCCATTTTTTATCAAAATCATTTGAAAGTGATTGATAAACATCTTGAAAACCAAAGTCATTTAAATTTAATGTACTTTTAAGCAATTTAAAGTATTTGTGTTCCAGGCCAACAAAAGTATTTACGTTTTCTATAAGCTTATAAAAAAGTTCCTTAGGTATCTTTTTGCTATTAAATATTTGATTAAAAGTGCAACCTGTATGCCTTAACTCAACATCAGAGCTCACCATTTTAACAAAATTTATATAATTCAAAGCGAGAGATTTTGAGAATTGATTAAATATCTTATACAAATTGTTATATGCTTGTGTTCTAATTTCACGATCCCTATTTTCTATAAATTTGCCATAGGTACTTTGAGTTAAAATTTCTGACTTGCCTTTGACAATAATAGGTTCAAATTTAAAATCAGCTTGAGTTAGTGTTTCATAAACTTCTTCAAAACCATTCGAAAATTTGTTTATAGTTGAAAGTGCAGTTTCTTCTTTTTCACTCAAAATATATTTTCTGTTGTTAATTATGTTTTCAATAATGTATCTATAATTATCAAATCTTTTGTCATTTAAAAGTGAATTATAATAATCATTACTTAAGCTTGCAAGTTCGGGTGCGATATAAGACGTAATATTGCTAAGATAAGCCATCAAAATATTTAATCGTTCATTATACTCTATATATAAATTGTTGTTTAAGTCGATATCGTGTTGCAAAAGAATATAACTTGAAACCTTTTCTAATATAATTTCAAATTCGTCATTAAAATGAAAATATTGCAAAATATCCTCAAAATTACTCAATTTTCCTTTAAAATTAGCGAATTTTTCGCAATTTTTCTCTATTTTTTGAAAATCTGCTTCAAATTTATCTATTGAATTATATATATCACTTATGTTCCATTTCAAAATTTCAGGTGCTTCACTTCTATCCATTACATTCTCCTTTATTGATTATATTAACAAAATTTATTATTGTCAAATTAGTTTGTGATTTAATGAAATAAATATTTTGATTATGGATAAATTTATGATATAATAAATTAAATAAAATCAAAATCAATAAGAAGGGAGCTATTAAAGTGAAAACAGATATTGAAATTGCAAATTCGCAAAAATGGAAAAATATTGATAAAATTGCAAAAAAAATAAAAGTAAAAGAAAAAAACTTAATTTTTTATGGAAAATATAAAGCAAAAGTGGATATCAATTTTACAAAAAAGAAAGGTAAACTTATTTTGGTTACTGCAATCAATCCAACAAAAGCTGGGATTGGTAAAACAACAGTTTCCATTGGCCTTGCTGATGCTTTTACCTTAAAAAAGAAAAGTGTTTGTCTTGCTCTTCGTGAGCCATCTTTAGGCCCTGTGTTTGGCGTAAAAGGTGGAGCTACTGGAGGCGGATATAGTCAAGTTGTGCCTATGGAAGATATCAATTTGCACTTTACGGGTGATTTTCATGCAGTGACAAGTGCAAACAATTTACTTTGTGCAAATATCGATAATCATATTTTTCAAGGCAATGAGTTAAAAATTGACAAAGACACCATAATGTTCAATCGTTGTTTAGATATAAATGATAGAGCGTTAAGGGATATTGAAATTTGTGGAAGATATCTACGTAAAGAAAAATTTAATATCACTGCTGCAAGTGAAATTATGGCAATTATGTGCCTTGCAAAAGATTTGAATGATTTAAAGACAAGACTTGGTGATATTATGATTGCACTCAATTCAGAAGGCAACCCTATTTATGCACGTGATTTGAAAGTTGAAAACGCAATGGCAATTTTACTTAAAGATGCCTTAAAACCTAATTTGGTGCAAACCCTAGGCGGAACACCCGCGCTTATTCATCTCGGACCTTTTGCAAATATAGCGCATGGATGTAATAGTATTATTGCAACAAAAACCGCAATGAGTCTTGCTGATTATACCATCACAGAGGCGGGTTTTGGTTCAGATTTGGGTGCTGAAAAATTTTTAGACATTAAGTGTAGAATTGCTGACATAAAACCTAATTGCGTTGTTATGGTAGCAACAATAAAGGCTCTTAAGCTTCATGGTGGCGCCAAAGAAACTGAACTCGATGATGAAAATTTACAGGCTCTTGAAAAAGGTGTACCAAACTTAATTAAACACATAAAAAATTTAACAGAAGTTTATGGCGTGCCAACAGTTGTCACTTTAAATAAATATAGCAAAGATACTCAAAAAGAAATTGCTTTGGTAAAAGAATTGATTAAACCATACGCAAATTTGATTGTCAACGATGTTTGGAAGCTCGGGGGAAAAGGAGCGTTGGAACTTGCAGATGAAATTTTAAAAAAATGTGACGAAGAATATAAACTTTCATTTGCATATGACCTAGAAGATAGTGTTGAAAATAAAATAAATAATATAATTTGCAAAATTTATGGTGGAAATTGTGCAAAATTTAGTAAAAAAGCGCAAAAAAAGCTTGAAATTATTAAAAATTTTGGCTTGAGCGACTATCCTATTGTTATTGCTAAAACACAATTTAGTTTAAGTGATGACAAATCAAAGCTTGGAGCACCAAGTGATTTTGATGTTTTTGTTGATGATATTGAAATTAAAAATGGAGCAAAATTTTTGGTTGTCATATGCGGTTCGATGCTTCTCATGCCAGGGCTTTCAAAGGTTCCAGCAAGTGAAAATATGCATATTGATTCAAATGGAAATATTAGTGGGTTAGCTTTTAAAATTCATATCAAAAAAATCATTCAATATCATTAACTTAAAAGATTGACAAAATACTATCAATGTAGTATAAATAAATAGGAAGATATATGAAAAACAATCGTACTCATCATCACAGCAAATAATAATGCCGAGTGTTCGGCAGATTTTGTTGTGCCGTTGAATATATGATATAAAATCAGCGACACAAGTCGTTGATTTTTTAATTTCACGAAGAATTATACGAATATAGTGTATTTTGTTTTAGGAGAATGGTATGGAAAAAAATAATTTTGAACTTAAAAATGTTAAGGGTACTTTTGATTTTTTACCGGAAGAACAAGTAGTTAGGAATCAAATAATAGAAA
>CAJOLY010000032.1 GCA_905235485.1 uncultured Clostridia bacterium
CTCAAATATCATTCTGGAAAAGTTGACAAGGAAGTATTGATTTCAAGCAAATTTCAATTTGAAAAGAAACTTACAAATGCCACTGCAGAAATTGTAAGGGCGAGAAAAGATTTGATGGAATATTACAACATTGATATGAGCAAAAGAGAAATTACTATGAAAGGAAAAAAGCTGTTGTTAGAACTTTATGAACAACTACCAAAAAACGGCAGAATTTCCTACGACAGCGATAATATGATTTTGCTCAGAAAGAAAGTTGATGACACAACAGAATTCTTTCTCAAACAAAATATTCAGACCAAACAAACATATTATGATTTTCTTTTTGCATTAGCAGATTTTCAATCTTGGAAGTTAGAACGAGAATATAAAGAAGCCGATAATTACAAACAAGATTTACTTAGACGACTTGGAAATTTAACAATTCAAACAGCAATAAGAATTGGAAAAATTAACAATGAAATTGAAATGCTAAATATCAATATGCCAAACTATAAAGCAGTTAAAAAGAATTATAGAAAAAGCATACTTGACCAGATAATTGACCTAATGGAAGAAGACAGTAGAATTGTTCAAGAAAAGATTTATGCATTTGAAAGCTATATGAAAAAGTTGGAATATTATAGAAAGCAAATTGAATACGAAGAAAGACGAGGAAAATATAAAGAAAGTGAATATGAAATGTAGTTTATTAGAGTCACTTTTATAGATTTTTGAAAACAGGATAAGCGGAAGAAACATTTGAGTTCAACAAATACCACAAAAACGTAAATACTAGCGTTTTTTTGTGTTACATTTGCTGACTCAACTTGTTTTTCCTTATTCTTTGACAAATGGGAATACCCATTTTCTTTTTAGCAGTTCAAAACTGCAAATTTATATAGTATAGGAGACATTTAGTCTCGAATTTTGATAAGGAGAAAAATAAATTATGACGAGGAAAACTTATGAACAAAAAGAAAATACATAAGCCAGACAGCATACCAATTCCAGAATATCAAATGGAATCTCTTGCAAGGGTTTTACTACCTATTATGCGAGAATATCTATTGTCTGAACAAGGACAAAAAGATTATGCCGAATGGCAACAATTAATTACAACTTAATAAACAATTTAATAATGATAAAAATTTATGTATATCCACTTGTAATCAAAAGGATAATTTAGATAAAAAAGGTTGAGCGTTTACCTATGTAAAAACGAAAGGCAGATAGATTGATTTCTATCTGCCTATTTTTATTTAGTTAATGTTAAACCTTGAAATTGTTAAATTCTTCAATAGAACAAAATAGGCCGAACATCTTCTTAACAACAAAGAGGTTCAACCTATTAAGAGTTGGTGCAGATGGTCGGATTTGAACCGACAAGAGATTGCTCTCACAAGTACCTGAAACTTGCGTGTCTGCCTATTTCACCACATCTGCACCTTGTTATTATGTCTATAATTATTTTTTGCATTAGCAATCAATAAAAAAATTCTTTTTCATCCTTAAAGTAATAAGGTTAAAAAATCGTAAAAACACTTGAATTACGAAATATTCTCCTATATAATTATGTAAAATTATTTAATTTTTTACAAAATATCATATAGATTTGCCAAAAATAATAAAATGTATTATAATTAATTATTATAAACATAAGGAGGTTCTATGAATAAAGATTTTGAAAATATGGGCATATATGATTTAAGAAATTATGCTCGAATTGTTGGCGTCAAAGCACCAACAACTTTAAAAAGAGATGAATTGATTGAAAAGATAAATCAAATACTTGAAGGAAATGCTCCAAAATATGAAATAACAAAAAAAGGTAGACCTCCAAGACATAAAGCAAATGATGAATTTATGCTTGACATAATGTTACCAAGCAATTTGTTTGTACCTTTAAATTTGGACTATAAATACAAAACAATTTCAAGTAGCAGCACTGAAAAAATTCAACAAGGTGTTTTTTGTGAAAGTAGTAATGTTCAGGATAATGATAATTTAGTTTTTTCTGGTTATTTAGATAATTATTCTTTAGAATACGGTATAGTATATTTTAAAGGTTTTTTATCTGAACACGCTAGGGAGAATATATTTATTGAAAAAACTCTTATTGACAAATACTGTTTAAAGCGTGGTGACCATTTAGTAGGTAAGGCTAAATATATACCAAGTAAAAATTTATATATTGCAACGGTTATTGATACAATCAATAACAAATTGTTTAGCAATAATATCTCTAGAAAAAATTTTGAAGAAATTCACGCATCATATCCAACGGAAATTATAGAATTATACAAAGAAAATTATATAAATTTTGAAATTATCAACAAAGTCTGCCCAATTGCAAAAGGATCGAGGGTAGCAGTAAATTCAAAAAAAGAGAACCAAAAAAATACTTTCGTTTTGGATTTGTTAAAGAATTTTCAATCAAATGGTATTCGATCAACAATTATTTCAATAGGTGACAGCCCAGAAGATATATATAATTTAATAAAAAATCTTAATAACATTGAAGTAATTGAGCAATTACCTTCACAAAAGAGAGAAGAATTTTTAAATAAAGTGGATTTAGCCATTCAAAATAATTGCAATAGACTTGAATATTCGCAAAATGTTGCAATAGTGTTTTATAATGTAAATAATTTGTTAAACGCAATGGCTCAAAGTTATATATTAGAACAAGGGCTAAGTGAGATTCAAGCTAAAATTGTTGCCGAGAACAAATTTCTTGATATATTTAACTTGGCAAAAACTACTGAAAATGGAAGCTTGACAATTGTTTGTTTTGATACAAATGAAAATATATCAAATGTTGCAAATTGCATGTGGGTATTCAAGCAAATCCCATATAAAAATACAGATATCACTTTGGATTTAAAAAAATCATATACCAAAAATTACGACAAAATATTTAGAGAAGAATATATAAAAAAACTTAATGATTTTTATATGGTTAAAGACGAAGATGATATTGAAAAGCATTTGCAAAAACTATTTGAATAAGTGTAATTTAATTTTTAATCGAAATAATAAATATATAATTTCATATAATTTTATTTTTTAAAAAAACATATTAGAAAAATCTAATATGTTTGAATGACAAAAGCATAATATGTTTTTGTCTTTTTTATATTAACACAATTGCAAGAGCAAAAACAATTACATTCAACCAAAATTCAAAGCTAACTTTTTTTACTCTTAAATAAGACCAAATAATTCCTGTAAGAGATAGTCCATAAATAACTATGCTAATAATTCCATAAAATATAGGATTTGAAACACCAAAATTTCCAAGAATTTTGCATAATACAAATAAAAACATTGCTACAACCGCAATAAACACTATTGCTGTTTGAGAATTTACGGTAATAACTTTTTCTTTAAGTTCTTCATTATGAGATTTAGTCTCTGCATTTTCAACTTTTTTGTTTTCTTCTTCCATTTTTTCCTCCATTTGAATATATTAAATATATCATATATTTGTTAATACAACAGGCTAATGGCTATTTTTGTATGTTTACATATTTATGTATCAAAAAATAATTGTGAACAAAAAAATCCACTAAAATAATAGTGGATTTTTAAATCGTTATCATCTTACTCTCATTCTTTTTCTAAGGAGTATGAATGTTACTGCGAGTCCAACAACTACTAAAGAAACAACAACAATAATTATAATTGCAATCGTATTAAGTGGTTCAATTTTTGTGACCACAAAGCTTAGTATTGTGTTTCCACTGTTTGTTTCCAACGTGACATTATATCTATTGTTTGCAGAAAGTGTATATGTTGAAATTGCATTGTTTGCTGCAGTGTCACCATTTATTGTTATATAGTCATTTCCATTTAATTTAACTTTACACTCACCAATCTTTGAATAAATTTGATATAAGTTCATTGAAAGAATAATGTTTTTTGTTGTGCTATCACCTTCAGCTAAACTGCTTAAAATAAGTATATCATCATCGTTGTTTATCCAAACAGAGTAGCTAAATTCTTTTTCACCAACAATATCATCTATCAATGCAGAAACAGTGATTGTATATGTTCCGTTTCCGCCAATCCCATCCGGACCACCATAGAGAGCAAATTTTGTGATTGTTTCACTTCCAATTGCTTTTCTAATGCTATCGGTGATATCAGTTCCATTCTTTTCAATTTTTGTAACTTCATATCCATTAAGTCCAATATATTCGTGCATTAGTTTTGCTTCATTTGGATTTAAAATGATAAATTTAATTTCAGTTTCAACCAAATTTGCATCGTCAATTTCATTTATATAACCTCTTAATGTTACAAAATAAGTACCATATGAGTTGAAAATGTAGTTGCCTTTTGAATATGTTGGAGTATAAGGATTTCCATTTAGAGTTGCAGAAATAGTGTAGCTATTACCATTTCCATCTTTAACAAATGAATCAGCTTGCAAAACTGAGAGAGAAACACTTTCATTGAATATTGAATTATAAATTCCTCTTTCATTATTTAAATTGTAAACAAAATTATTTGTAAGTGATAGAGTATAATAAGCTGTTCCACCAAAAGAATGCCTATTTCCTGCAATATCTGAAATATAAATATAATAGATTCCTGCACTTTTAAATGTAAGGTTTATATCTGTTGAACCATCAAATTTTGATACGACACCTAGATCTGTTGAATTGTATATAACGCTTACATTTAATAGATTTGCTTCATTTTCAAAGTAAGCAGGTATTTTGAGTGTAACACTTTCGTCATTTGTCCTTAAATATCTATTTGAGCCAGTGATATTTGTTTCATTTAGATACATTGCGCCATTTAAAACATTTGAAGTATTTGAAATTTTTGTTACTGCAATGTATTTTTCATATCTTGAATATGAAATATCATTTGAAACAATATGATAAATTCTTGTTGAAACATCAGAACCTGATGTTATTTCTTCAACTTTAAGGTTTCTTTCCTGATTGACATCAACTGTTATATCATAAATTGATAAATAATGGTCAATTTGATCGTAATTATGCAAATTACCAATTTGAATACCCCTATATTCATATTTTAATGGGCTAGGTGAAAGGAAAACAGTTTTGCCATTCACATTGGCTTTAACGGAGTAATAAGTTGCATCGCTTTTAACAAGTTCAAAGCGATAAATTTTTGTGGTTCCTAGACTGTTTTTTGCTGTTATAATGTAATAACCATACTCATTAAATATAAATTCGTTTGGAACAACACCATAGTCATATGTTAATCTAACATTGTTAGTGTCATAATATGTTCTTGTAACTGTTACAGTTGTGTGTATAGGGTATATAACGCTTGAATCATACTCTTCATATTGCAAATAAACAATTCTTGAAATGCTTGATTCATATTCACTTGTATTATTTTCATCAAATATATGATTATAGTTATTACTGTCCATAAATTTAAGTTCAGCAATTTTTAAGTAATGATGAACAATAATCAAATAATATCTATCTGAAGTATCTTTCAATAGAATTTTGTAAACTGTGTCAGCCTCATTTATATCATTTAAATCAAATAAACTTAATTGAGTTGTCATTCTATAAGTGATTTGTGTTTCTCTGTTTTTGGCACTATCTGTATAATCTATATCATCTCTCAAAATTTTAGAAACACTAAATATTTTTGGTTGATATTCAAGAGTTACAGAATTTGAATTTGTATAGTATTCTGCTGACTTATAAATTGTATAATCTTCAAAAGTTGTTGCACTAAAATCATCATTTTGAATGTAATTGTTTGAGAATGAAAGCATACTTTCAAATGGTGTTTGAGTTACTCCCAAAAGTTGATTTATTGTGTATGTTTGACCAAAATTATCAGTATATACAAATTTTAAGTTTTTGTTATTTGAAGTACTATAAGTAAATGTGTAAGTTATGATACCATCATAATCATAATACTCATCTTTTAAAATTGGTTTTCCAGCGCTGTCTTCACTGAGAGGATCTCCCCAATCTTCTGTTTCTGTATTATATTCATAAATATATAGCGACTTTAAGTATGTAATTCGGTCATATTTATCTTGATTTATTACAACTGTCATTGAACCTGATCTAATATCGAAATCGATGTCAAATGCCTGACCAGGAGTACGATAGTTCACTGTCAAAACACCATAGATTGGGCTTGTTATTTTAATAATATAGAACTTGCCAGTTGTATCATCATTGTAAATCAATGAATTAACAATATTTAAAGCATCGTCATAAAGTATAAATTCATCGTTCATTATTGGTGAAACATTGATTGTTTCTGTTAATTTTTGATTGTTTGTGCCATCTAGAACATCAATCATAAACCAAGAACCTAAATAATTTATTTCACTGATTTGTAATGTTTTGTTATTTATATCTATTTTTGGATTATCTGAATTTAAAATTTTAGAAGTTTCAATTATGATTTCTTGTTCGTTATTTTGTCCTATGCTTTCATTGTAAGTGATAGTTGCACTGTTTTGTTCTTGAACATATATTGTGTAAATTCTATAATTTTCAGCACAGTCCATTTCAATGATTTCAACATAATTTCCTTCAAACTGTGCAATATTAAAGTCTTCAAGTGCACTTGTTATTTGTGTATAAACCAGTGCATCATTTATTCTCAAGTTAGCATTAAACCTAAATCTAGTTGGAGCGAGATTTGTATCATCATATCTGTCATCACCAGGGACAATACTTTGGGCATTCACACCTGATTCATCAGCATACTTGTCATAAACTCTATACCAAACTCTTAAAACATCATTTGGATTTGTTGTCGCATTTAATATGTCTTTCTGCCAGAAATTTTTATCTAAATCTGAATTTTGCAGTTTCCAATCACTACCATCATTTTTTATAGCAAAAGCGTAGTTTTCAAAATTTATTGTTGAGTTGTAATCATCAAAATCACCATTATTTTGATCTAACAAACCTGATAATAGTTTATCATTATTTTTTAAATTGTTATAATTTGTTTGTGGTTTTTCGAAGTCAAAATAAATAATTTTTGTTGAAGTACTATAAATACCGTAAAAATCATCATCAGATGTTTTATATTTTAATGTAATTTCAAGTCTACAATTTTCATTTATTATATCTGCAAATTCATTGAGATCAACATAACAAATATCATTTTCTCTGTTTACCAGATTCTGAATGTTTGTATTTATTGTTGTTTCGCTGCCGTTTTCCATAATCATTTTTATGGTTATGTTTTCATCATCAATTTTTGCGAGATAATCGTTTTCATCAATATCATCCCAAACAAGTTTAACATTTGTGTTATTAACACTTATGTGACTATTTTCATTTGATGGTGCAAGAATAACACCTGTTTCTCCATCAACAAAGTTTGCAACTGGTGCATATAAATTGACAGAGAAAACAAACTGTAAAGAATTGAAATTATCATCTGATAAATTTTCAATTTTGTATTCATCAAAGTTTGTTGATGAATTGTCATAAATTTTTATTGTATAATCTGTTGCAGGTCCGGACATTTCATCTTTTTTATATGAATTATATTGATTGTCATAAATCAAATAGTTTAACCTATTTATTCCAATTCTTCCATTATATACCAATTCATTTAATTCATTTACAGTAAGGTTTTCAATGTAATATTTATATTCAGGAACAACAAGTTCCACTGGTTGTTTGTTTGATTGAAGAATATATTTTGTTACAAATTCTTGCAAGAAATCTTTTCCAGAAAATTCATATTTGTTTTGATTATCGCCAATTGTCAGGCTTATGTAATTTCCAATGTAGTTATTGCTTAAATTAAAACTTTCATCGTAACTTATCAAATTGTTTCTGTCAATGTAAAAATAGTATTCTTTTGTTACATATTCTTCTGGAATTGTATTTGAAATATTTGAATATGTTCTAACAACTTTGTACATTCCTTGTACTGTCGCTAGTTCGCCAAATCTTGCATCTTGCATCAAGTTTATGTTTGCACTTTTTGTTCTGGTTTTTCCGTCTGAAGTTTCAGTAGTTGTGTTTTCCATCAAGTTGAATGATTGATATATATTTGAAGAATATGGATAGTTGAGATTAAGTTCTCCGTTACTATCATAAAGCTCAAAAGTGAGAGGGTAGAAGTATGCCATAACACTTTGAACTTCAAAATCTCCTTCACCAGCAAGCCAGCTTATGTTTAAAACTTTTTTATTGCTTACTCTATCATTATGCAATCTCTCAATTGTTCCATCACCTGACAATTCAAATTTTTCACTTTTGTCAATTATTTGCCTGTTTTGTGAAGGTGTTCCTGACATATGTGCCATAAGTAGCGAATTGTCAAAATTCATTTCAAGTTTTCCAATAAAGTTATTGCCATTTATGTCAGTTAAATTTATTGTATATAAATGTTCGTTTTCTGGCTTATTTTCAAGTGTATAACTAGAATTATCTATATTTTCACTATATTGTGTTACTTTGTTTCCATGTTCGTTTGTATATGTAATAGTAACATCGTTATTTTCAATGCAAAGATAATTTTTCTCATCAATATTTTGGATATTATATTGTGTTTGTAAATCACTTAAAATACTATTTAACTCGTTACCCAAAAGTATTGCTTTATGTGTACCCCAAATAATTTCTGTTTCTGTATTAACAATATTGTCTTTATTTGAAGAACTTTTTGGAATAATGGAATATTCTTCATTAACTTTTTGAAGAATAACAGGACTTGTTGTGTCTTTGATCATGTATCTTTTTGTTGTGTTTCCAGCTTCATCAACAAATGTGAATACGTAAATTCCATCATTTGTCAAAACATTTGAAGCAGTCTTTTTAAGGTTTTCATCTATTTTTCCTTGGTTATATGTGACGTTATCATTTTTCACTGTTATTGAAGTATTATTTGCTATGTAATTAAATTCATTATCAAGTGGATGATCGAAAATTTCATCACTATATGAATTTATTGGCATAAATGAATAGGTTACAGAAATCTTTGCACCACTATTTTTTTTGCCTATAACGTCATTATTTATTATTTCTCTTACATTGCCATAGGCAATTGCAAAAGCATCATTTGTTATATTTTTTGATAATTCTGAAATATAGTTATTTATTGCGTAGAATGTTATGTCATCAATTTCTTCTTTATCAATAACAAAAGTGTAGGTTACAGAAGCAGAGTAGTCATAATCATTTGTAACGTTGTTGTATGTGCAAGGACCATAGTCAACTCTAACATAATATCTTCCATTTGCAGCCAGTGTAATATTGCCAAAATTATAATTGTCTGTTGCATTTAAAATATTTGTTATTTCAACTAAATTTGCATCGTCATTTTCTTGTTTTAAGTAGTTATTTTCATGGAAAACTCTTACATAAGGGTTAACATCAAATGGGCTTTTTAGTGAATTTGACCAATCAATTTTCACATCTTGATTTGTGTAACCATTTGAGCCCCAACTGTTGTCACTATTTTGAGGTAACATTTTAATTTCAGGTTCAGAACTTGTGATTTCAAAAACAAAAGCTTGAACTTTTCTTGCATTTTTTCCTTCATTGCTTACAATTAGAGTAGAATCGTTCAAATATTGATAATCAGGATGAGTGTAAGTCAAAACAACAACATAAAGTCCAGCGTCAGTAAATCTTGAATTGCTTGTGAGATTTTTTTTATCTCCATTCAAAGTGTAAGTTGTTCCACTTTTTGTGAAATGATAATAAAAATTGTTGTCTGTTGAGTTCGTTGGGAGTTGAGCCAAATAAGCAAAGAATAGTGGAGCTTGATTTGTTGTTGCAAGAGTTTCAAGGTTTAAGCCAAGTTTGTCTGCGAGCTCACTTTGTTCTATTTGATAATTTTCCAATTCTGGAGTTAAAGCTATTGAACCATCATCGCTATTTATTACTTGTCCTAAAATTGAGTTATCAGCAATATTCAAATTTGTTACATCAGCTGTGATATAAACTCTTTTATAATATGTTTTTTCTTCAATATAATTATCATCAAGGGTTGAAAAATGAATATCATTTTCTGCATCATATTCAAATGTGTTGTATCTATTAAAATCTGATGCATCAGAAATTTCTACATAATCAAAATGTTTCATTTCTTTTTCAGTAGCACCGTTTTCATTTTTGTATTCGCTATGCTCAAGTTGATATCCAAAAATAGTTAGTTGGTCAGTTCCAACAATTTTCCAATTTTCTTTTTCAACATTCAAATTTCCACTTTGTGCTTGCAAAACCTCATCATGCAAAACATAATGGAAATCTAAAAGATATTTTCCAATTTCATCAAATTCAATTGTGACGATAAATTGCTCATATTCTTTTTCACCAATTTGATAAGTATGCATTGCAATATTTGATATTTCTTTTGTTGACAAAATATTGCCCTGGCTGTCTGTTTCTGTCACAACAAGTTTTGGATATGCTCCAGACTTATTTAACATAGTTGAAAAAGTTGTTTGAACCCCATAGATTTGTTTTGTGTAAGTAAGATTATATTTTGCAGCATCAAATTTTAAAGTAGGGTAAAG
>CAJOLY010000033.1 GCA_905235485.1 uncultured Clostridia bacterium
AATGAAAAAAGTTCGAAATTGTCAGTGATTTCGAACTTTTTGATGGTGCCGAAGGAGGGACTTGAACCCACACACCCTTGCGAGTATCAGATTTTGAGTCTGACGCGTCTGCCAGTTTCACCACTTCGGCTTGTTAATTGTTTAATCAAACATAAAATCAATTGTTTTGAATTTAATTTGATTTCAACTATGTTAGTTTAACACAGTCATAAATAAATTGCAAGTATTTTTTAATAATATTTTAGTGGAAAAATACTATAATCTTAAAAATAAAATAATTATATCTATGCAATCTAATCTATTTTATTTGCAAAAAATTTTATTGAGTGATATCATAGAAATGGAGACTTTTATGATTAGTATTAAAAATTTGTATTTATCTTTTACAAAAGAATTTGATGCTTTGCACAATATAAATTTAGAAATTCAAGATGGCGAAAAAGTTGCTTTTGTTGGAGAAAGTGACAGTGGTAAAACAATGCTACTTAGAGTTATAGCGAAACTTGAAAAATTTAAAAAAGGTGAAGTTTATATTAAGGATATAAACATAAACAAAATAAGTTTTAAGCAAGATATACAAGTTGGATTTGTTCCAAAAAGTTTTGTGTTTTTGAATAACAAAACTGTTAGAGAAAATTTAGAATGGATTTTGAAATCTAGAAATTTTGACCCTGCAACAATCAATTTAAAAATATTGATGGCATTAAGAAACTTTGAAATCGAAAACATACAAAATATGAAAATAAAAGACCTTTCTGCATATCAAAAAACTTTGGTAGAACTTGCAAGAGTAAGTATGCGAAAAGTTGAATTATTTTTGATTGATGATATTTGTGCAGACTTGGATAGAACTGAGACACAAAAAATTCTTGAAAAGATAAGAGATATGATTGATCAAAGCAGTCAAAGCACATTTTTGTTTGCGTTTTCAAACAAACTATATGCTGAATTTTTGGGATTAAAAATAATAAATCTAAAAGATGGTGAAATTGTTGAAAATGAATAATAAAAGTTTTAAACAATTTAAAATCAAAACTAAGAGAAAAACTGGCTGATAATATAACTAAATCAAATTTTTTGAAGCAAAAGAAATTCGCCTTTCTTTTGCTTTTTTGATATTATTTTGCTGTTATTTTGCAATTTTTTATGATTTTTTAGTGTTTTTTTTACAATTTTTGCAATATTTTCACTATTTTCAAAAAATTCAACTTTTCCAAAAATATTTTGAAGTTCATGTTTTATGTAATTAAAATGCGTGCAGCCTAAAACAATATTTTTGATGTTTTTATCTTTAAATTTTGAAAGCTCTTTGTTTAGATAATTTTGCAAAGTTTTGTAATCACCTTTTGAGTTATCAATAATCTTGGCAAGAGTTCCAAAACCAAAGAGATATATATTTGCATAGCCAAAATATTTTTTTAAGTTTTGATTATGTTTTATGGTGCTTTTTGTTGCAAGCACCAAAGTGTTATTATTTTGAAATTCAGTAGGTTCAAAAAAAGGCTCAATTTTGATTATTGGCACTTTAAACTTTTGAGTCAAATACTCATAGCAAACACTAGACAATGTGTTGCACGCCAAAACAATGAGTTTTATATTGTAAAAATCAATAATTTTTTTTATGTTAGCGTAAGCTATATTTTTTAATTTTTTAATACTTTTGTTGCCATAAGGTGAATGAAGAGTGTCCATAAAATACAAATAGTTTTCATTTGGCAAAATTTTTTTAATTTTATTTAATGTCCAAAGTCCGCCAATTCCACTATCCATCACTAAAATCCACTCTCTTTCCATACTAAATATTTTATGTGATAACAGTTAAGTTTGTTAAAGTAGATAAATATAAAATTTCAATATTTTATGCTGTCAGTTCCAAAAGTTCTTTTTCTGTGAGTTTGTTTAAAGATAAATTTATTGCTTTGGCAATAATTTTTGAAAGACCTATAACTTTTTGCTCCACATCTTTTGGAGTAACAATCAAGTCTTCACTTGTTTTGCAAAAAGTTGATAAGTTCACCACAAGAGGGACTCCTATTGCCAAAACTTTAATTCCTAAAGTTTTTTCACTGATTTCCTTTCTCTTGTTTCCCACTCCTCCGCCCGGAGAAAGTTTTGTGTCGCTGATTTGAATTGATTTTGAAAGAGTTTTTGTGTCACTAGCCACCAAACTATCAACTGCAATAACAAGATTTGGTTTTAGTGATTCACAAATACTTTTTATTGTGTTACTGCTTTCTAGCCCTGTTGTTCCATATACGCCTAAACTTACTGCATATACTTCTGCCATTTTGCTTTTTGAAAACAAATCTTTATCTAGATATGGCTTTGTTACCAAAATTCTTTCAGTGACACACTTTCCTAGGCTATCGCAAGCATATTTCTCATTGCCTAACCCGACAATCAAAATCTTTTTTGGAGAAACCTTTAATGATTTGATTATTTTTTGAATTGCAAGCTTAAGTTTTTCACAGAGTAAGTTTTTTGCATTTATAGAATAAAACAGTAGTTCGTCAAAATCAAAAGAAATATAATTTCCTACTTCTCTTTGTATTTTTTTTGCAACTACTTCACTAGAAAGATTTATTTCTGTTTGCTTTATGTCATATTTAAAATGAGTAACCTTTTTTTTGAAGCCTTCACAATTTTTTATATCTTTTGCAAGTTCAAGTATTAGTTCAGTGCGAATTTTTTTCATACAATTATTGTTTCACACAAAAAATAATAAATACATTTACAAAAATATTATTTTTTTCTTGCATTTTAATTTTTTATATGATAGAATAGTCAAGTAAATTATAAAAGGGAGATGTTTAACCGTGCCAATAATTAAATCAGCTATTAAAAGAGTTAAAGTAAACGCTAGACAAAGACAAGAAAACAGAGGTCCAAAATCAGCACTTGCAACAGGTCTCAAAAAATTTAGAGCACTTGTTAAAGAGGGAAAAATTGAAGAAGCTGAAAAGCTTTTGCCAGAAACAGTTTCTCTTGTTGACGTTTCAGCTAGAAAAGGCATAATCACAAAAGAAAATGCTGATAGAAGAAAAGCAAGACTTGCTCTTATGCTTGAAAAAGCAAAAAAAGCAGAATAATAGATTGCTTACATAATAGCAAAAGTTTTTGCAATTCAATAATATATAAAAATAAGGCAAATCATATTTGTCTTTTTTTTGCGTATATAAAAACAGAAAGACAAATTTCTTTCTGTTTTTAAATATTATTCAAACTTAGAAAAATTTTATAATAAAATGCAAATCACTCCACCCTTGCCTTCGTTTACAATTCTGCCAAGAGTTTTTCGCATTTTGTTTTGTGCTTCTTTTGGCATTGCGCCGAGTTTGCTTGAAAGTCCTTCGTTTACAAGTTCATGCAAACTTTTTCCAAACATTTCAGTGTTCCAAATGCCTTGCGGATTACTTTCAAATTGACTGAGTAAATATTTAACAAGGTCCTCGCTTTGCTGCTCTGTGCCAACAATTGGACTGACTTCCGTGTTGATATCAACTCGCATTATATGAAGTGAAGGTGCGCTTGCTTTGAGCCTAACTCCAAACTTACTGCCCTGCTTTACGATTTCAGGGTCTTCAAGTGTCATTTCTTCCATACTTGGCACAACAACACCATATCCAGTTTGATTAACGTCATCTAGAGCAACTTTAAGCTTGTCATATTCTTTTTTTGCATGGCTCAAATCCTTGAGATTTGCAATGAGTTCATATTCGTTTTCCATTTTCACGCCACATTCGTCACTCAAAACTTTGTAAAAAAGATTTGGTTTTGGTGACACATTAAGTACAATATTTCCTTCGCCAAGTTCTACTGTGTTTTGCAAAAGTGGTTCAAAATTTTCACTGTTTTCAAACAAAGTTTTGCTGAATTTGAAATCACCAATTTTTTCAAGATTTGTTGTGTTTTGTTTGATTTCTGCAATAACTTCGCATATTAGTTTGTTTTCAAATGGCAGTGCTTCCATCCACTTTGGAAGTTTTACTTGAATTTTGCTTACTGGGAATTCTTCTAAAAGCAAGTTGAAAATTTTTGCAATGTTTTCTTCTGTCATTTCCTTAACATTGATTGGCAAAACTTTTGAAGCGTATTTCTTAGCCAAACTCTCAGCAAGTTTTTTTGCGTCCTCTCCATTTGGATCTGTCGTGTTCAACACAACAACAAAAGGTTTTTGTGCATCTTTAAGTTCTGCAACAACTCTTTCCTCGGCCGCAACATAACCTGCTCTGTCAATTTCCGTGAAACTGCCATCTGTTGTCACCAAAACTGCAATATTACTGTGTTCTGTTATTACCTTTTTTGTGCCAATTTCAGCTGCCTTATCAAACGGCATATCTTCACTACTCCAAGGAGTTTTAACATAACGAGGTTTTTCATTTTCCTCATAGCCGCTTGCTCCTTTAACTGTGTAGCCCACACAATCAACAAGCCTAAGCTTCATTTTGATATCATCAATATCAACAGTCACAGCTTCATTTGGCACAAATTTTGGTTCTGTTGTCATAACAGTTTTGCCTTGTGCTGATTGAGGAAGTTCATCAATTGTTCTTTCTTTTGCATAGGCATTTGTTATATTTGGAATGATAAGTTTGTTTACAAAATTTGTGATAAATGTGCTCTTACCAGTCCTAACCGGACCAACAACACCCAAGTATACATCACCACCAGAACGAGTGGCAATCTCTTTATAAATATTATTATTATTTTCCATATTTCCTCCAATGAGTTATACTTAAATATATTCATTGAATTGCTGATATAGAACAAAACTTTTGATTTTAAAATGTATTAACATTACTATAATTTAAATGCATAAAAAATCACATTGATTAACAATGTGATTATGATTTGCTTTTTCTATAAGTCATTTCTTCATCTTTCTTTATATTTTCTTGTTTATTAGAACTTGATGCTTTATTATTTAACTTTGATTTATTATCCAAATATTTATTTAACTTTGATTGATAATCCAAATATTTATTGAAATAGTGTGTATGGAAATTTCGGAAATCAACATTAATATCTAAAAGATTACCATTTGTGTCATAATCATTATGCTTATACTTCAGTGAAAATTGATCTAATATTTCGTTAATTCCGTAAATTGGTGTTTCTTGTAATTTCTTTTCCAAAACAAAATTTAAAAAAGCTTCATTTGTTAAAGCATTATAGCCTTGATAATCTTCAAGAAAAAATCGATTTTCTGCTTTATAGATGTCACCAATACATTCAACTATCAATCTACCATTTCCATAAACTTTACGGAAATATTGGTTTATATCATCACGGGTAATAGACATAAGTTTTTCATAAAAGCCCTTTACAAATGGTTTTTCACCGTATATATAATTTGAAAAGAGGTTTGTTGAATTATGATTTTTTATATTTGTTTTTCTCTCTCTTTCCGCAATCATAGTTTCCTGGAAAAGTTTGAATTCTTTTTCAGAAATTCCATTTTGAATTAAATTTCTTAGAATGCTAGTAAACTCTAATATACAATCATTTACGTTCTCAGGTGAAGTTAAGATGCTAAAATTTTTAATATTTAAGTTGGTCAATCTAATATTCCCAAAATTTGAAGTGTAAACAAAAGGATTTTGAAGTCTCATATTTTTCAAAAGTTCACCAGCAAAACCGTTAAAATACCAATCCTCAAAATATGAGAACAATTCATTTTTTTCTGCATTTTTTAAGCCCTTAAACATAAAATATAAAGCAAATGATTTTTTGTCTTGCATATCAATAAGATATTGGCGATTATTAAAATTGTATTTTATGCTTTTTAACTTAACAGTGTTTTCCATATTGGTTGGGAATCTTTCTATTAAATACTTTTCTATAAGTGGCTTAACTTTTTCATAAGGCAAATTACTTACAACACTGATAACCATATTGTTTGTAACAAAATTTTTTTCCTTATATTCAACTAAATCTTTAACTGTCAAGTTTGAAAGCGTGTTAAAATTTCCAAGAATTTGACTACCTTTTTTATAAGTGTTTTTATCAGCCAAATAGTCCAATATGTCATATTTTTCATTGTCCAATGTCATATATAATTCTTGCAAAATTACTTTCTTTTCTCTTTCAAATTCTTCCTCGCTTATGTTTTTATTTATTAACATATCAGAATATATTTTTAAGATTTGTTCGAAACTCGAACTTGGACAATCAAAAATTGCAGCAATGCAATCTTGAGATGTGTAAGCGTTATAATTGGTTCCTGTCTGGCTAAATTTTTCATATATCTCTTCTTTTGATAATTTATCAGTACCAAAAAAGAAAGAATGTTCAAGTGCATGAGCTAAGCCCAATTTTTTTTCATCTAAACTTGCACCACCCAAAAAACCGATTGTTACATCAGTTGAACTATTAACGTTTTGTTGATAATAAATAAATGTTGCTCCATTTGGATATTTTATAATATGTTTTTCTGCCATAAGTACTCCTTTGATTGATATTATCATATCATAATATTATATAATAGTCAATATTGATTTTTAAAAACAAACTATATTTTTATTAAAAAAGGTTAACTCAAATGGCTAACCTTTTATTGTTTTGAATATAAATGATTTAATTGTTTATCTTTTATGCGTTTTTAAGATTACTTTGAGCAAAAATTATAATCAATCCTTCCAAAGATATGTGTAAATTGCTTTGACTTTTGTTCCTTTTTTGCCGGCAAATGATTTACCTTTTGAGTTTCTGCTTTCCAAAGAAATTTTATCAGTAGATATATAGTATGGTTTATCTTTTGAATCAAGTGCAAAAATTTCAAAAGCATCATTCATAACTTTGTGGGCATAGAGAAGTTTTTTGCCATTTTCACCAAGTGTGAGAATTTTCACTCCTTTTCTATTTCTGGCCAAAACTCCTATTTCACTGACTGACACATTTTTTGCATAACACAAATCTGTTGCAAGTGCAACTTTGTCGCTTTCTGAAACAAGCGTTGCAAGGATTATTGTACTGCCATCATCGAGTTTTATTCCCTTAACACCACTGCTTGATTTGCCTTGAGTTGGAACATCACTTATATCTGCATTAAGAGTTATTCCTGCATCAGTAACAAACAAAAGCGTTTTGTCTTTTTCAAATTTTTCAACACTTAAAATTTTATCATCATCTTTAAGTTTGTAAGCTACAACGATATCTTTCTTGCTCTCAAATTCCTTAAATTCTGTTTTTCTAACAAGTCCTGATGTTGTGACAAACAAAAGTTCTTTATTTTTAAGCTCATTGTCTGTAAACATTCCAACAACTCTTTCATCTTTTTGATAAGTTAAGAACATATCACTAAGTAGAGATCCTCTATCTTTCCAGCGAGCTTCCAAAATATTGTCAATTGAAACTTTGTACATATTTCCATAGTTTGTAAACAAAATTATGCCAACATTTGTTTTTGTTTTGACAATAAACTTATGCACTTCGTTCAGTGTGCTTGTGCTTGCTCCACTTCGGCTTGAAATATTGAAACTTTTTTCATATATCTTTTTTAGTGCATTTCTTTCACTGTAACAAACATAAACATCTTTGATTGGCTTTAACTCTTCATCTTCTGCAATTTGGAAAGCTGTTTCATCCTTCAATACAGTTGTGATACGTTTTTTGCCAAACTTTGCTTTGATTTGTTGCATTTCATCTTTGACAATTTGATATTGCAATTTTTCACTTGCAAGTATCTTTTTGTATTCAGCAATTTTCTTTTTTAGTTCATCTAGTTCATCAGCGATTTTGTTAACTTCAAGACTGGTGAGCCTAGCAAGTCGCATATCAAGAATTGCTTGTGCTTGACGCTCGGTGAGATAAAACTTTTTTCTAAGTCTTTCACGAGCTTCTGTTGTGCTTGTGCTGGTTTTTATGATTTTGATTACATCATCAATATTTTTTATTGCAATCAAAAGTCCAGACAAAATTTCTGCTCTGTTTTCAGCTGACTCCTTGTCAAACTTTGTTCTCTTTTCGACAACTTCACGTTGATATGCAACATAATAAGAAAGTATTTCTTTTAGTCCCATTTGCTTAGGCTTTCCATTTGCAATGGCAACCATATTGATACCATAACTTATTTGCAAATCCGTGTTTTTGAAAAGATAATTCAAAATTTTGTCAGTTTCTGCATCTTTTTTGAGACATATTACTGCACGAATACCCTTTCTGTCACTTTCATCGCGAATTTCACCAACTGAACCCAAAAGATCCTTGTTGGCATCCTTAAGCATTCCTATTTTTTTAAGAAGCTCTGCCTTGTTCACGCCATATGGGAATTCATCAACAACAATGATATCTTTGTCTCTATCTTTTTCAATGTGAGTTTTAGCTCGGATTATAATCTTTCCACGTCCTGTTTCATAAGCAGATTTGAGTCCTTCACCGCCAAGGATTATTCCACCTGTTGGAAAATCTGGACCTTTTATAAATTTCATAATTTCAGCTGTGGACATATCTGGATTGTCAATAAGCTGACATGATGCATCAACACATTCACTCAAATTGTGAGTTGGAATGTTTGTAGCAAGCCCAACAGCAATACCTGTTGCACCATTAACAAGCAAGTTTGGGAATCTGCCCGGAAGTATATCTGGCTCATCACGAGTGTCATCATAGTTTTTACTCCATCGAACAGTGTCTTTTTCAATATCTTTCAAAAGTTCAAGAGCAAGTGGGGCAAGACGCGCTTCGGTGTAACGATATGCAGCTGCACTATCGCCATCAACACTTCCAAAATTTCCGTGACCATCAACCAAAACTTCACGCATATTGAAGTCTTGAGCAAGACGCACCATTGCGTTGTAAACTGAACTATCACCGTGTGGGTGATATGCTCCAATAACATCTCCAACAATTTTTGCACTTTTTCTGTAAGGTTTGTCCGGGGTGAGACCAAGTTCGTGCATAGCATAAAGTATTCTTCGCTGAACCGGTTTGAGTCCGTCCTCAACTCTTGGAAGAGCTCTATCCATAATAACATATTCAGCATAAGGAATCATACTATCGTGCAAAACTTGTTCAAGGTTTTTTAGAAAATTACCTTCTTCGTCACGGAAATAGCCTTCAGTTTCTATACTAGCAAGTCCTTCA
>CAJOLY010000034.1 GCA_905235485.1 uncultured Clostridia bacterium
CAAAATTTATCAAAAATTTAGTCTTTTTTGTTTTTGCACTAACAATTATAGTCACAATAAAGACTGTAACCATTACCAAAATTGAAATTAAGCCAATCATTGTTGAAGAAATTTCATTTAATTGATTTAACATATTCACTCCTTAAAATATAATTTAAAATTTGCGAATTTTATTTTTTTGAAATACTTTATCGAATAAAAATTTTTGTCTTCAACTTCTTGTTTTTTTATTTAGTTAATATTCTTAATAATAAGGGCTGTGAAAAAGTGCATAAGTATATTACTTTTTTAAAAAATCAAGATAGATCATAAAATATATGATATTTATATAAAACTTTTTTGTGGACAAGTTTGTGGATAAAATATTATAGATATCCACAAAAACACAAAACAAAAAAGAAAGGGAAATTGATTTAAAAGAATAAAAAGTTATAACACTTCTTCGTATAACTTTTTATAAACATTTTTATAAAACTTTTTTGAGTCAATCGAATGATTTTCACAAGCAGATTCAAATTTTTTTTCTATATTGCTTTGTGTTAAATATTTTTTATCAATCTTATATTCTTTTAAAATATTTTTATATGTTTCTTTCAAAATATCAACCCTAACTGAATTATATGAGCCAAAGATCATAGGTTCTTCACCATATCCTATATAATTTTTGTATTTTGCAAGGAGGGGGTTTGTTATTTTACTGTTTTCAAATAATTCAGGACGCTTGTTTTTAACAAATTCAAGCATATTTAATGTATCAAAAAAACTTGCATCGCTTGTGTAAAAAACAAAACTTTCTTTTCTTTTTGTTAAAGCTATTTTAAATCTAATTTGAAGATTATTTTTTAAGATGTATTCCAAAAATTCTTTGCAAAGAGCTGGAGTATATTTTAAATTTGTTTCTAGATATAATCTTTTTGTTATTGAACGATTATAAAAAAACTTAGGGTCATTTTCAAACAAATAAAAAGTATCGAAAATACAAAAATATATACTTTGAAAATAAAATGGTAATTTATAATATAATAGAGATGCGTTTTCAAGGGAGCAAGGTATTCTTTTAATACCAATTCTTTCTTTGCTGTTTGGGATATATTTTGGGTTATTTAAAAATTCGTCATAAATACTTTTGGTTTTTAATTGTCCGCTTTTTGGCAGCAGATAATTATTCCACCAAGTTTTGTATGTAAATTCCAATACATCTTTAAATTCATCGTTATCAAATGGCAATTTTTTGTTATATTTAAAATCAACAATATTCTTATATTCAAGTAAGGAAATATCGTTTGTTTTGACAGCGTGATAAATCAAAGCACAAATATTTTTTATGCTTGGAGGTGTTAAATACTTCTCAAAATTTTCAAATTTTTCCATATATTCTTTATGAAAATTATAATAAGTTTTCGATGTTTTGTCAATAATAAAAAATTACAAAATTTATACATTTTATAAGTGATTTTTATTGCAAAAATTTATATAAAATGATATACTAAAAAAGTAAATAAATGATTAAATTTAGGAGAAAAATATGAGAGTATATTGTGAAGGTTTAGATCTTTCAAATGCAGTGATGACTGTTATAAAAGCAACAAGCACAAAAACAACAAACCCAATTTTGGAAGGTATAAAATTGAAAGCAGAAGGCGAATATTTGACACTTTCTGCAACAGATGGTGAGCTTGCCATTGAAAAAAAGATACCCGCAGACATAAAACTAGATGGTGAAGTTGTTGTGCCAGGAAAACTATTTGGAGAATTTGTTAGAAAGTTAAGCAATGAGCAAATTCAACTTATACTTGATGAGCATAATCAATTAAAAATTAAATATACAGACAGTGAATTATTTATTCAATGTCAAAGTGCAAACGAATTTCCATCAATTCAACAAATTGAAAATGCACAGTTTTTTGAGATTAAGCAATCAGACCTAAGAAACATAATTGACAAAACAATTTTTAGCGTTGCAACAGATGACACAAGGCCAGTGCTAAAGGGTTGTTTGCTTGAAGAAGATGGAAAAACGCTCACAAGCGTTGCACTTGATGGATTTAGACTTGCAATTGCAAAAAAAGAAATAACCGAAGCATCAGCATCAGCAAGCATAATTGTTCCTGCAAGAAGTTTGTCTGAAATTTCAAAACTTTTGGATGACGAAGATGAAAAAATCAGGGTTCTTATTGAAAGGAACTATATGATGGTTATGGTTAACGGTACAAAAATAATTACAAGATGCTTAGGAAACAAAGATGACTTTATAAACTACAAACAAATTATTCCATCAAACTTTTCAAGCACAATAACAGTTTCAAAAGCTCAACTTCTTAACTCTTTGGAAAGAGCAAGTATACTTTCTCACGTTGGTGGTGACAACAGTGTGAAGTTTGTTGTTGATGGCAGTTTGTTGACAGTAACTGCAAAAAGTGAAGCTGGCGCAGTAACTGAAAATATAACTGTTTCACTTTCAGGTGAAGATTTGACAATTGCATTCAACATAAGTTTCTTTATGGACTGCTTGAGAAATATTTCGAGTGATTATATAACACTTAAACTGAATGGCCAAGTTAACCCTTGCTTTATTGTTCCAAGTGAAGATAAAGACGAATATATTTATCTAGTTTCACCTATTAGACAAATTTATTAAGTAGCTTTTATATTGATTTTGATATGAGAGTTTTCTCATATCTTTTTTAATAAATTAAAAATATAATCAAAATATGGATTTTTTTGTTTTTTTGTAACTTTTGTCGAAAAAAAGTTATTTATTTACAAAAATTGTATAAAAATATAATAAAAATAGCTATTGACTTATATTTTGTAATTTGATAAAATTTTTAAGGAAAATTTATTATAAATTGTAGATTATAAAATTTTAAAGAAAAAAATTATAGGTTATTATGGAAAATAAAAAAGATATTATTGTTAGAAAAATTGATACTTTTATTTTTAATGTAAAAAACTTGAATATAATAATTTCAATTATGCTTTCAATTTTTTTGATAACTTTAGGTGTTGTTTATTCAAAACGATATACACAGTATCAACTTGAAAACAAAAATTACGAAGCAATGATAAAAGAAGCAAACGAACACCAAATGAATGTGATTTATACAAATATATCGCCAAACTCAGGTGTTGTTGATAAGTCTAAAAGCAGTGAAGACCCTATTTTTAAGGATGCAAAAGAAGCTGTTGTGACAGCATTTTCAAATTTCAACAACTACTCTTCTTATGAAATCGAAAGCGTAGGAATAAGCAATGCGGTGGCTCTTGGACAAAATGTTGAAATGAGAATCAATTCATATGCTGCAAAATACGGAGACGGACTTGAATATGCAAGAAACGTGAGAGTTGAAACAAAAACAAGTTTTGGACAAAGTGGTGCTAGCGAAATTGTTTGTGTTGATGGAAAAAAATATATGAGAGATGGAAATAATATAAGAATAGAAAACAACAATTGTGTTGCAGACTTTAATTCAAATTATCACCAAGTAAACACTCAAATACCAAAAATTGCAGATTATATTATCAATAATGAAACTGTAAAACTAAAAAGAGCTTTTTCATTTGTAAGAGATCAAAACAATAAAATATTATACTATAAAGCAACTGTTACTCTTGATCCTGAACTTTCAACAACAGAAAATGCAATAAATATTATGGAACAAGGGGGAACAGAGAAACCTATCTATACACAAGTGGAAATATCTTGCGTAATTGATAGAGACGGAAACTTGATAAGTTATGAAGTTACTGAAACTTTGCAACTAACAAAAAAAATTGTGTTTAATGTTACAGCAACAACAATCACGACAATTAAATATACAATACTTTCATACAACACTACACCGTCACATCCAAGGCCAAATATATAATTTTAAAAGTTGCAACAATGCAACTTTTTTAATAAAATATATTAACATTTTTTGTTTTTGTGATATAATAAAAATATGAAAATTAAATCTAAAAATTTAATAAATATTTTTATTACGATTTTGATAGTAACTTTAATGCTTTGTGGATTTGTTTTAACTGCCAAAAACAATAAAAATTTTAAAGTAACAAATCAAACTCTTTTTGCTGCTACAGAATATGATAGCCAAACAGAAATTGTAGAAGACGGTCAAGTTATTTCAGAAAGTCTTTGGAATGCATTAAAAGTTTTTTATAACAACAACAAAACAGATGAAATGCCAAGAATAAAGACGAATGAAGAAGGTCTCCAATATCTTACAATCAATCAGTTTAAAGATTTTCCAATAGATATTTTGGACTTGTCAGGTGAAGAAATAAACAAAATTACAAACTTGTCAATTTTTGATCTTTCAAGTTTTACGGAAATAAATTTATCAAACAACAAAATAACAAATATAAATAATGAACTTTCAAATCTTGAAAATTTGCAAATAATTAACCTATCAAACAACGAACTTCAAAGCTTTTCATATGATAGTCTTCATCAAAGAAGTTATGGTCAAAATCTTCAAAAACTTGATTTAAGCCACAACCAAATTGTTGAATGTAATCTGCGAGGAATCAATCAAGGAGAAATTGATGTAAGGGACAATAAAATAACAAAAGATCGACTTAATTTGCCAAACAATTTGGATGTGAAAGTGTTGTTATCACATAATTTGATTGAAAGTCCAAACCTCTCAAACGACAACATTAAATTTGGATTTCAAGGTGCAAAAAACACAGGGAGTTATGAAAAACATAGTTCAATTGGATATTATGGGCTTGATGGCGTTGAAAAAGTTGAAGTTTATTTTTTAAGTGTTGACGAAAACGATGAAACACAATTCGTTGAAACAAAAATTGTAGAACTCTATCAATCGCAAACCTATACTTTTGAACTTGGATACTATAAAATCAAATTTAACAATGCAAATTATGATGACATAAACATATACATTGCACCAAAAGCACCTGAAATCAAAATGTTTAAGAATGGCGAAGAAATAGAATTTAATCACCAAATCACAAGTGCTGTTGAATTAAAGTTTTATGGAGATGAAAATGCAACTTTTGTTTACAGTGTTAATTCAAATAATTTTGTTGAAGGGAACAGTGTCAAATTGACAACGCCAGGTGTCAAAATTATAGTCGTATATCAAATAATAGATGGATATCAAAGTTTTGCGAGCAAAGTGTATATTGAATATATAAAAAATTCAACAAATGGAATTGTTTTTGTTATTGCAGGAATCGCTATTTTTGCAGTTTTCTTCTATTTGGCAATAAAATATATGCCACAACTTTCAAAACTTAAATTTGGAAAAAATAAAGATAAAAATAATTTGGACTAGGATAGATATGGAAAAAATTGAGTTTGTTGCAAACGCAAAAAAAAATATTTTTGATTTAATTATTGAAATTAAGCCCACGCTTAATTTTTCTATGCTAAAAACAGCACTTAGAAAAAAAGATATAAAAGTAAATAACAAAAAAATAAACGATAATGTTTTGGCAAATGTAGGAGATAAAATAACTTTATATTTGCCAACAAGAGAAGAAAAAGAAATTGAAATAATTTATGAAGATAAGAATATTTTGATTGCAAACAAACCACAAGGAATGGAAGTGACCTTGCAAGATAAAAACTTTTTTGACAGTAAATGTATGGAAGAAATTTTAAACGCCAAAGCTTGTCATAGACTTGATAAAAACACAGAAGGACTTGTTGTTTTTGCAAAAACAGAACTGGCTGAAAAAATTATGTTTGAAGTTTTTAAAGAACATCAAATAGAAAAACGATATTTGGCTATTGTGAGTGGAAATGTTAAAAAAAGTGGCGATTTTTTGCAAAATTATTTAAAAAAAGAGCAAAATTTTGCAAAAATTTGCTCAAAATCTGAAAAAAATGCAAAAACTGCCAAACTTAAATATTACATAAAAAATAAAAATGATGATATATATTTGATTGATATAAATTTGTTTACGGGGAGGTTTCATCAAATAAGAGCTCAACTTTCTCATCACAAAATTTTTGTGCTTGGTGATGAGAAATATGGAGACAAAGATATAAACAAAAAATATCACAAAAACAAACAACAACTTTGCGCATACAAAATAAAGTTTGAAAACCTCGCCTATCCGCTTCAAAATCTCTCACAAAAAGAATTTGAAATAACTCCAAGTTTTTTGAAAGAATTTAATTTTGAATGAAACATATTTTAAAAAAAGTGGCATTGCCACTATTTTTATATAATTAAGATTTTTGCTACGGTTAGCGTAAAACAAGAAAAAAATCAACAACATCATTTTTTTAACACAATATTTTTTATATCTTGAGAAGCTGTTCTTGTGCGAGAATTGTCTTTGATTTCATTTGCAATTTTGTCACGAGCGTGCATAACAGTTGTGTGGTCACGCTTGCCAAAATAAGTGCCAATAGATGTTAACGGAAGGTCTGTGAGCTCTGTGATCAAATAAATTGCCATTTGTCGTGGTTCCACAATTTCTTTGTTTTTCTTTTTGCCAATCAAATCTGTTTTTGTGGTTTTATAATATTTGCAAACTGCATCAACAACATCATCAATTGTTGTTGCCTCTTTTTCTGTCACTTCATCTTGAAGGGCTTCAATCGCATCTTCAAGTGTTGCAAAGTGTTTGCAGTGAATTCCAGCATAAAAATGTACTTTTGCCAAAAAACCTTCAAGTTCACGAATATTCGAGTCTAATTTTTCGGCCAAATATGAAAACACTTTGTCCTCAACATTATAGTTTTCTTCAAACGCCTTTCTTTTAAGTATAGCCACCCTTGTTTCAAAATCTGGGCTTTGTATATCTTGAATGAGACCACTTGTGAATCGGCTTATAAGTCTATCTGAAAGAGTTGCAATTTCTTTTGGATGGCGATCACTTGCAATAACAATTTGCTTGCCGTTTTGGTAGAGGTCATTAAATGTGTGAAAGAATTCTTCTTGAGTTTCAGTCTTGTTTGAAATAAATTGAATATCATCAACCATCAAAATGTCAACATTTCTATATTTTTCGCGGAAAGATGATATTGTTTTTTCTTTTCCACGCAAACTATCAATGTAGTCATTTGTAAATTTTTCACAAGTAACATAAATAACTTTTGAATTTGGAGAGTTTTGTTTTATGAAATTTCCTATTGCGTGCATAAGGTGAGTTTTTCCAAGCCCAACCCCACCATAGATAAACAGGGGGTTGAATCGTTTGCCAGGATTTTCTGCCACTGCTCTGCTTGCAGCATAAACAAATTCATTACTCTTTCCAACAACAAAACTTTCAAAAGTGTATTTTGGATTAAACTGAAACCCGGTTTCAACAGTTTTTATTTCAGGCAAGTTGTTTAAGTTTTCTTTTTGTGGCGAAAAATTGTCCTTTTCTTCAGGACTTATGATTTTGTAACTTTCAACACCATCAAATGAGTCAGATATTGCAAGCCTTAAAGCGTTTGCGCAAAGCTCGTTGCATCTTTTTTTTGCTGTTTCACTACTTGCAAGGATAATCAAACAACTATCACTTATTGTTAAGGGTTCAAGAGTTTTCACCCAAAGATCAAAAGTTATTGTTGTGACTTCGTTAATCATTAAATTTAGGACATTGTTCCAACTTTCTTTTATGTTTTGCATATCTGTATTTTAAAACAAATATGATTAAAAGTCAAATATCAAAAATCAATTTACATAATTTTCTTTATTTGATAAAATAAAATAGATTAAATTAAATCAGAATAAATACAAAAAAGAGGAAAGAAACCTTGTTTGTTGAAAGAATTAAACTTACTGGATTTAGAAATTATAATGACGAGCAAATAGATTTTTTGCCCGGCATAAATTTGCTTGTGGGAAAAAATGCACAAGGTAAAACGACAGTGCTTGAAGCTATTTATTTTTCAGCTATTGGCAGAAGTCCAAAAACAACGAGGGATTCAGAACTCATAAACTGGCAAAAAGATAATGGAAGCTTTTTGGTCAAACTTCAAAAGAAAAGCGGAACAAAAGATATCGAAGTTTTTTTTTCAAAGTCTCAAAAAAAAGTGATAAGAGTCAACAAGGTTAATTTACTTAAAATTGGGGATCTGCTTGGGAACTTGAATGTTGTATTCTTTTCACCTGATGAACTCAAACTTGTGAAGGACGCCCCTCAAGATAGGCGAAAATTTTTGGACACAGACATTTCTCAACTGTCAAAAAATTATTTTTATATTCTCACAAAATATAACAAAATTGTTGATCAACGAAACAAACTTCTCAAAAATTCTGATAATAAAAAACTTGTTGAACAAACACTTCCTATTTGGGACACTCAGCTTGCAGAAGCTGGAAGCAAAATTATAATGTACCGTATGCAATTTTTGGATAAACTGAAAGTAATTGCAAAAGAAGCACATTCATACATCACAAGTGAAAAGGAAAACCTCGAACTTGAATATGTTGGCATCACAGGAAGAGATGAAGAAGATATAAAACAAAAACTTTTGATTGCCTTAAAACAAACCAAGGAAAAGGACCTAAAATTGGGCTACACCAACATAGGCCCCCACCGAGATGATATAAAACTCGTTGTGGACACAGTTGACATAAGGAGCTTTGGTTCACAAGGCCAACAACGAACGGTTGCACTCAGTTTGAAACTTGCCGAACTTGAAATTTTTAAGGAAGAAGTTGGTGAATATCCTGTGCTCTTACTTGATGATGTTTTGAGCGAACTTGACCAAGAACGTCAACGCAGGCTACTTGCATATGCAAAAAAGCTGCAGACCATAATCACAGCAACGCAATATGATCCATTTATGTTTCAAGATGCGAACATAATCAAAATTGAAAATGGAAAAATTAACTAATTAAATATCAAACAAAAGTAAAAATAAAAAATATATATCAAGATGCCATAAACAAGAACTAAATTAAATTTAAAGCAAAAAGAAATAACAAAATTGAAATCAGACTTAAAAGCTCTTAATACAAATTCAACGATAAATAATAAGCTTAATAGTAATACCA
>CAJOLY010000035.1 GCA_905235485.1 uncultured Clostridia bacterium
GCACCAATGATTATATAAATAAAAAGTCCAATGAAAGGCACAAGCAAAAGTAGTGTCCAAGCAATAATCCTTTCTGGCTTTTTTTTGCTGATAAAAATCATATTAACCACTGCAAGAGCACATATTATGTAATTGATAAGTAGCAAAATGCTGATTACACTCATAAAAACTCCTTATATATTTTTTATCATTTTAAATTTATTATAGTATTTTTTTTGATTTATCGCAAATTTTACACAAGAAAAACCTAAAGTTAATAAATATTGATATCAACACCAAAAAAAATTGCTACAAATTGTAGCAATTTTTTATTCAATTCGCAAGTTGTAATACAAAGTTGCAGAAGATTCTGCATCACCATTTTTAATATCAATATCAATACTGAAAATTAAACATATTGGGTCAACAATTGCTTTTATAAGATTTTCATCATAACTTAAATTACCAGTGCTTGGATTTAATGTTATTTTCAGTAAATCATACACTACTGAAATATCTGCACCTTTTGCTAGTTTAATATAATTCTTTTTGTAGTAATAAGTTTTATTGTTATCAATTTGATTATCTTGACTTATTGCAAAATCATAATACTGTTCGTAGTAATTGTTAATATTCTCTATAACTGGATTTTCTACTATAACATATTCATTATTTTCAAATATGTAATAATTTTTGTTTGAAATAATTTCAGTATCATCTGTTTTTAAATAGTCAGTTTCATTGTTGACGTAGATTTTTTCATAATATTTACTTATAAATGCATTATCAATATTTGCTGAATCAATAACTTCAAAATGAGTGTTAGCGCCATAGAATGTCTTTGTGCTATAAACTTTTTCATAATAAGCTGAAAGCCCTGAAGCTGTTGGTTCACTGACTTCAACAAATTCATTATTTTCATTCAATAAATAATAAGTTTTTTCGTTATCAATTTCACTTACATCATTTGTTAAAATGTAATAATATTTATAATTCAATTTTTCTGTCAGTGCTTCATATTCACTTTCTGATATATAATCATCACTTTGAAGTTGATATGGTACAAATGTTTCAACATATTTATAATCGTCATTTTTAAAGAAAGACAAATTATCACTTGTATTTGTATTCACAGCAAAATCAATGTTCTTTATTGATATTTCATAATTATTATCATTTGCAAAAGTTAATTTGTCTAGCAAATCAATTCCTGAACCTGCTTGGGTTGAATCTACCACATAAACACCATTTTGATTATATACAAAATTTGGTGTTATACCCGGTTTAACGTTTATGCTTGTTCTCATTGAATAAGAATTTACAACTTCAAGTCCTTCAATATTAGAATTTAAACGAATATTTATGTTTATTTTTTGTTCAACTTCTTTATATTCAAGTGAAATTTTTGCACCATTTACATAGTAGTCTTCACTATTATTTAAAATTCTTATTGTAGGATAAATATGATAGTATTTATCTTCTCCATCAATGTCTGCATAATAGAAACTATCAACGAAGTCACTTGGCATAATTCCTTTTAACTCATCAGCATCCTTTCCTTCAAATGCAACAGGTATATAAAGTCTGCTTCTACCTTCATAACTATCATTGTTTGTAATTACTATTGTTGGTAAAGCAGTTGCTGTACCTTCAAACAAATTGACTGTTGATGGAGTTTTGTAAGTCTTTGTTGAATAATTATTTACAAGTTTATAATTTGGTTTGAGATTATATTGATAGAATTCATCATTCACATAACCGAAATTTGTATAGACAACAATATTTTCAGTTATTTCTCTACTTATATCAGCAAGTGTCATAGTTGTGTTTTCAATTGTAGCACCACTTAAAATACTTTTTCTATCTTCAGTTTGATTTTCAAATCTAAAATTGATTAAATTGTTTATATTGTATGATTTACCATCTATTTCTGCAAAAAATGTTATAAATTCGTTGCCCGTACCTATCAAATTTATTTGATTTGCTGAGCTTGTTTTGCCTTCAATAGTACTTAGTTCACCAAATGACAATACATCTTTTGTTTGTAAAACTCCTGTTATGTCACTATCTCCTATTTTAACTGTAACTACAGGACATATGGTTTCAAGCAAAATAGGATTACTACAAACATCCAAAACTGTTGACTGTGCGACAACAAGAACCCTTCCTATACCTACAAAATCATAAGAGCAAGTTGTTTCACCAATGGTTATTTTGCCATCTTTTCCGTCACTTTCATTGTTGTAAATTTTTATAACAGACTCATCAAGAGTAAGTGACTTAATAAATTTTGAAATTGTATTTATTTCCTCTGGAAGTTCTGCAATAACTTCGTTGTAATTTTTTTCAACATAATAATCTAATAATGAAGTATCAAATTCATCTGGTAGATTGTAAGTTCTAAGTTCAAAATCTGTCGCATCAGCTTTTGGTGAATCATAAGTTAAATCAAATTCCAAATCATTCCAACTAAAGTTTGTTGCGTTGCCATTGTTATCTGATTCAAATGATACGCATATTTGTGTATTTTCGCCAGATAATCCCATGCCTATGAGCTCAGTAGACAATACTTTGATTCCGATTGTATATTTTGCTTCGTTATCATAATAAACCTGAAATTTAGCATAACCCTCGCTATTTGCAAGAATCTCAAAGATATAAACTCCATCATTTGTGTTGTCTTGATTTGCAACTAAAGCAACTGTTTCATAAGAACCTTCAATATGCGAAATTGCTAATCTATTGTTTTCAAGTGCATCAGCAGTGCCTTGATAAGCAATATTTAGATCTATATAACCACCACGATATATTTTTGCAAAAATATCGCAGCCATTTGCAAAATTATAATCTTCATCATCTATTGAAAGTGTTGGATTTATGCTTTCAATTTTTTCACTTTCTTCTTCATTAGCAAATATTTCATCAAACACAACAGTGTTTGTAACGGTTATATTTATAGCCTCACTATATCTTTCAACTTCAACATATCCATTGTTAATAACAAAATTAACTTCACTTCCTTCGTCAAATGCATCTGTTGTTCTTAACACAACTGCATATACATTTGTTCTTCCAGTAGAAGTTGGCATAATTTTTGTATAATCAAAAATACCATTTTCACTGACTGAGACCGGATTGCAATCTTGATTTGCAATGCTTACTTTTATTGAGCTATCCTGACAGCTAATCACACCATTGTTTGATGGTGCAAAGAACATAACATAATTGTAGGTTGAATTTTCTGGAGTTAACGTTACATTGATGTTTGACAAATTGTAAACTTCATAGTCAGTGTCGCTATTATAATTCAAATTGATAGATGTTTCAGAAACGCCAAGATCTTTGAGTTCAGTTTTTGCCAAACTAAATTGTACATAATCATACAAAGTGCAAATAGACTCATCTTCCAATTCATATGAATATGAGAAGATAAAGTAAAATTTGTTTTGTGAATACTGGTTTATTTTGTATTGATATGATCTATCTCCAATTTTCTCAAGTGTGACATACTTTGATGCATCAATAAGATTTTTCCCATTTATTACAATGTAATCATTGTTTATTGTCAAATATTGTTCATAAGATGGATCAAAAGATGATTCAACTTCATAACCAGCTGAAATAACAATTTGATTTAATAAAGCTGATTTATAGTTGACATCTGACTCATTTGTCAAAATCAAATCAACAAAATAATTGTTTCGCTCAACTGATACGACTTCATTTGAAAAATTTATTGTACCTTTTTCAAACACATTATAACTTGGAATTGTTACTGCTTTTGAACCTGTTGTGATACTTTGAACTGCAATTTCATTTATTTTGAATGTTAAGGTGTTTGACCAAACACGCATTTTTTCTAGCGCTTTTGTATAAGGAACAAGTGGATCTTGATATTCTTCAAAGTCCTGAAGACTTGGTTCATTTCCAACATTGTTATATTTTGCGATAACATAAGCTGTGATTGAAAACTCCTCACCTTCTTTATCTTCATTTATAGTAACAACACCGTTTTCATCAATTGTTGCAATTTCACTGTTTGATGTTTGATAAAATATAGTTTTTGAATTGGTAAAATTTGTTGAACCTTTTGTTGTTGGAATATTTGATGAAGGTAAAACAAAAGCATCGCTTGGTTCTATTTTACTTTTAACGCTGATTGGCGAATTTGGATATACATTATAAACACCATTTTCTTCTTCATATTCCTGATTTAATTCAATTTTATAATCTAAAACAGGTGAATCAACAAACACCCAGCAAGAAGTAGTAAGAAGTTCTTGTGTTGCAGTGAGTTTAACCCAACCACCTATGTTTGTTTGGATTTCTTCACCGTTGATTTCCACAGTTTTTGTTAAAGGTTTTAAGTAAATTGGACTTCCAATTTTTACATTGTACTTATAATATAATTTGTCAGGATTCTCTTCGTCCTTATCAACAATTTTTGTGTTTTCATCTTCAACAAGTTGAAGCACTGGAGAATTTGGGTTTGAAGAAAAATCAATTGAAATCTCAGCATCAAGTTCAGTGCAACCTTCATTTGGAATAATTGTGACGAATTCATATTTTGGATTATCATTTTCATATGCTAATTGGTTCCAAACAAGATTGCCATATTCATTTTTGATTTGTCCTTCATCATCTACAGCAATTTCTTTGTTGCCATCAATAACGTATTCTGCTTGTGAAAAAGCCCAACTCTCTAGTGGCACATAAGGTGGATTAAATCCTCCTGTTGCCCAAACATACAAAACAACGCCTGCAACCATTGCCATAACGCTTGCGAAAGAAAAGCCAAATATTTTCAAAAAATTTAAGAGTTTTTGTTTTTTTGTCATAGCAGAAATAGCTGTAAATTCCTTTTTTGCCATATCAAACTCCTTATTACTTCTTTAGTATGTTCAATATTAAATATTTTATCATTTTTTAAATGATACAATTTTTCAGTTTAATTATATAATTATTATAGAAATATGTCAAACAAAGTTAATCAAACAAAATCGCAAAGCAAACAAAAAAAGCATTTAACTTATTAAGTTAATGCCTCTTTTTATTTTATATAAGTTTTACGATTGCCATTTCAGCATTGTCACCACGTCTTGCACCAAGTTTCAAGATTCTTGTGTAACCACCACCTTGACCATTTTCTGCATTTCTTTTTGCATACTTTGGAGCATAAACATTGAATATTTTTTCAATAAGTGGATGAGCAACATCTTGAGTTCTCTTAACAAAAGCAGATTTTGATTCTTTTTCTGCTCTTTGCTCTTGAACGTCATTAAGTTTTGCCATCAATTTTCTTCTTGCATTCAATTTCTTTGGTCCGTCATTCAAAACTTCTTTTTTAACTTTTTCACCTTTTGCATTCACAACTTCTTTTGTAACTTTAACAGTATCTTCATAAGAATTGATTGCAAGGGTTAAAAGTTTTTCAGCATAACTTCTTACAGCTTTTGCTTTTTCCAAAGTAGTTTCAACTTTTCCATACCAAAGGAGTGCTGTTGCTTGGTTTTTTAGAACTGCCAATCTTTCATCTGTTGGTCTTCCCAATTTTTTTACTGCTGCCATATTTCTTACTCCTCATCATTTCTAAGTCCCAGCCCATAACTTTCAAGTTTGTTGATAACCTCTTCAAGTGATTTAAGGCCAAGATTTCTTACTTTTAACATATCTTCTTTTGATTTTTTTGTTAAATCTTCAACAGTGTTGATGCCTGCTCTTTTTAGGCAATTAAAGCTTCGAACTGAAAGTTCCATATCTTCAATGCTCATTTCAAGCACTCTAAGTTGCTTATCTTCTTCTCTTGTCTTAAGAACACTAAGTCCTTTCATATCTTCAACAAGGTCAACAAATAATTGAGTGTGGTCTTGAATTATTTTTGCAGCTAGACTTGTTACTTCACGAGAAGAAAGTGTTCCATTGGTTTCCACTTCAATGGTGAGTTTATCATAGTCCATACTTTGACCAACACGAGCGCTTTCAACACTATAATTAACTTTTTTCACAGGTGTGTAGATAGAATCAACTGCAATCCAACCCAAATCATTAACTCTTGATTTGTTGATGTCAGCTGGAACATATCCTCTTCCACGACCTATCATAATTTCCATTTCGAGAGATGAATCTTCCATTGTGCAAATATGCAAATCTGGATTGAGAATTTCAACTTCTGGATTTGGTTCTATATCACTTGCTTTAACTTCTCCAGCATTGTATTTTTTGATATACAAAGTTGTCACAAAATCATCATTTAAGCTTGTTGTTTTAACTGCCAAGCATTTGATGTTTAAAACAATGTCGATAACATCTTCTGCAACACCTTTAATTGTTGAAAACTCATGTTGAACACCATTGATTCTTATAGCAATTGGAGCTGCACCTGGAAGAGCAGACAAAAGAGTTCTTCTGAGTGCATTTCCAAGAGTGAGACCATAGCCTCTTTCAAGTGGTTCAACAACAAATTTTGCAAACTTGCCGTTATCAGTTTCTTCACAAGTAATTTTTGGTTTTTCGATTTCCATCATAAAAATTTTTTACCTCCAAAAATTTTTAAAATTGTTACTTAGAATAGAATTCTACAATCAATGTTTCATTGATATTTGCATCAATATCATCTCTTTGAGGTTTTGCGATAACCTTTCCAGAAAGATTTGCCATATCAGCTTCAAGCCACTTTGGAGCATTAACTCTTGCTTCTCTAAGTGCTTTAAACATTTCATAGTCTCTTTTGTTTTCTTTTACGCCAATAACATCATTAATATTAACCTCAAAAGAAGGAATATCAACAACCTTTCCATTAACTGTCATAAGTCCATGATTTACAAATTGACGTGCTTGAGGTCTTGTTTTTGCAAAGCCAAGACGATATACAACATTGTCAAGTCTTCTTTCAATAAGTGAAAGCATTTCTTCACCAGTTGTATTTTTTGATTTTTGAGCTTTGTCATAATATTTACGGAATTGTTTTTCTCTAACTCCATAAATAAATTTAACTTTTTGTTTTTCCTTAAGTTGAGTACCATATTCAGAAACTTTTTTACGAACGTTGGCACCAGGATTTCTATTTGATTTTTTATCAATACCGATTGCCATAGGGCTAATGCCTAGGTAACGGCTTCTTTTCAAAACAGGATGTTTAATAGCCATTTTTTTTCTCCTTTATATTCTTCTATGCTTAGGTGGTCTGCAACCGTTGTGTGGAATTGGAGATACATCTTTGATGAGTGTAACTTCAAGTTCTGCTGTTTGAAGTGCTCTAATAGCAGCTTCTCTTCCGTTGCCTGGTCCCTTAACATGAACTTCTACTGATTTGATGCCACGATCTTTTGCAAGTTTTCCTGCAGTTTCTGCGGCTTGTCCTGCAACAAATGGTGTGCCCTTTCTTGAACCTCTAAAGCCAAGTTTTCCAGCACTGCACCAGCTGATTTCATTTCCTGAATCATCTGTGATTGTTACGATTGTGTTGTGCTTTGTTGCTTGAATATGAACAATACCTTTGTCACTATGACTTATAACTTTTCTTTTCTTTGTATTTTTTTGTGTTGCCATAATTCACTCCTTATCTCTTCTTTGCACGCTTTTGAGCGATACCTTTAACTGTATGAGCATTGCAACGATCTTGTTGACCTCTGCAAGGAAGTCCTTTACGATGTCTAATGCCTCTGTAACAACCAATTTCTCCAAGAGTTTTGATATTCATTGCAATATCTCTCTTGAGGTCACCTTCAACGACAATTTGATTTTTGTCAATATATTCTCTAATTTTTGTTGCATCATCTTCAGACAAATCTTTAACTCTAATGTCTGGATTGATGCCTGTTGCCTTAAGAATTTTTTGAGATGTTTTGAGACCAATACCATAAACATAAGTTAGTCCAATCTCAATTCTTTTTTCTCTTGGCAAATCTACTCCTGCAATACGAGCCATTTTTCCTCCATTTTGCGATATTTCGCGTTTTTTTATTATAATTTATTTTTGAAAACAATTCAAGTAATAAGCAAAAATTTTGCTAATCAGCCGCCTTGAATTGTGTAGTTTTTATGTCCATATATAAAAGTGTGGAAACAATCTCTCCTTTTTTGAGAGAAATATTCTTGTATATGAACATAGGTTAAAATTAACCTTGTCTTTGATTATGCTTTTTGTATTTACTGCAAATAACAAAAAGTTTACCGTTTCTTTTGATAACCTTGCAAGCATTGCAAATAGGTTTAACTGATGGTCTAACCTTCATAATCTATCTCTCCTTTTTGGCTTAATTTTTGTCACGCCAAATTATTCTGCCTTTTGTTAAGTTAACTTTGTCACCAACCATAATTCTTATGTTGTTGATACGCAGTTTTCCAGCAAGATAACCTGTTATGACATGACCATTTATCAATTTGATTTTGATGTCATCTTTAACTATATCAGTAACAACACCCTCAATTTCCAAACAATCTCCTTTTGGCATAAGTTCTCCTTTATTGATTTTTGAATTTTCTTATTGCACTATAAACTTCTGCATCAAACACATTTTTGTTTTCTTTAAATTTTTCAGCAATTTTGTCAGCTGATCCATCCAAGGCTTCAATGTGTTTTATGTTTTTTATCTTTGGTTTTGAAAGTATTTTTCCATTACCATCAACAAGTTCAAGTTTTTTATCAAAAATTCTTTTTACGATATAAATATTATCTTTGTCTCTGCCTTGTTTTGACCTTACAAAAGAACCAATTTTTAATGTGTTCATATCAATTCCCCTACAATGTCAAAATTTCAACGCCTTCATCTGTTATCACCAATGTGTTTTCATAATGAGCTGATGGCTTTCCATCACGAGTTCTTGTTGTCCACT
>CAJOLY010000036.1 GCA_905235485.1 uncultured Clostridia bacterium
TAAAAAACTGACTAGAAATGATGTTGATAATTTAATTATATCATTCACCGAAAAACTTTCATACTCAACAACAAGATTACTTAAAAATATACTTAACAGGAGTTTGATATTTGGTTATGAGAAAAAATACATAAAACAAAAATTGCAAGTTGATTTAAAATTAAAACAAAATGTCCAAAGGGATGTTGCTGCTCTATCTCAAAGAGAACAAAACAAAATTGAAAGATATATTTTGCAAAACAAAAAATATCATTTGTTTGGAATACTTATTTCACTTTATACTGGACTTCGTTTGGGTGAACTACTTGCTCTCAAATGGCAAAATATTGATTTCAAGCAAAAGATTATTCATATTAAAAAAACAAGTTGCAAAATCACATCAAATCATAAAACATTGCAGTTTGAAGATACGCCAAAAACATTGTCATCAATAAGGCAAATACCAATTTGCAAAACACTTGAAAGTTTACTCAAGGAACTAAAATCATATCAGCAAAACAAAAGCGATTATGTTGTATGTAATGCGAAATTTTCTTTCGTAGATGCTAGAAGTTATCAAGAGTCTTTCTATAACTTGCAAAAAAGATTAAAAATATCACACTACGGCTTTCATTCACTTCGTCATACTTTTGCAACAAGATTGCTTGAAAACGATGTTGATATAAAAACAATAAGTGAACTTTTAGGTCACTCAAGCACAACAATAACACTAAACAGATATGTTCATACAAACTTACAAAACAAGCGAAAAGCACTTGAAAACTTAATAAAAAAGAAAATTGAATTTTGACAAAAAAACTCAACTTTCAAAAACACAACAAAAATCCAATTTTAGTCAGTAAAATCTAACAAAAAAGCAGTAAAATACTGCTTTAAAATTATACATCTATCTACCTATTAGATGTATAAAGTATACCATGATTTATGTTATTTTGCAATACATTTTTACAATAAATGAAAATAGTTGATAATTTGATGAGATTTTGAACACACAAAACAAATAAATTAAACAAAAATGTACACTTAATAGGTAGTTAGATGCATTTATGGAGGAAAGATGAAAAAAATAAATAAGATATTTTTAAGTTTGGCACTGGTTTTGATACTTGCACTACCAATGCTTGCAGGTTGTGATTTTTTTGGTAACAACAAAAAACTGCTTGCGTATGAGATTGAAGGAAACATAAAAACCGAATATTATCTAGGTGAACAATTAAATGTGCAAGATGTTAAGTTAAACTTAATTTATGAAGATAATAGCACTGTTAAAATTCCACTGGATAGCAGTATGATAACAGGGTTTGACACATCAACACTTGGCAACAAGCAAATTACAATTGAGTATAACAAAGTTAAAAGAACAATTGATTACTCTGTAAAATTTAGAACAGGAATGTATGAAGCAACAATGACTTCTGGAAACCAAACACATAGTATCTACATTGAGTTTTTAGAAGATGGAAAAGCATATAATTATGCTGTTGCTGAAGAAGATAAAGTTGGCGTTTATGAAAACTTTACATGGGAACAAAACAATGACAAATTATATGTAGATTTCTTCGATTTACATGCACAAGCTTATACTAATGATAATGATACATTTACAGTAGAATATACAGCAAGTAACAATACAAACATATCAGTTAGTTTTAGATACAAACAAACTTTGCAAAATAGAACATCTAAAACATTAAAAAACATCGCAATTGTTGGAAATCTTCCTACATCTTACGTAATTGGTGACCGCGTTGATTTTACAATGTGTGCACTAAGAGCGACATTTGAAGATAATTCAACAATGGATATACAACTTAACGATAACATGGTTGAGAATTTTAGCACTACAACAGTTGGCGACAGGACAATGACAATAAAATTCATGGGTAAATCACTTGAAATTGACTACTGTGTAAATTCGTTCTATATGGGTCAATATGATTTTGTTGCTATTTACTACTACAATGGAAGTGATATTGTTGCAACAGATACAGAATTCTATGCTGGAAGTGGATATTTATTTTCATATCATTTTGGAAAAATAATAAAAGATGGTCAAGTCGTGCAAAATTCAAGTGTTATGTGGGCTTATGATAAGAACAACAGAGTTGATGGAAGTTGGACAGTGGGAAGCGTTGAAGAGGGAAGCTTTTTATTTGATGTGCTTACTTCAACAAAACTTGGATATATAATTCTCAAAAGCGGGACGAAAAATGGTATTAACTATGACCACTATGTAATTGTATATGAAAACACAACAACAAATTAAAATGAGGTGAACAAATGAAATATTGTGCTTATTGTGGTGCAGAACTTCCAAATGACGCAGTTTTCTGTTCTAAATGTGGAAAATCTTTGAAAGCAGAAAATGAAAACTTTAATCTTCAAGAAGATACAAAAGTAAATGACTATTTTATGAAAGAATATGATAAAAAAGAAAAAACAAGTGATAATGGTGCTTCTGTAGGTAGAATATTAGGTTGGGTAGGAATTGTTTGTAGCATACTTGCTTTTTTGTTCGGCTGGTATCTTGCATTGGCTGGATTAGTTTTAGGAATTATTGGTATAAACATAGACAAATCACATGAGAGTTCCCGACTAAACAGAATTGCTATTATTATAAGCGTTGTTTCATTTATAGTGGAAATTATGTTATTTTTTATGGTGGGAAGCATGGGATTTGCAGTATTTAATCAGATAGCAAATTCAATGCCAAAATAGTGAGTTTAAAAACGCAATCATACTTGATTGCTTTTTTATTGATTAAGTTAGACAATTATGTTATAATAAATATGGGTACAGGAAGAAAGATTTTTAGGTCATCATGGATTATTACTCTTGTTGGCGGTATTATACTAGGTATTTTTGGTATAACAAAGATTGTTGAAGCTGCAAATATGTATGTTCCCCCAATGAATGATAGTGGTTGGTTTGATGCTAGTGTGGCACAAACAAATGTTCAAACTACTGGCATTGTTTTGTGTGTAATAGGTTTTTTGTTCATTGCTGTTACGGGAAGTTTGATACTCTATTTTGTTGCAAGGCAAACACCAGAAGATATGGCAAAAGCTGAAGCCAAAATGATAAACGAAGAAAAAAGATATAGGGCTAAATTGCAAAGACTTGGAGTTGACGGTGATACTGAATATATAAGATTTAGAGAAGAATATCAAACCAAGCCACAACAAAAATTTTGTAAATACTGTGGTGCAAATCTAAATGGTAAAAACGAATGTTCAAATTATGAAGAAAAAAGCAACGACTAAGGGAAAGACTTGTAACTTATATGTTACGAGTTTTTTTATAATTACATGAATTATGGTATTCATATATTTTCTACAAACAAAGACAAAATATGACAAAAAAGGTGTCATAGTATGTAAGATATAATATTTTATCGATGATAAAATTAAAGTGTAAACACTTTTGATTTTTGAGGTGTGTATGCGAAAGATAAAATATTATGATAGAATTAACCATAAGTTGCTTGAGCTTGAAGTTAATGACGAAGTTGCTAGGTTCATGCAAGCAGACGACCGGAGACAAAGCAGACAAGGACAAAAATATAGAGAAAATGTTGTGCTGTCACTTGATGACTACTCCTGTGTTGATGGGCAAAACTACCTTTCATATCACGAACTTATTGCTGATGAAAAGTCAAATATGTTGGAAAACTATGAAAACAAACAATTCAATAAACTTGTTTGGCATATTTGCCATAAACTCTCATACAGAGAAAGACAAATACTTTGGTGGTATTACAAAATTGGATATAAAGCAAATGAAATTGCAAAGTGCTTAAAACTAGACAACTCACAATTTTCACAACAAAAAGCCACTGCAATAAGTCATTTGAGAATTCTGCTTTTAAATGATATTGAATTTACACAAACTGATTTCTTCAAATCTACTGGAATATATACATTTCCAAAACAAACAAAAGATACTGCAAAAAATTTAGATGTTAAAAATATTGAATTTAAGAATGAACAAATATATGAATTAACAAAAGATATTCCACAAAAGATAAAGGTAACTGAAAAGCTTGGTGTAGAAATTGATGATAAGATTAAAAACTTTGGTCTGCTAATGAACAAAGAAGTGAGAAATTTCTTTCACTGGTTAAATGGCAACGATGACTTGTCAAGAAAGTTTACGCTTCAAGATTTACTACCAAACCTAGTCCAATATGTTAAAGATACATATAATCAAGATAAAGATAAAAGAACAATTTCTCAAATACATAAACAGATGCCAATATTTAAAGATAACAAACTTATTAATTTCTTTGTGGAACTATACAAACCCATATTCTTGCAATTATCAAGAAATAAACATAGAGTTAAACCAACAAAAGCCATAATTAAGAAAAAATTAACAACAAATTTAAAAAAATATAAGAAAATGTTCAAATTGTATAGTTACAGCCTAAATTTTTAATCAAAAAATGTCCATATAAAAATGTAAAGGCAATGAAAATGCAATTACGACCTACTTTGTGGGTCGTTTTTTGTTGTCACGCAAAAAGTAATGGACATATCCGTCAGTGTCAAATGTTATACTCCGCCATAGCATTTTATTACTTTGTGAAATCTAAATATGGGAGGTATAAAATATCAAACTCTTTGCCTTTACAAAAATATTTAAAGGAAAAGGTGAACAATATGTCTAGACCTAAGACAAAAGAACTAAAAGAGAAATTTACTTTTAGAGTGTATTACGATGATGAACTAGACAAAATTCAAAAGGTTATTGATAGATATAGACAAAACTTTAATAGTTTGAACGATACACTCAAATTCGTTATCCTAGTTGGTTGCGATAAACTGATTGGAGATAACGAACTAAATCAAAGCATTAACTTTTCAGAGATAAGAAGATATATGAAAAGTGTTGATGAACGACTAGAAAAAATTGAAGGTAATCAAAAAATGAACTTTGTAGAAAATCAAGCAGAGATAATAGCAAATCAAAAATTGATTACTCTCAACACAAACATATTAACCAAAGCTACAGAAATAAACTTAAGAAGTTATACTCCCGAATGGAAATATACTCCACACGATGAATATGAACTAGAAGACATTAAAAAAGTAACAAAGCGAGAAATACTAAATGGCAGATAAGCAAACTCCAAATGTAAATTTTATGCTTGACTTTCTTCTTCCAAAATATGAAGATGAGGCCAAGCAAGACCAAAGAAATTACTATTCATCAAACAAGTATAACGATTATGTAAAGTATGTAGAAACTGGAATTAAAGATTTAGAAAATTTAGACTATGTTGAATATGCCAACAATGATACAAAGTCAAGTGGAATATTTAACGAGAATGGAAAACTTGACCGAACAGATATTGCAAAACTAAGAAAAGATTTGCGAGAAACTCAATCGGTTATTTGGAGTGCAGTCATATCTTTTGAAGAAAAGTTTGGAAAGAAGTGGTGCTCAAACTACGAGCAAGCACAAAATATATTGCAAAAAGAACTACCAAAGTTTTTCAAAAATGCAGGACTAAAACCTGAGAATATGGAATGGTTTGCAGGACTACACGAGAACACAGACAACAGACATATTCATCTAGTATTTTTTGAAAAGGAACCGATAAGAAATGTCAAAGGTAAAAAGGCATTTTCAATAGGCAAATTACCACTAAATGCAATGGATATGTTCAAAGCAGAAATTGAACTTTGTGCAACCGATTACAAAGCAAGAGAAATTAAAATACGAACTGACCTAACAAAAAGTATGCGAGAAGAGCAAAATGAAATTTCAAGTTCAAAACTCAAAGATATGCTAATTGAACTTGCAAACGAATTACCAGAAAATTCGCCAAACTTTTATAACAGTGCAGGAATGGAAAAATTGCATTCTAAGATTGATTATATATCAAACTATATAATTAACCACGATAAAAATATCTTGTCATACAAACTAGATTTTGAAGATATAGTCAAAGAAAAAGATGAGATGATAAAAAACTATTGTAGAAGAAATGACTCCAAATATCCAACAGAAAGTGTTGGTGACAAAATGATGAAAGATTTGTATAGGCGACTAGGTAACATAATCATTGAGAAAGCAAAAGATGTTAAGTTTGCAGAAATTGAAAGATTGAAGTTAGATGCCAGATATAAATACCAAAAACAAATGCAAAGAAAGAAACTACTCAAGCTATTTGATGAATGCATATATCTCTCAATGAAGTGCAGTTATGAAGCCATAAAAGCATTTCAGGACTTTATGCGAAAGCTAGAAGAAATACATATCAAACAACTTATTGAAGAAGGTGTTTTAGATGCTGAAGATTTTCAGATGAGTATGTAAATATATCAACTTATACATACATATTGACTTTTATTAAAAAAAATATTATATTTAAATTGGGGAATAATTATGAATAAACAAAAAATTGCAGACATATCTTCTAAAATAATCGAGGAAAAAGTGCACGGTATAGAGTTCTATGATGAAAATATGTTTAGAAATTTAATTGATAGAGTTTCTACTATTGTGGATGGCTTAGATTTGCTTAATGGAAACGATACAGAAAAAATATTTAAAGTTAATGAATTTTTGAAAAACAATGTAAAAGTCAGAAAATCATATTTTGATGCTTTTCGTGAGGAAATACCTGAAATACCAGAAAGTGAACTTATTTATAGGACTGCTTACGGAGCTTTAGTGTTAGGAGAGGCAATGTGTGCCGGTTACACTGAAGCTGCGAGAATTTTATTAGAAACAAGTGGACTAGAAACTCAAACATTATTATCAAAGTTGCCAGGTAAAAACAAATTTCTTTTACATTATGTAACTGCTATAAAATATGATAGGGGTTCAGGAAGAGATTACTATATTATGGACCCAGAAAGAGAAAAATCCTGTGAAGAAAAAGGATTTGATTTTAGACGATACTTAATGGAAATGACCTATATTAAACCAGAAGAATATTTTTTTGAACATAAAGTGGGTAAAAATGGAGTGGGTCCTAGCGCAGAAGAATATTTAACAAAAATTAATCCACAACATGTTTTAAGCAAAAACAATGTAGATGAATTATTTAATAAAAAAGATGAGTTATTATGAAAGTAAAATATATAAAAAAAGACAATATTAATTATAAGTTTTTTGAGCCTGATATGATTGTTAAGAAAGTAATCTTGGCTATACATGGTTTTGCAGGTGATGCTGAAAGCTCTACAATTACAAGTATATCAGAAGAATTAAGCAAACATGGTGTCATGGTTGTAGCTTTTGATTTGCCTTGTCATGGAAATAATACAAACAACGATTGTATAAAATTAAGTGATTGTTTTTTATATCTTGATAAAGTGATTAATGAAATAAAAAAGCAATATGATAACATTCCAATATCTGTATTCGCAACAAGTTTTGGTGCATTTGTTCTTTTAAATTACATTAGCAAGACTAATATTAAATTTAATAATATTATTCTTAGATGTCCAGCAATTTTTATGGATGAAATATTGATTGAAAAAATATTACCAGAACACGGATATAATAAAAATGATTTGAATATATTTTTTAAATTAAATCTTGGATTTGAAAAACCATTATATGTTAACATGAATTTCTTAAACGAATTGCAAAAAAATTCTCTTAAAAATAAAATATATAAAGATAAAATTAATATTATCCAAGGAACTCAAGATGATATAGTTAATGTTTCAAAAAATGAAAATTTTTATAAAAACAATTTTCTTGATTATAAATTATTCTATATTGAAGGCGCAGATCATAGATTTAAAAAAATTGGTGAATTGGACCAAGTTATTAATATAGTTAAAAATATAATTTTATAATGTAAACAAAATATTCTTACTCATAAATAAGTCTTTAAAGGCTTATTTTTTATTGAATATATTATTTAACAATAATTTTTAGTATACAGGATAAGCGAGACGCAATTAAATAAATAAGTGGGAGAAAAGTCAGCAAATACTGGCTTTTTTATTGTCCCACTTAAATTTAATTACAATCTCGTCACTTTTGGCTTTTGCTGGGATACCCAGACAAGCCACTCTCCCTTTGGTCAAATTGCTATGCAATATTGACTTTATGGTCGGTTGTTCCTTTCCCCAAAAAATGAAAATTTTTCGGGGGTGCCCTAATATTAAAAAAGATGCAAATTTTATAAACAAAAATCTAATTACAAGGAGAATAAAAATATGGAATTAAATACAAATACAAAAATAGATATAAACAGCTTAATACAAAATGAAGTTGAAAGAATTTCAACTAAATACAACAAAGATTTTTTGGATTGCGAAGACCTAATTAAGATAACTGGACTAGGACGAGACAATATAAGAAATTTACTCAGGAGTAAAACCTTTCCAACAACAAAAGTTGGCAAAAGACAGGTTGTGAGTGTTCTTAACTTTGTTACTTGGCAAACAACACAAAATACAAATTTGGAGGTAAACAATGACTAAAAGAAAATATAACAAAACAAGACGAGCAAACAATGAAGGTTCAATATATCAAAGAAGTGATGGACTTTGGACTGGAATGGCAACACTAGGATATGATGAAAATGGAAAGATAAAACGAAAAGCAGTATATGGAAAAACAAAACTTGAAGTATCAAAAAAACTTACAGATTTAACGAATAGAATTTCAAATCAAAATTATGAAATTGTAGAAAACTCAAACTTTGATAGTTTGATGAGAGAATGGCTTTTGATATTCAAAAAAAGTGTTGTCACTCCAAGAACATTTGAAGGAAATTTCAGAAATTTTGAATTGCATATTTCAAAGCAAATTGGCAATATGAAACTAGATGAAATAACAAATATAACTTTACAAAAACTATTCAATGATATGCTTGATGATGGATATAGTTTGGCAGTAGTAAAAAAGATTAAACATTTGCTTAATCAGTTTTTTGAATATGCAATTGAGAATAAACTAACAATAACAAATCCAGTCACAAGAACAAAAGTTAAATCTAATGAAAAGAAAATATATGATAGTGAAAATGTTTACAAAGCAATTCCACAAGATATAAGACATAAGTTTATTGAATGTTTAGAAAACAACCAATTTCTTAAACCATTATGTTTAACAATGATGTTTGCGGGACTTCGTGCAGGAGAAGTTCTTGCACTTAGTTGGAACAATATTGACTTTGAAAACAAAACATTAAAGGTTGAAAAAGCAATAACACAAGTTCCAAAATTTGATAGCAAAGGAAAGATTATAGAAAGAAAAACAGTTATCAGCACAACCAAAACAATTTGTTCTGTTCGTGAAATTCCAATGCCAGACATTTTGATAAACGCACTTAAAGAATACAAGCTTATTCGAGAGCAAGATAGTTTAACATACAATATAAACTTAACAGAGCCAACAATGCTAGTATTTGGAAATAATGATGGAAGTGTGAGAACATATCACGGAACAAAATGTATATTTGAAAGATTTTTGAAAAAGTATAATCTAAATAAATATGGTATTCATTTTCATGGACTTAGACATACATATTCAAACACACTTTTTGAAGCAAATCAAAACCCAAAAGTTATACAAGGACTTTTAGGCCATAAATCCGTGAAAACAACAATCACAACTTACAACAGTGTTGATAAATCATATTTTCAAAAAGCAACTGATATATTCAACAAAGAATATTCAAATAATAATAAAACTAATAGTATTATTGAAATGCAAAAGCAAGAACCTGCACTTAATTCAAATCCAATAAAAAAGCCAATTGTTGAAGAAGAATATAAAAGACCAACACTTGAAGATATTGATAAATTGATAGAACAATTACAATTTGAAAAAGAAGAACTTAAAAAAGAACAAAGACGAAAACATCAAAGAGATTATGAAATGGAAATGTAGTTATGATGACATAAAATCTTGAATTGGTAAAAATTATATGATATCTTTTTGTGTACACAAAACATTTAACTATGGAGAAATATATGGATAGATATCAACAGGAAATATTAGAAAATAACAAGCGAATTGCACTTGAAACTGAAAGAATAAATAGTGAAATTTTAGAGGTACCAGAATACTTAACTGATGAAGAAAAAATTGTTTATGAAGATATTGTTAAAACACTCAAAGCAAGCATAAAATATAGATTATCACCTACTGATGTAGAACTTGTTTGGCAATATTGCCAACTTAAACTTATTAGAGATAGAGCATATAAAGAATACAACAAAAATCCAGAAAGATATATTAGAATTGTTACAGGGATTAGTAATGATGGCAAAACTCCAAAAGTTATGGTGAAAGAAAATGAACACTATAAAACTTGGCTTGACTGCAATAAACATTTAGAAAAAATATTAAAAGATTTGCGACTTACACCTGAAATGAGACGAAAGAGATAAAATATGATATAATATTTGAGGTGAGAATATGTGGACAGGATATTTTGAAAAAGTAAAAAGTTATGCAAAAGATAAAGGATATAGATTTGTTTCTATTGCAAGATTTAATAGATTTTGGAAAGGTGATGAGTATAAAAAACTAGCGCCACCGCCAGAAATTATAAAGATTGAAGATAAAGAATTGTATACAAAACTTTATTATGAAAGAGTTTTAGATAAATTGAATCCAAAAGACGTTTATGAAGAGCTTGGCGAAAATGCAGTTCTACTTTGTTATGAAAAATATGAGGATTGCAAGAATGGCAAAACTTTTTGTCATAGACATATCGTAGCTGAATGGCTACAAAAAGAATTAGGAATAGAAGTTAAAGAATTAGAATGTTGAACACAATAGCGAAAGTTGTTGTGTTCTTTGATTTTTAGATAGGAGAAAAAAATGGAAGATTTAAAGATTGAATATATAGACATTGAAAAATTAAATCATTATGAAGAAAATAGTAAAATTCACACAAAGCAGCAAATTGAACATATTGCAAATTCAATAAAAAAGGAGTTTGGATTTAATGATCCATTGGGTATTGCTGGAGAAGATAATATTGTGCTTGAAGGCAATGGAAGAGTTGAAGCCGCAAAACTTGCTGGGCTCACAAAACTACCTTGTGTTAGACTTGACCATTTATCAAAGGAAGAACAAAAAGCGTATGTGATTGCTCACAACTCAACAAATCTAGAAACAGGTTTTGATGATGGCATACTGTTTCAACAATTAAAAGAATTACAAGAGTTTGACTTTACTGATTTTGGAATTGATGTTGATAAATATCTCAAAACTTGCATTCGTGTTCAAAAAAGATTGTTGAAGCCAGCAAAAAAAGTTCATTATTTGATAAGTTTAGATATTAATAAAAATGATGAAATAGCAAATATTATCGCAAGATTAAATAGAATGGAAGGTGTGGAAATTGAGTCGACAGTCAACTAAAACAGATAATAAATCAATAGCCAACAAAATTTTTATAAGAAAAGAAGCAATAAAAAATTTGAAAGAAGTCAAAGTCCTTGATTTGTTTGCTGGCAGAAATGTTTTATGGAATAACATAAAAACTGATAAATATTTTGGGATTGACATTCAAGAGAACAAAGGCAAAAATCTTAATGCAGATACACGAGATGTTTTTGACAATATTGATTTGTCACAATTTAATGTTATCGATTGTGATAGCTATGGTATAGCATTTGATTTATATAAAAAACTACTCACCAGAAACGAATTACAAAAAGGCACAAGAATTATTTATACTGCCATAACAAATGAATTTACAAAAATTCAAAACGTAGCCAAGCAAGAGTTTAATTTCAAACATTTTTACGATAAGGCACCTTCTTTGTTCAATGCAAGAGCAATAGAATTCTTTTATGAATTTTTATCAAAATATGGAATTTCAGAAGTTAATTATTATGCGATAAGAGATAACTTTGACAAACATTATGGATATTTTATTGCTATTTGATATGTTTTAATTCAAAATTATGCTATAATCCAATTATGAGTATAATTTATAAGCCTGTTGGAATGGCAAGAGAATATAGCCCTTATGCATTGAATATTTACATTGGTTGCAGTCATAGGTGTAAATATTGCTATGCACCACACACTTTGCAAAAGAAAAGTGAATACTATTTTGGCAAACCAGAGCCACGAAAAAATTTGCTTAAACTTCTTGAAAAAGATTTGAAGAATAACAAATATACAAAACAAGTTTTGCTTTCTTTTGTTGGAGATTGTTATTGCGACAGCGCCGACAATGGACAAACTGTTAGAGAAGTTTTGAAAATGCTAAATTACTACAAGGTTCCAGTTGCAATACTTTCAAAAGGTGGCAAAAAAATGTTGAGAGATTTAGACATATTCAAAGAATTTGGCGATAGAATAACTGTCGGCACAACTCTCACATTTTTAGATGAAGAAAAATCAAAAGAAT
>CAJOLY010000037.1 GCA_905235485.1 uncultured Clostridia bacterium
ATTATCTTCTTCAAAATAACTTCTATCAATTCTTTCAGTGTTGAATAGTCTTGGTTCAGTGAAAATGCTTGTTTTAATATCTATATCAACACCATCAACTGACTCTTTCATATTGTTATAATTATGATTTCGTGAAGTATCGCCATAATTCACATAAAATTTTTCATTCAAAAGATAAAACGAAGTTTCAGCAGTCAAGTTTGTTGTAACAACTCCTGCACTCTCAATATTGTATCTAAATGTAAAAGTATAAAGTCCTTGTGCATCATATTCATTAAATTTCTCGCCAAGGCCATCATCTTTTGAAGTATCCAAGATATATGTGTTTGTTAGGTCAAAAAGCTGTACATATTTTAAGCCTTCTTGCGATGATGTGGTTTTTTCCAATGAACTAATGTTGTATGTATCATTTTGATTTGTTAACGTTGCATTAACGCTTAAATTCAAAAATCTTACATTATCATTTTTTGGAATAAATGACACAAGTAAGTATTCTTTTTTGCTAGTGTCTTCCAAATTTGCATTGTTAAGCATAAAGACATTGTCATTTTTATTGTTTTGTAAAGTTTCTAAGACAACGTAAAGAGATGGTTTTTTATTTTGATAGTCAGTTTCACTTACAATTGCCTTAGTATAAGTTTTCAAAATTTCATTATATTCATAATATGTCAAATTTTCATCATAATCTTTGTTTTGATCAACTTTTGATACCTTTTCAACTGATAGTGTATAATCATTTGCCAAATCATTTGCTTTCAATCTGGTTGTTAAAAACATTCCAGCAAAAGAGCTAAGCAACATAGCTAGGCAAATTGCAATTGAAAGTAAAAAGTTTTTCTTAAGTAATTTCATACAACACCTCATTTCTATATATGTTCATTTTAGCACAATTAAAATTTTATCACAACAAATTTTGCTATGTTTATATAAATATATTAAGTAATTTTTAATATATTATACAATGCAAAATATGTTCAAATCCTGATTTTCTGTAAATCAATTGTTCATATAAATATGGCAAAAATCTATTATTTCATTTTCTTTTTTTTATGTAAAAAATCTCAAACTTTTTTTGTTTGAGATTTTATTTATATAAAATTTTGTTTAAATTTTTGTTTTTCAAAATGAAATTTAAAGTGATACAATAAATCAAATAACTATTTTGATTACGAATTGCGCTTAAATTTTGAGAAGTCAAAGTCAAAATCATCATCGTCATCATCACCGTTTTTTAAAATAATTTGATTTCTTTTTTTGATGTCATAATATGTTCCAATTTCATCAAATGGTTTTGTGATAACTCTCCCTGGAGGGGTTGGAATAAATTTATAATCAGGATTTTTGTATGTTGGTGTGAATGTTGTTCTCATTGAATAGTGACCATAGCTATTGATAACAACTTCAAATGGCTTCAAATGATCAAGTTCATTAGGGCTGATAAGTGGAACATTAACAAGATTTGTACTTGTGTTTGTGCTGTTACTTTTACTTGTTGAGGACTTTATGGAATCTCCACCTTGTGGCTGACTGCTTGTTGAAGTGTTTGACGAAACATTTTCCATTTCTAGCGTTATTTCACCAATATTTTTTGAGAATTCTTCTCTTGTTTTTTGGTCTTTTGTACCAATATAAATGTGAATATTGCAGTTGTTTTTTATTGTTGCAGCATCTTGTTCGCCATAAACTGAGTTGAGCTGTGTGTAGTCTTGAACAACAAGGGCAAGGAATATACCACGACTACGTCCTGCTGTAATAAAGCTTTTCATTTTTTGAATTTTTGGCAAATTTCCAAACTCATCCAAAAGGAAGTATACATGTCTAGGAAGTGTTATATTCACCTTATCTCTATTTGCTCTTTCAATTAGTGCCTTGTAAAGCTGAGTGATATAAATATTTGCAAGTCCATGTCTTGTATCTCTTTCATCTGGAATAATAATGAATAGAGCAGTAGGTTTGTCAGCAAAATTAGAAAAGTCAAGATCAGTTGAGCTTGTGAGCGCTCCAATACTTTGGTCAAACATATTCATTGCTTGACTTACGTGAGAAAGGAAACCTTTTGCAGTGCTTGCAGCAGTTGCAACAACAGTGTTTGCAAGCTTAACTGCTTCACTTGTGTCTGGACGACCTGAAAAGTATTCTTTCAAGGTTTTCATATTATCATCGCCAATATCTCTAAGTCCTGCAATTTTTGAGACGTTGTATAAAGTGAATTTTTCTTTCGTTAGCCCAAGTTCTGGATTAAGGCTATCTTCAAGCATAGCCATCATAATTCCACGAATAAAATCTCGTGCTCCGTTGCTCCAAACAGGATCTTGCCCTGATGTTGGTGAAAGCGCCATTCCAATATCTTGAATATCTTCATATGCGCTGTTGATGAGCTCTTGTTTTCTTGTTTCAAGTGAAAGTTTTAGCGTTGCTTTGTCTGGATATGCAACATCTTCAAAAACATACCATTCATTGCCATATGTTGCACCAACAACAGGCTCAAATTGCTTTGGATCAAATTTTCCTTGAAAAACTTTTACTTCCTTAATAAGATTATGCGCTCTTTGAAAGTTGTCAAAAGCAGGCTCAATAGGGTTAACTCTGCTTGATTGGTTTGGCTCTCGCAGATTGATGCATTGAACATCATAGCCTAAATTTCTCAAATATTGAGCATTATGTGCATAAAGTTCACCCTTAGGGTCACTCATAACCATACTTGGTTTTGTTCCACATTGAGCTAAGATTTGAATTGTTGGGTCAACAAACATAGTGGTCTTTCCAGAACCAGTTGTTCCAATAACAAGTGTGTGAATTGGCTTTTGCATATTGATTTCTGTATGATTTCCAACTCTTTCTGCTCTAAGTGGTATGCCATCAAATTTGACATTCTTTAAATTATCAAAATGACAAAAATGATATTCTTTGTTTGTTTTTAGTTCTTCTTTCGTTACAAGCCTTGCACTGAAATATGCGTCCTTCTTTTCACCAGTTGCAGTTGTTCCTTGCCTTGAACTATGTGATTTGCCTGATGAATTGCCTGAACTTGACAATTTGTTTAATTTCATGATGCCATATACTGCAACAGTGAGTCCTGCACCAATAAGTGTCGGTAAACTTAATACATTTTCAGCAGAAAACTCAATGCTTCTGATTGGATTTATAAGCAAACATTGCACCAAAAATCCAACAACGGCACCTGCAAGTGCAACTATCAAAATTGTCAAAACGATTTTTGCGAATTTGTTCATACTAATCTCCTTTGCATCAATTTTAACACATATTTTTTTTTGTGACAAACAATTTGATAATTTAATTATATTAACATTTCATTTTAATACTTATTCTTATACTAATTGCGACAATGTATTCATTACATTTTATTTCAAAATCTATTCAGTATTTGTTTTGAAATATGAATTATTTTATTTTTTTTGCTTAAACTATAATTGATAAAAAAATTTTAAAAACATATAAAAATCGTTTGCTTTTTTAAAAAAATATGCTAGAATAAAAGTATCAAATAGATGTTTACGCATCAAAGTATGGAGGATAAATATGAAATTATTAAACTTTATGAGCGGATTGCTTGCGTATGTAGGCCCAAACGGTGAGAGCTATGAAACTAGAGCAGAATATTTGGATGCAGCTGGATTTGGTTGGCTTGAGACATTATTAAGTGCGTTGGAAAGTATTGTTGGACCAATTCTTATTGTTGTTGCAACTGTTGGAGTTATTTATGCAATCTACCTTGCTGTTATGCTTGCAAAAGCTGAAAATGCTGAAAAAAGAGAAGAAGCCAAGAAAAGAATTATCAATGTTGTAGTCGCTATTGCTATTATGGTAGTCTTGATTTTCTTGATGTATTTGTTCTCAAGCAATATTCACTGGTTCATGAATTTTGGAAGAAGAGAATAAGTTGATAGGGCGTTCGCCCTATTTTTTATGTAATTTATTTTTGCATTACTATTTCACAAAACAAAAGCATACGATGAGAAGTTCAGAGAATAAGATTCTTATGGTTACTTAACTTTCACAACTTATTTAACCACACAAACAAAATCAAAACGTATATTTTCATTTGTAAAAAGATTGCTTTTGTGATATAATATTAATTATGGAAAAGCAAGAAAAATTGGTTTTGATTGATGGAAATAGTTTGATAAACAGAGCATTTTATGCTTTGCCACTTTTAACAAACAGCAATGGTGATTATAGCAACGCTGTATATGGATTTTGCAATATTTTGATAAAACTTATTGAAACAGAAAATCCAAAATATATTGCAGTTGCATTTGATATGGGGCACCCAACATTTAGGCATGAAATGTATGCCGAATATAAGGCTGGAAGAAAAAAAATGCCAGATGAACTTGCTGTTCAAATGCCAGTACTTAAATCATTGTTAGAAGCAATGAAAATTAAAGTTTTTGAAAAAAAAGGCATTGAAGCCGATGACCTAATCGGTAGCATAGCAAAAAAGTTTTCAATTCCTACCATAATTCTTTCAGGGGATAGGGATTTATTTCAACTTGTTGATGATTCAACGAGTGTTTGGTTTACAAAAAGAGGAATAACAGACACAGTTGTTGTAACTCCACATAACATCAAAGAAGTATATGGTGTAACAGCCAATCAAGTTGTGGACTTAAAATCACTCATGGGTGATAGCAGTGATCACATAAAAGGTATTGCAGGCATTGGTGAAAAAACCGCAAAATCGCTCATTGAAGCTTATGGCTCGCTTGAAGGTATATATGAGCATATTGACCAACTTAAACCTGTCATTGCAAAAAAGATGATTGATGGAAAAGCTGATGCAGAGCTATCATATAAACTTGCAAAAATAAACACAGAAGTAGATTTAAATATTGAATTAGACGATTTACAATATGACTTTCCTTTTAAAAAATCTGTATATGACATTTTCAAAAAATATGAGATTTGGTCTATAACTAAACGGAATGAAATTTTTGACGAAGAAGAGATTATAATTCCTAAAAAAATCGTTAACACAAAATCAATCAAAACACTTGATGAACTTGAGATTTTATCTCAATCATTAAAAACAACACCAGAGTTTGCTGTACATTTTGAAAATAAAGAGCTTCATATTGCAAATTCAAAATTCGAAGAAAATATTATCTATTTAAAGGATAATTTGCTTGAAGATGGGATTTATTCTCAAGAAGTTTTTGAAAAATTAAAACCAATTTTTGAAGATGAAAGCATTAAAAAGCTATGTTTAAATGCAAAAAATTTAATGCACCTACTTTCGAAATTCGATGTCAATTTTAATGGTGTTAAATTTGATGGAAATTTAGCGATATATCTACTTAGTGGCAGTCGAAAAACTGACAAGTTCGCTAAAGATTTTGCTGAGCAATTTAATTATGGAGAAAAAAATATTGCAGTAAGCCTACTTGCTTCAAAAGATGAACTTTTGAAAAGAATTGAAGAAGAGGGGATGACAAAACTTTATTTTGATGTTGAGCTTCCTCTTGTTTCAGTGCTTTTTGAAATGGAGCAAAACGGGTTTAAAATTGATATTCCAAAACTCCACGAGATGGGTGAAGAATACAAAAAAGAAATTGAGATTTTATCTCAACAGATATATCAAGATGCTGGAGAAGAATTTAACATAAAAAGTCCAAAGCAATTGGGCATTATTTTATTTGATAAAATCAAGTTGGTGCCACCAAAATATATGAAAGTATCAACATCAGTTGAAGTTTTGGAACGTATTGAAAATCAGCACCCAATTATTGAAAAGATATTGAGATTTAGAAAAATTGAAAAACTTTATAGCACCTATGTTGAACCTTTTGAGAAAATGGCAGATAAAAATGGTTTTATCCACACAATTTTTAATCAAACTCTCACTTCAACAGGCAGACTTTCCAGCAGTGAGCCTAATCTTCAAAATATACCTATTCGTGATGATGAAGGCAAAAATTTGCGAAAAATTTTCGTTCCACGATTCGAAAATGGTAAGATTGTAACAAGTGATTACTCACAAGTTGAACTTAGGCTTCTTGCTCATTATTCTGCTGATCCAAGGCTTTTGTATGCTTATAACAATAATATTGATATTCATTCACAGACTGCAAGTGATATATTTGGAGTGCAACTTGACCAAATTACATCTCAAATGAGAAGAGACGCAAAGGCTGTAAATTTTGGTATTATTTATGGAATATCAGATTATGGGCTTTCACAAAACATCAAATGCACAAGACAAGAGGCAAAGGCTTTCATTGAAAAGTATTTTGAGACATATTATCAAGTTAAAGAATTTATGGATAGTAATGTTCAAAAAGCAAAGGAAATTGGATATGTAACAACACTTTTTGGCAGGAAAAGAACCATTGAAGAACTTAAAAGTAGTGATTATACAACGCGCCAATTTGGCGAAAGAGCTGCAATGAATATGCCACTTCAAGGCTCTGCTAGTGATATCATAAAAATTGCAATGGTTAATGTTTATAAGGAATTTAAGAAGTTAAATTTGAAGAGTAAACTAATTCTTCAAATTCATGATGAGCTTATTGTAGATACAGTAGATGACGAGGAAAACATTGTTAAACAAATCTTGCAAGAACAAATGGAAAATGCTGCAAAGCTTAATGTTCCACTCACGGTTGATGTTCAAAGTGGAAACAATTGGTTTGAGGCAAAATGATGATGTGATTTTTAAAGAATTATAAAACGCTAGCTTATTTAGCGTTTTTTTATTGAAATTTGTTACTAGTTAAATTTTTTTAAAAAAGATAGTAAAAAGTTGTTGACAATGGAGGAATGATGTGATAAACTAACAAGGCTGTCAAAAAAATGGGCAGTAAAAAGAACCATAAAAACTGAATAGGTGAACAAGACAAAACAAATATTGATAAGA
>CAJOLY010000038.1 GCA_905235485.1 uncultured Clostridia bacterium
CCAATGTGTTTTCATAATGAGCTGATGGCTTTCCATCACGAGTTCTTGTTGTCCACTCATCATCATCAATCACAATTTCTTTTCTGCCCATATTTATCATAGGCTCAACAGCAATAACAAGGCCGTTTTTTATTTCTGGACCAAAGCCCCTATGACCATAATTTGGAACTTCTGGGTCTTCGTGCAAATCTTTACCTATGCCATGGCCAACCATTTCACGAACAACGGAAAAACCAAAACTTTCAGCATACTTTTGCACCCTTTCACCAATATCACCAATTCTATCGCCAACTTTAAGTCCCTTGATACCTTCAAAAAAGCTTTGTTTAGTAACTTCAATAAGTTTTTGCTTGGCTGAGCTGATTTTTCCAACTGCAAACGTTCTTGCAGCATCACCATTATAACCATGAATCATAGCTCCACAGTCAATGCTGATAATCTGACCCTCTTTTAGTATGATATTTGCTCTTGGAATTCCATGTACAACAACATCATCAATACTTGCACAAATTGAGCCCGGAAAACCACCATAACCCTTAAAGTTAGGAATAGCTCCTTGACTTCTGCAGTAATCTTCTGCAATCTGATCAAGTTCAAGTGTGCTTATACCTGGCCTAATATTTTTCTCAACAATGTCAAGCATACCTTTTGTTATACGACATGCTTCTTTGATAAGTTCAATCTCTCTTTTGGTTTTTAGATAAATCATATTTTACTCTATAATTTTGCAAATTTGTTCGAAAACTTCATCTGCACTTTGTTCGCCATCAACTTTGTGATAGCCTTTTTTGTTCTTATAATATTCTATGATTGGATATGTTTTTTGCAAATAATCATCAAAACGAGCATTTGCAATTTCTATTGTGTCATCTGCTCTTTTAACAATTTCACTGCCACAATTGTCACAGATTTTTGTTGTTATTTCAGAAAGAATAAATCCTTTTCCGCAATTTTTGCAAATTGCCCTATCAGCTATTCTTTTTGAGACAGTATCTCTAGAAACTGCTATTTCTATTATATAATCAATAGAAAGTCGTTTTTCAAGTTCTTTTGCTTGATACAAAGTCCTAGGGAATCCATCAAACAAATTGTTATCAGTTGATTTTTTCAAATACTTATCAACAATTTGAAGCGTGATATCATCTGCCACTATATTACCATTTTCAATAAGAGACTTTATCTCTTTTGATAAGTCAGTGTCTTGATTTGCTATCTCACGAAACATTTGACCTGTTGATAAGTAATTGAGATTAAATCTAACTTTTAATTTTTTTGCTTGAGTTCCTTTGCCGCTCGCTGGCGGCCCAATCAAAATTATATTCATAACACCTTCAAATTACTTTAAAAAGCCTTTATAGTTTTTCATAAGTAGTTGTGCTTGGAGTTGCTTATCTATTTCTAGCGCAACGCTAACAATGATAATCATACCTGTTGCACTGAATGCTGACACAAGTCCGGTGTCGCCAATTGCTTTGAAAATAAGTGTTGGAACAATTGTAAGGAATGCAAGGAAACATGCTCCAAAGAACACTATTCTCTTGTTTATCCTATTCAAGTATTCTGCTGTGGTTTTTCCTGGTCTAATACCTGGAATAAATCCACCATTTGACTGAATTTGTCTTGATATATCATCTGGCTTAAAGCTCATATATGCTGTAAAGTAAGCAAAGAATAAAATAAGTAATCCAACAACAATACTATATGCCCAGCTTCCTGCACCAAGATTTTGATTGTACCAAGTTGCAGCTGCACTGTTTGGCCAGAATATACTCATAATGATTTGTGGGAAAGAAAGCAAACTCATTGCAAAGATGATTGGAAGCACTCCTGTTCCCAAAACTTTGATAGGGATGTATGTGCTTTGACCACCATATAATTTTCTTCCTCGAATTTGTTTTGCATATTGAACAGGAACTTTTCTTTCTGCTCCGTCCATCAAAACAATCATTGAGAAAATTATGATAAGCGCAACAAGAAATGCAAGTAATTGCCACAATTGATCAATATTTCCTGTTACTGCTCCTGCAATTGAATTGAAGATTGCAGTTCCAGCAGTTGACAAAATACCTACAAAGATAAGAAGTGACAAACCATTCGCAATTCCGGTTTCAGTGATTTTTTCACCGAGCCACATTGTAAACAGTGCACCAGCAACAAGTGTGATAACAACAACTGTGCCGGTAAGCCACTCTATTCCGAAAAATAGATTTGAATTTAATGCTCCATTGTTTGAAAATGAAACCACAATACCAATTGCTTGAGCTGTTGCTAAAATAAGTGTTAGTATCTTTGCGTATTTTTGTAATTTTTTTCTACCTTCTTCACCTTGTTGAGACAATTTCTCCCAGCTTGGTATAGCCATTGTGAGAAGTTGAACAACAATTTCTGCAGTGATATATGGTGAAACACCAAGAGCTAAGATAGCTCCATTTGAAAGAGCTCCACCAGTAACACCAGAAAGTAATTCTAAGAATGTTTGTCCTGAAACTTGTGATGAAAATGCACTTACATCAATTCCAGGAACTGGAATCCAAGATCCAAGTCTAAAAATAACCAATAATCCCAAAATAATAAATATTTTTGTTCTTATTTCTTTGTTTTTGAATGCATTTTTGAGTGTTTCAAACATTATAACACCTCAACTTTTCCGCCTGCATTTTGTATTTTTTGAATTGCAGATTCGGAGAATTTATTTGCTTTTACAGTAAGTTTTTTCTTAAGTTCACCATTACCAAGAACTTTCAATCCAACGTTTTTTGTTTTCTTTATAAGTCCATTATTTAAAAGTAACTCAAAATCAACTGTTGTTTCATCTTCAAATCTGTTTAAGTCTTCAACATTGATTGTTGTATAGACAGTTCTAAATTTGTTTGTAAAACCAACTTTTGGAAGACGTCTAAGAAGTGGCATTTGACCACCTTCAAAACCAAGTCTAACTCCACCACCACTTCTTGAGTTTTGACCTTTTTGACCTTTTCCGCTAGTTTTGCCAAGTCCTGAGCCTGTACCTCTGCCAAGGCGCTTTGCTGCCTTTTTGGAGTTCTCAGCATTATGCAAATCGTTAATTCTCATAGCTATTTACTCCTTTATACATTTTCTACACTAACAAGATGTCTAACTTTGAAAATCATACCACGAACGGCATCATTATCAGGCAAAATGTTTGTGTCGTGGAGTTTTCTAAGTCCAAGACTTTCTAAAACTTTTGCTTCTTTCTTGTTATAGCCAATGCAACTTTTTGTGTAGGTAACTTTTATTTGATTATTCTTTTTTTGTGCCATAAAACTACCCTTCCTATATCTCTTCTACTGCTTTGCCTCTAAGTGCAGCAACTTGTTCTTTTGTTTTGAGAGAAAGAAGTCCATTGAGTGTAGCATTGATGACATTGATTTTGTTTCTTGATCCATATGATTTTGAAACAATATTCTTTATTCCAACGAGGTCAGCGATTGCTCTAACTGGGCCTCCAGCGTCAACACCGGTACCTTCTGGAGCTGGCATCAAAAGCACTGAACTTCTACCGAACTTTCCCCAAACTTCGTGAGGGATTGTTCCGTCAACAACTGAAATTGTAACAAGGTGTCTTTTTGCGTTTTGGAATGCCTTATCTGTTGCCATTGTAACATCAGCTGCCTTTCCACTGCCAACACCAACTCTGCCCTTTTTGTCACCAACAACCATTGTTACTGAAAAGTGCATTTTCTTTCCACCCTTAACAACTTTGGTAACACGTCTAACAGCAATTGTTTTTTTGTCAAATTCAGAATCAACTCTTTCTCTGTTGAATTTTCTTTTCTTGTTAAAGTCACGAGATTTTTTGAAATCTTTTTTGCCTTCAGCTTGTGCTTCAGCATTAACTTCAACTTGCTCTTTAATTTCTAATTCTTCAGCCATCATTTCCTCCTAAAACTCCAGTCCTGCTTCTCGAGCACTTTCAGCAAGAGCTTTTACTCTACCAATATAAAGGTATCCACCTCTATCAAATACTACTTGTTTAAAACCAAGTTTTTGTGCTCTTTCAGCAACAGTTTTACCAACAATTTGAGCTTGTTCTGTTTTTGTTTTTCCTTGAAGATTTGGTTTAACTTCCTTGTCAAGAGTACTTGCACTTGCAAGAGTTACTCCTTTTTCATCATCTATAAGTTGAACATAGATTTCGCTTGTACTTCTATAAACGCTAAGTCTTGGGCGAAGAGAAGTTCCACTAATCTTGTTTCTGATTCTGCCATGTCTTTTCATTCTTGCAGCATTTTTATTTGTCTTGTTAATCATAACTTTCTCTTACCCTCCTTATTTCTTGCCTGAACCGGCTTTCTTTCCTTCTTTCTTTGTTAATTTTTCATCACTATAGTGAACACCATACAAATGATATGGTTCAACTGGTCTCAAACTTCTAATTTTTGCAGCAACTTCTCCAACAAGTTCTTTGTTGATACCAGAAACTACAATTGTGTTTGCATCTTTTGTTTCAAACTTGATGCCTTCTGGTGCAACAACTTCACATGGATGAGAAAATCCTAAATTTAATGTAAGTTTGTTACCATTAACGGTTGCTCTGTAACCAACGCCTGAAATAACCAATGTTTTTTTGTAGCCTTCAGAAACACCAACAACCATATTGTTTATGAGTGCCCTATAAAGTCCGTGCATTGATCTGTCAAGTTTGTCATCACTACTTCTTGAAACCAAAATTTGATTGTTTTCTTGTTTTATAGTGATTCTTTTATCATAATTTAAATTAAGTGTGCCTAATGGTCCTGTTGCAGTAACAATATTGTTTGCAATTTCAACCTTAACACCGTTAGGTATATTTATAGGCATCTTTCCAATTCTACTCATAATTTTATTTCCTCCTACAAATTACCAAACATAAGCAATAACTTCGCCACCAAGATTTTTAGCACGAGCTTCTTTATCTGTCATTATACCCTTGCTTGTAGATATAACTGCAATGCCAAGGCCATTGAGAACTGTTGGAAGTTCATTTGCTCCACAATAAACTCTAAGACCTGGTTTTGAAATTCTCTTGATGCCACTGATAACTTTTTGTCCATTTTCAGCATATTTGAGAACTATTTTTATTTTTTTGTTTACGCCTTCACCTTCAAATTCAGCACTTGCAACAAATCCTTCCTTAACAAGAAGGTCTGCAATAGCTTTTTTAATTTGAGATGCAGGAACTTCTACATAACTATGTCTAACCACAAGAGCATTTCTAATTCTTGTGAGCATATCTGCGATTGGATCAAATTTCATAACTACTTTACCTCCCTATTACCAACTTGATTTTTTTACTCCAGGAATTTCGCCGTTGTGAGCCATTTCTCTGAAGCAAACTCTACAAATGCCATATTTTTTTAGAACAGAATGAGGTCTTCCACAAATAGAGCAACGAGTATATTCTCTTGTAGAAAACTTTTGTGTTCTTTGTTGTTTATTCACTAATGCTTTTCTTGCCATTTTCTATACTCTCCTTACTCTGCAAATGGGAAACCAACTTCTTTCAAAAGTTGATATGCCTCTGCATCATTTTTTGCTGTTGTTACGACTACAACATCTAAACCTCTGATTTTCTCAATTTTATCAAATGATATTTCTGGGAAAATCAAATGTTCTTTAATTCCAAGTGCATAATTTCCTTTGCCATCAAAGCTTTTTGGTGAAATACCTTTGAAATCACGAACTCTTGGAAGAGCAACTGAAATCAATTTGTCAAGAAAGTCGTACATTTTGTTACCACGAAGTGTAACTTTTGCACCAACATTTTGACCTTCGTGAAGTTTGAAGTTTGAAACTGATTTTTTTGCTTTTGTAATTACAGGTTTTTGTCCTGCAATAAGTCCAAGTTCAGAAACAGCAGCATTCAAACTTTTGGAATTATCTTTAACATCACCAAGACCCATATTCAAAACTACTTTTTCAATTTTTGGGCAAGCATTGATATTTTTGTATCCATTCTTTTCCATCAAAGCAGGAACTACTTGTTCTGTGTAGAACACTTTGAGTCTGCTTTTATAATTTTCAGCCATCTTTTATAATTCCTCCCCTTATTCAGCATCCTTTTTTGGAGCCTTTTTTGTTTTTGCTACTTTTTCTTTTACTTCTTTTTTTTCAGCTGTTTTTCTTTCTTTTTTTGGTTTTTCTTCTTTCACAGCTGGATCTTCTTTTGGAGATTTGTCTTTTGCAGCTTTTTTAACTTCTTTAACAAATTCCTTATCTAGACTAGCACCACATTTTTTGCAAATTCTTGCTTTTTTGCCATTAACTTCAGCATGAGCAATTCTTGTTGCTTTTTGACAAGTTGGGCAAACTACCATAACATTTGATGCATCAATAGGTGCTTCGATTTTAATTATTTGGCTTTTTTCTTGAGCTGTTCTTGCTTTTCTGCATTTTGAGACAATGTTAACACCTTCTACTTGTTTTTGGGCTAACAGCAATAACTTTTGCTCTTTTGTCTTTATCTTTTCCGGCAATAACCAAAACTGTATCGCCTTTCTTTATACTAAGTTTACTCATTTTGACTATTACCTCCTTATAAAACTTCTGGAGCAAGTGAAACTATTTTCATAAAGCCTTTTTCTCTAAGCTCTCTTGCTACAGGTCCGAATATACGTGTTCCTTTTGGCTCGTTGTTGTTGTCGATAATAACTGCTGCGTTGTCATCAAACTTGATATGAGAGCCATCTTTTCTTTGAACTCCCTTGTGTGTTCTAACAATAACTGCTTTGATTACATCTCCCTTTTTAACAACTCCACCTGGGATAGCACTTTTTACACTTGCGACAATAATATCACCGATGTTACCTGATTTTCTGAAAGAACCACCGTGTACTTTGATACACATAATTTCTTTTGCACCAGTGTTATCTGCCACTTTTAATCTTGTAAATGGTTGTACCATAATAAATCTCCTTACTTTGCTCTTTCAATAATTCTATTTAATCTGTGATATTTGTCTTTGCTTAGTGGCCTTGTTTCAATAATTTCAACAGTGTCACCAACATTCAATTCGTTATTTTCATCGTGAACTTTGTATGCTCTTGTTCTTTTTAAATACTTTTTATAAGTTGGATCTTGATAAGTAGTAGTAACAGAAACAACAACGGTTTTGTCCATTTTGTTTGAAATAACTTTTCCAATTCTTTTCTTTCTATTATTTCTTTCTTCCATTTTCTATCTCCTTATCTCTTATCAGCGTTAAGTTCACGCTCTCTCAAAATTGTTTTAACTTTTGCAATATCTTTTTTTGTTGTATTTAATGCAACTGGATTCTTTAGTCCACCTGTTGCATGAGAGAAACGAAGGTTGAAAAGTTCAACTTTAAGAGATTTTAATTTTTCGTTAAGCTCTTCATTTGTCATTTGTCTAAAATCTTTAGTTTTCATTATTCGTTACCTCCCTCTTGATTAGCTGCAGCTTCTTGATCTGCTTTTTTAACAAACTTTGTTTTGATTGGAAGTTTTGCGCTAGCATTTCTCAAAGCTTTTTTTGCAACTTCTTCAGAAACACCTGAAAGTTCAAACAATACTCTGCCTGGCTTTACAACTGCTGCCCAAAAATCGATGGCGCCTTTACCTGAACCCATACGTTTTCCGATAGGTTGTTTTGTAACTGGCTTGTCTGGGAAAATATTTATCCAAACTTTTCCAGTTCTTTTTGTATATCTCGCAATACATATACGAGCTGCTTCAATTTGATTTGAAGAAATCCAATGAGGTTCCATAGCAACAAGACCATATTCACCGTAGGTAATTTTTGTACCACGAGTTGCCTTGCCTTTCATATTGCCTCTATGTTGCATTCTTCTTTTAACTCTTTTAGGCATTAACATCGCTAGCTACCTCCTTTGTTGATTTCTTAGCAATGATATCACCTTTATATATCCAAACTTTTACACCGATAGCACCAAATGTTGTGTGAGCTGTTGCAACACCATAATCAATGTTTGCTCTAAGTGTTTGAAGTGGAAGTGAGCCTTCTTGGAAGTGTTCACTACGTGCAATTTCTGCACCGTTAAGTCTTCCGCTAACCATAACCTTAACTCCCTTTGCGCCTTCCTTCATTGTTTTTTGGATTGCCATTTTGCTTGCTCTTTTGAAAGCGACTCTCTTTTCAAGTTGAGTTGCAATTGATTGAGCAACAACTGTTGCATCAAGGTCTGGTCTTTTAACTTCTCTTATGTTGATTGTGATATCTTTTGCGTTTGTAAGTTTTGCAATTTCTTGCTTGATAACATCTATCTCAGCACCTTTAACACCAATAAGCATTCCAGGTCTTGAAGCATAGATATTAACTGTAAGTCTTTTGTCGGTTCTCTCAATGACTACTTTTGATATTCCACATTGCACATATTTTTTGTTGACAAAATTTCTGATATTGTTGTCTTCCAAAACATATTTTGCAAATGTTTTCTTATCAGCATACCATTGAGAATTCCAATCTTTAATAACACCAATTCTAAATCCATTTGGATTGACTTTTTGTCCCATTATCTTCTCTCCTTTTCTTACTTAACAGTGTCCAAAACTACTGTGATATGTGATGTTCTTTTTAAAATTCTAACGCCTCTACCTTTTGCTCTAGGCATCATTCTTTTAAGTGTTGCACCTGAATTAGCGTAGCATTCTGCCACATACAGGTCATCTTTATTTAAACCCAAATTATGTTCAGCATTTGCTGCTGCAGAATTCATAACTGCTTTTATTTCTTCTGCACTATAATATGGAGCAAGGTCCAAAATAGCAAGTGCTTCTCTGTATTTTTTGCCACGGATTCCGTCAAGAACTCTGGCAACTTTGCTTGGACTCATTCTAACAAAACTAGCAGTGGCTCTTGGTCTCATATCTTTGTTTTCAAGTCTAGCTTCTTTCTTTTCTCTCATTCTCTTTGCCATTTTTTACCTCTCTTAATTCTTTCCTTTTACTTTTGCTTTTGCTACAGGATGACCCTTGAAGGTTCTTGTAGGAGCAAATTCACCCAACTTGTGTCCAACCATATCTGCTGTGCAATAAACAGGGATATGTTTTCTGCCGTTGTGAACAGCAATTGTGTGACCAACAAATTCTGGGTAAATTGTTGAACTACGGCTCCAAGTTTTGAGAACTTGCTTTTTGCCATCTTCGTTCATTTTTACTATTCTTTGCATAAGCCTTTCTTCTACATAAGGCATTTTCTTTAATGATCTACTCATACTTTATCTCCCTATTTATTAGTTAACACGCTTGATTATAAATTTAGATGTATTTTTCTTCTTTCTTCTTGTCTTATAACCAAGTGCTGGTTTTCCCCAAGGTGTCATTGGACTTGGATGTCCAATTGGATTTTTACCTTCACCACCACCATGTGGATGATCTACTGGATTCATAACTGCTCCACGAACAGTAGGTCTAATACCCATATGACGACTTCTTCCAGCTTTTCCAAGTGAAACGATTTCGTGGTCAAGATTTCCAACTTGTCCAACTGTTGCACGGCATTTTGCGTTTACAGTTCTCATTTCACCACTAGGAAGTCTAAGTGTTGCACGGCCATTTTCTCTTGCCATAAGCATTGCTTCAATTCCAGCGCTTCTTGCCATTGCACCACCCTTGTTTGGTTGCATTTCAATGTTATGGATTGTGATACCAATAGGCATATTTTCAAGTGGTAAGCAGTTACCAACTTTGATTTCTGCTTCTGGACCGCTCATAACTGTTGCACCAACATTAAGTCCTTCTGGTGCCAAGATATATCTCTTTTCACCATCAGCATAATTTAAAAGTGCAATGTAAGCTGAACGATTTGGATCGTATTCAATGCTTACAACCTTTGCGGGAATTCCATCTTTGTTTCTTTTGAAATCAATAACTCTGTATTTTTTTCTATTTCCACCACCAATATGACGAACAGTGATTCTACCATAAGAGTTTCTTCCACCAGTCTTTCTAAGAGGTTTTAGCAAACTTTTTTCTGGAGCTGTTTTTGTCAAAACTGAATAATCTGCAGTTGTGTATTCACGCATTGCAGGTGATGTTGGTTTTTTAGTGATAATTGCCATTATTATATCCTCCTACTTATGATAGACTGTCAAAGAATTCAATAGACTTACTGTCAGCTGTAAGTGTCACATAAGCTTTTTTGTAGCTTGGAGTAAATCCGTGAGTTCTTCCCCTGTCTTGAGATTTTTCTTTTCCTCTAACATTTGTTGTGTTGACTTTTGCAACTGTAACACCAAAAATTGCTTCAACTGCTTTTTTGATTTCTGGTTTTTTTGCATCTTTCTTTACAACAAATGTATATTTTTTGCTTGCAATGTCGGCATAACTTTTTTCTGTCAACACTGGTCTAATAATTACATCATATTCTTTCATTTTGTGTATGCCT
>CAJOLY010000039.1 GCA_905235485.1 uncultured Clostridia bacterium
AAATTCATATTGAGTTGCCACTGCCTTTCTGTGTTCTTTCTTGCTTGTTGACGCCTTAAAAAGTCTTGCTTGACTTCTCTAACAATGTCTTCCTCAAATTGTAATTCTTCCTTATCCATTTTTTTCTCCTTTTTTTCTTAACATATTTGGTGGACTTTTTGGTGTGATATAGTGTCCACATAGGCTATATAATTCTTTTAGACAACTCTCACAAATGTCAGTTGTCCCTGAAAATAAACTTCGCTTCAAATTTATTGAATAATCAGCCATATTTCCACACCCCACAAAGTCACACTTCACTTTTACATTTTCAAGTTTTTTTAGTTCCATCAATCCCTCCTTCAAATTGCCTTTCTATCAATTTCATTGCACTTTCAATTTCTTTTTTCAGTTCTTCATCACTCATTTGTTCAAAATCATTATGCTCAACACAAAGTGTGTCAAGCAAAAGTTTAACTGCAGAAATATCTGGTGGCACATCTTTTGTTGTCACCTTTTTTTTGCTTAGTTTTTCTCCATCTTCACCTATTGTATATTCTTCAATCACTTCATTGTAGCGATATCCCAATGCTTTTTTTATAAGTGATTTTTGAATTTTGTCTTTAAATTTTGAAAACTCATTATCCATATTCTTCACTTATCATAAAAACTCCTTTTAAATTTTGTTAGATTTTAAATGTAGCAATATTTTTAAAATTAAATATCTTCTCTAAATCAAAAATTCATTTTAAAAATCTTTTTCTCTTGTCAGTTGCAAGTTTTTTTGCAAGACTATTTTTGAAAGCAAGCATAACTGATTCTTTTTTCTTATCAGCAAATCTATCATCGAGGCTCATAATGTAATATCTGAGTTCATCTAGGCAATGATCATCTTTTTTTATTGGAACATCGTCATCTCCCCAAAAATAGCTTTTGATTTCCCTTATCATATTTGTACAATTTTTGAATATGAAAAGTTTTCTTTCGCCATTTGCATTACAAATATACTGCTTAACCTTTTGTATACCTGAAAGTAGCTCTTTTTTGACATTGGGGTTTGTTTTTATTCCATTTTCAAAAAATAAATCAACAACACTTTTTTGACTTGCTAATGTTTTTTGAAGTCCAGCACTGTCAATAAGCGAACAAAGTTTCCCGTCAAAATCCTTGTGCCAGCCAAGCCTATCTGCAATTTTAAAAATTGCTTTTGCATGCTCGTCAATCGTCATATTTTCAGCATAATGTTCAGCAATAACAAACACATTTCCATCGCCATCTCTTGCATAAAAATGGCAACTAAGTGCATTTCTAAAACCAGGGTCGATACTGATGTTGTCATATAGTTCCTTTGGAATTTCAAAAGGTTCAACCACATTTATGTTTTCATCAAAATTTGAATATACCATACCCCCTGAAAATGCAAAATTTCCATTACAGCGAGTATCAAGTTCGTCTGTTGACATTTCATTCATAAGTTTTTTTATTTCGTCTTGATTCAAAAAAGGGTTGTCCTGCCAGGTTATATTTTCGTGCCAAACTTCTTTGTCATTTTTTTTGTTAAGGTAGATTTCATCATACACCCATGTTAGTCCTTTTAGTGGAGTCATAGTTCCAAAAATTTCACCACATTTATCTAAAACTCTCATTTTGCATTCAAGGTATATATCATATGGAGGCTCTTCATCAAACCAGACAAAGTCAAGACTTGTTCCTTGAAATTTCTCTCTGCCCTGATCACAACTTTTAAAGCCTAAAACAGAAACACCACCAAATACATTTTTTATGTAAATTTTGTCAATAACACCACTACTGGGACTATCCTTTTTGCCTGAAAGCATAACGATATCACTTATCCACTCAGGATTGAGATACGAAAGAATTTTGTTTTGTGCAACATCTCTTTGAACCTGTGTTGAAAGTGAAACTGCCCAGCCTGAAACATTTTTTTTGTTTTCTTTGAATGGATGAATTCCCCGAAGCATCCAAATAGTTTCAACGGCACCACACTCTGTTTTGCCAGTTCGATTTCCTCCAAACACCCATCTGTTTTTCTTTTGGCACTTGTGAAAATCAAGTTGCTTTTGATGAATTAAATCGCCTTTATTGTACTTTGCAATTTTTGTGTCAAAGCGCTTATTTGCCTCTTTGATTAACATTTTTAGCTTCTCTTTTTGTTTTGCTTCAATCATATTTCGTCCTTATGTTTAATAAAATAATCTGCTTTCTTAGTTTTTTTGTTATTTAGTAAAGTTGCATATCAAAAAAGTCAAAGAAATCTAAGTAACTTTGACTTATTAAATTTTTTGATATATTGATTTTTATTTTTAAATGTTGTTTTAAAATTGCTTTTTTATACTAATAACAAATATTTTGAACATAATATATTATAGAAATGAAAAAGTTTTGGATAATAGTCTTGGTTTTGCTTTTTGTGGTGCTTAGCGTTGTGACCATAAAAGGCACTCAAACAAGACTTGTTAGCAGTGAGCCCTTCACAAGTGGATATGCCAAAGTGCTTTCAAACGACTGTTATTTTTTGAACGAGCCAAATGAAAACAGCCGAGTTTTTTTGCTTGAACAAAGTTATTTTGTTAAGGTTTTGGAAACTCAAGACAATGCTTATTTCAAAGTACAGTATCTTGAATTTGAAGGTTTTGTATTGAAAAGCAAGCTAAGTTTTGTTGAGGAGTTCCCTCAAAATCCATATTTAACTGGTATAACTTTTGATGTGTATGACATTTCAAATGTGTGTTTAAGAAGTTCACCTGAAACACTTGACACAGACAGCAATGTTTTGTGCACGATAAAAGTTTCAACAAAAGACTTGACATACTATGGTAAATGTGCGGGTGAAGAAGCCGTTGAAGGACTTGGTAATGTGTGGTATTACTCTGCATATCAAGATGAATATGGCAATCTATACAAAGGATATATCTATTCCCCTTTTACGAGAAATTTATCTGCAATCACAAGTTCTAGCGAAAACCTAACCCTTGTGAGTGTAACAAACTTTTTGCCAGTAGATAGTCTTTTATATCTCAACCTTTCAACCAAAAATATGTTAATTGTTGTAACAACAGTTCCAACACTATTTGTTATTTATCTTTTCACAAAGCAAGGCAAAAAGCGAGATGAAACTTAAGCAATTCAGAAAAAAGCATTTGATAGTTTTATCAGTTTGCTTATCCTAGCATTCGATTCAAAAAACACCTGCAGTTTTTTTTCTAAGCATACTTAAAGCAAGCCCCAAAAAATTCAAGTTTTCAAATTCTGAGTCTTTTATATGCTTTTGAACATAAGCGTTGTAAATTTCCAAAATCCAACTTTCATTTCGAAAGAGTTCATTTAATTTTACGGTATTGTATCCAAATTTTTTAAGCTCACTTGCAAAATTATCAACAGCAAGAGAAGTTTTTCTAAAATATGTACGCATAGACATATCGAGAAGTTTGCTAGCGGTCTCTGATTTTATTTTATCTATATATTTCAGAACTAAAATTTTTGCATATTTATTGTCAATTCTTTGCAAAACATTGTCGATAAGAATTTTGGTGTTAATCAAAATCTTTTTTCTTTCAGTAAGTGAAATTATTTTGTTCGCAACATATTCAGCATCTCTGTTTATTGCGGAATTTATACCATAATTCAAAACGGTTTTGTCAATTGCTCCACATATCGTTTCCAAGTAACTATAACTGGAAAGCAAAGTTTTTGCCCAAATTTTTTCATCTGTATTCATCAATTTTTTTAAATCTCCTTTTGATTTCGTGTTTATTATAATTTAACAATTTTGGCTATGTCAAAGTTTTGTGACAAAATTTTGTAAAAAAATCGATTTTTTTACAAAATTCGACAAAATCACAAATTTACCATTTTTGTCAAACGCTTGTTCTAATAATATCATCCTATATATGACAACTGTTTGTCAGCATTATTCTATAAAACAAAAAAATTAAAAAATCTTTTTTTACCGTATATTATTAAATATTATTTATATATATAAAAAATAGCCAAATAAATTGGCTATGGAATTATATCAATATTATTCACTAACATAATTTTGATTTGTTGTATCAAAAGGTGAGTATATAAGCTGAGTATCGGTTGGCAAAAGTTTTGTTATGCTAATTTCATAAGCATTTTTTGTTTCAATCAAATCATCACTAATCTTTTTTTGATAAACTCTTGATTGAATCCTTCCAACAAGATTCAAACCTTCACCCACTTTCATATCCTTAACATATCGTGCGTTTCTGCCCCAAGCAATGCAAGGAATGTAATCGGATTTGTTATATGCTCTATTTACTGCAAGTAATATGTCACAAATTTCGCGCTTGAATGGCGTTGTTCTAAAAACTGGTTCTTTGCAAATAAATCCATTAAGTTCAATCACATTTGGATTTTGAGTCTCATCATTCTTTTCAATTTCTCTAACAAAAACTGTAAGCACTAATTTACTCTTTCCATCAACCTGTTTATTGTAACTTCTAAACTGACCAAAGAAAGTCAAAGTTTCACCTGTTTTAATCCTATTGTCAATAAGTCTTTCACTTATTGTAACCGGAATTGTATCAAAGCTGTCACTTAGTCTTGGAACTTCCAAATCAAATTCAAAAAACTTTTCAGAAAATACTTCGTGACTAAACACAGGTTCGCTTACAATCTTTCCTCTTAAATACACTTTGTTGTTGTTCATTTGTTCATAATTCATAATTTAATCCTTCTTCCCTTTATTTATTTTCAATCTAATACCAAAATTCTCATTGATATTATTTTAGGCAATTAAATTATTGCCATAAATTTTAGATTTTTGCACTCTGCATTCCGTTGTTGTCAATAATATAATCAGTTTTTAAAATCAGCTCTCCAACAGGCGTGACTTTATATCCCCTTTTGATTAACCTATCAAGCATAATTGGAAGAGCATCAAGAATATGGTCACTATTGTTGTGGCAGAGAATAATGCTCCCATTTCTCACACCATTTAAAACTCTGCTATTTATTTCCATTGCACTGAGTCCCTTCCAATCCAAACTATCAACGTCCCATTGAATTGTAACAAGATTTAAACTTTCAGCAGTTTCAATCAAAGAGTCATTATATGCTCCAAATGGTGGCCTAAAAATTTCAACGTTCTTATTTGTTATGTTTTTAATTAAGTTTATGCTTGTTGAAAGTTCCAATTTTTGCTGTTCACGAGATAGTTTTGTCATATCAGGATGAGTGTTTGAGTGAGTTCCAATTTCAAAGCCGTTTTCATCAATCTTTTTGACCATTTCTGGATATTTCTCAACCCACATTCCAACAAGAAAGAATGTAGCTTTGACATTGTATTCGTTGCAAATTTCAATAATCTTTTCTGTTTTATCGGCACCCCAAGCAGCATCAAAACTAATTGCCACTTGCTTTTCATTTGTGTTTACATAATAAACTGGCACCTTTCTTAGAGCATTTCCAAAAAATACGCTTGCAGGTGCATATCCTCCAAAATTTATACTCAGCAAAACAAGAACCAAAATAATTAAAAGCACTGCTCTTATTGACTTAAACTTTACACAATAAAAATGCATAAAATCCTCACTAAAATTATAATATTAGACGCATCAATTCGTTATGGCAAAAACAGTCGAAATCACTCTAATTTTGTCATATTGTGGAATACAATTATTTGTCTAAAATATATTATGCTCAAAGCATTCTCAATATGAGGGTTTTTGGACAAACTTTATTGAATTATAGATTCAACTAATTATATAATTATTTGTTTTTAAATATAATTTAATATCAACTTAGTTAACAAATATTTATCCTTTGTTTGCTAAAAAGCTTTTTTGTGTGTATAATAAAATTATGGAAATAGATTATAAAAAACTGATTCAAGCATCAATTGATGCACAAAAAAATTGCTATGCACCTTATAGCAAATTTTCTGTTGGTGCAAGTGTTTTGTGTGAAAGTGGCAAAATATACACTGGTGCAAACATTGAAAACGCAAGTTTTCCTGCTGGCATTTGTGCAGAAAGAGTTGCTTTTTCAAAAGCAATAAGTGAAGGAGAAAAAAATTTTGTTGCAATTTGCATAACAAATTCAAAAGATAGTTTTGCATACCCTTGCGGCGTTTGCAGACAATTTTTGAGTGAATTTGGAAGTGATCTTGTTGTGATAATCGCAAAAAACATAAATGAATTTGAAACACACAAATTGAGTGAACTTTTACCTCATAGTTTTGATAAAAAGATTTGTTTTTCAATAATATAAAATAATTTAAATTTAATAAAAACTCTTCGCATCAGATTGATGCGATTTTTTAAACTTAAATAAATAATTTTTCATATATCATATAGAGGTATGAAATGGAAAATTTTAAAAACAAAAATGAAAATGAACTTAAAAAAAATGTTTATGAAAACATTGATAGTCAAT
>CAJOLY010000040.1 GCA_905235485.1 uncultured Clostridia bacterium
ATTGATAATAAGTATATTCCCACATTCTGACAAATCACATGGGATAAGAGGTAGCTTATATTTTAAGTTTGATCAAGAAACAGTTGGTTTTTTTGGTGACTTTTTGCCAGATGATTATATTGATTGGTTTGATAATTCATGGGAAAAATATTCTGAAAAAGAAATATTGGAATTTTTAGACAAAAAAATTGAAGAATACAAAAATTATATAGATAACGGATATTTCTTTGCTTTTTATAATATGGACGACAAAAGAGAAAGACTTTGGGCTTATGTTTATACTGGTGATTTTGATAAAATTGAATATAAAACAGTATATTTAGACCAAAAGCCAAGTGACAGAGCTGATTATAGCCAAATCAAAAGTGTAACTGTAACCAATTTTTATGGTGATATTATTGTTGAAAATAAAATTTTAAATTAAATTATAAGTGGTGATACAAACTATCATCACTTTTTTAATTTAGTTAGTGCTTTATTGAATTTTCTAACAATTTTGCAAAAAAATTCTTATTCAAAACACTAAATTCTTTTAAAAACACTTAATATTAAATGACAAAAAAAATTTTATTTGTTAAAATAATTATTGTAATATTGGAGGTAATTATGTTAAGAGTATGTAAAAATTGTGGGGCAATGGTTGAAGTTTTAAATGACTGCCATTGTGATAATTGTGGAATTCAATGTTGTGGCCAGCCAATGGCACTTGTTAAAGAAAATTCAACTGATGGGGCTGTTGAAAAACATTTGCCTCAGTTTGAAGTGTTGGGCGGAAAAATTGTTGTTTCAGTCCCTCACGTTATGGAAGAAGAACATTTTATTGAATGGCTAGAGATTTCAAATGAAATGCTAAATTTAAAAATAAAATTTAAACCAAATCAAGTTCCAAAGGCAGTTTTTCCTTACGTCAAAGGAAGCAAACTTTCAGCTTACTGCAACAAGCATGGTCTTTGGTCAGTTATTGTTGAATAAGTCAAATGCTTTTAAAAAAAATGATAGTATAGTCAAGAAAATCTCTTGACTTTTTAATGCAAAAAGATACATAATATTTTGCAAGTTAAACAAATTGGAGTAGAAAATGAAAAGAACATGTATTAAAGATATAAAACCGGAAGAAATTGTTAAAGTTCAAGGTTTTGTTGAAAATTGCCGAAACAAAAGAACAATGTGTTTTATTGTTTTGAGAGATATAACTGGGAAAATTCAAGTAACTGTTGACAAAGAAAACAACCCAACTCTCTCAGAAATTTGTGACAAAATCACACTTGAAAGTGTTGTTACAGTTGTTGGCAAAGCAGTTTCAAATGAATATGTTAAACTCAATGGCATTGAAATACTTCCTGATGAAATTAAAATTGAAAGTGTAGCAGAGGCTATGCCAATAAAGGAAGATTCAACAATTGACCTTAGAATGGACTATCGTTGGATAGACCTTAGAACAGAAAGAAACACTCTTATTTTCAAAGTTCAAACATTGATGGCAAACACACTTAGAAACTTTTTGATACAAAGAGGATTTTTGGAAATTCATAGCCCAAAACTTATCAATACAGCAAGTGAAAGTGGTTCGGATGTTTTTGAAGTAAAATATTTTGATGACAAAGCATACCTTGCTCAAAGCCCACAGTTTTACAAACAAATGGCAATGGCAAGTGGTTTTGAAAGAATTTTTGAAGTTGGCCCAGTTTTTAGGGCAGAAAAATCAAACACGAGCAAGCATGCAACTGAGTTCACAGGCTTTGATCTTGAAATGAGCTATATTGAGTCATATAAAGATTTGATGCAAATTGAAGCTGAAATGCTCACTGAAATGCTTAAAGCAGTTAGCGAAAAATATGGCGAAGATGTTAAACGACTTTTTGGTGTTGATGTTGTTGTTCCAACTCTTCCTTTCCCTGTTATGAAGCTTTGTGATGTTTATGCAGAACTTGAAAGTAGATACGGCTATATTTGCCCAAAAGGTGAAGAAGGAGACCTTACAACAGAAGCCGAGCATCTTTGTGAAAACCTTGCAAAAGACAAATTTAATCACGAGTTTTTGTTCATCACAGATTATGATGCAAAAAAGAGAGCATTTTATCATATGAGAGATGAGCAAGGCGTGCCTCTTGGCTATGATCTTATTTGGAAGGGTGTTGAAATCACAACAGGTGCACAAAGAGAGCATAGGTATGAAATTCTAAAAAAGCAAGCCGTTGAAAAAGGACTTGACAAAGATGTTCAAAATTATCTAAAGTTCTTTGAATATGGTTGCCCTCCACACGGTGGCTTTGGACTTGGACTTGACAGACTCACAATGCGAGTTTTGAATATAGGAATCAAGGAAGTTATGTTTCTATTCCGTGGTCCAAACAGACTTACTCCATAAGATATCAGCTGTTTTTAAAATAAATAAAATTAAATTAGAGATGAAATTTCATCTCTTTTTTATTAGTACATTCCAAAATATGTTAAGTAATTTTAAAGATAACACAAAGCACAAAGCATATCACAGCACTCAAAATTCCATGAGTGAGTTTTTGAAGCAAGTAAAATTTCATATTTACTTTTGCACTTGTCAAAAATGTTGCTCCTTGCAAAAAAACTGAAATTCCGCCAAATCCAATCAAAAAACTTGCGATAACACCTTTTGAAAGTAATGATAAATTAAGTTTGGAAAGCATAACTGCACCTTTGCTGACTTCAAGTATTCCACTTGAAACAGCAGAACTTGCACCTTCAATTCCAAACAAATTTAGCAGTTTTTCAAAAACGAAATTTAATGGACTTAAAATTTCCAAATTATTAAACAAATCAATCACCAAAAATGCAATTGCAATATATCCACCAACAACAAGCACACTCAAAATGCTATCTTTCATTGAATTTTGCAAAATGTCTTTTGACTCATCATTGTTTTCAAAAAATATTTCAGTTTTGTCAATATAAAATTTTCTATATAAAATTCCGTTCAAAACACTTCCAAATATGTGTGAAATGAGCATAATATATCCAAGTTTTGCACTTAGTAACAATGCTGTTCCAACAGAGCCTATTATGAATAACGGCCCACTTGTTGAGCAAAACGTGCAAAGCTTGTTTGCTTGCTTTGTTGTTATGATTCCCATTTTGTGATATTCACTTATAAGTTTCGCTCCAATTGGATAGCCACTGATTATACTCATTAAAAAAATGTAACTTGATATCTTTGGTGCGTTAAACAAAAATTTGTTAAGTTTGTATGTTTTTGAAGTTAACTTTGAAATAAAATTCAAGTTTGTCAAAAGTCTTGTAAAAAACATAAAAGGTAGCAAACTTGGCACCACGCATTTTGCCCAGACAGAAAGCCCATTATATATAGAATTTATGCACAAATTTGGTTTTGCAACAATCAAAACAATCAAAAGTGATATTAAAATGCTCAAAAAAATTTTGCTTTTGTTTTTTGATTTTTTAATAATATTTATATTTTGAATTATACTAAATTTGGTTTTATTTATGCTTGTCTGCATAAAAAATTTTATGATTTGGAGATATAAATTATGATTAACGGAAAAAAAGTTGCACTTGTTTTAAGTGGTGGTGCAAGTAAGGGCTTTGCACATATTGGAGTCATAAAGGTTTTGGAGAAAAATGGTATTGTTCCAGATATAATTGTTGGTACAAGTATGGGCAGTATCGTTGGGGGTTTATATGCTTCTGGCATGGATATATACTCAATGGAATATGAAGCAAAAAAATTTAAATTAGGCAATATTTCCGATCTTAATATGTTTAATGTCCTTAGGCAAGGTATTTTGGCTGGGAATAAAATGTCAAAGTATTTAGATAAATTATCTCATGGTGCGAAAATTGAAGACTGTAAAATTCAATATGCTGCTGTTGCTTGTGACTTGAAGACTGGTCAGCAATATGTTTTCAAAACAGGAAAAGTTTCAGTAGCAGCAAGAACGAGTTCGTCAGTTCCAGGACTTTATGCACCACTTAAATATAAAGGTATGCTTTTGGTTGATGGCGGTGTGATAAACAACAATCCGATAAGTGTTGCAAAAGATATGGGTGCAGATTATATCATAAGTGTTAATTGCATTGGAAATCATTATTTAACCAAAACTTTAAATAACATTGTTGAAATACTTATGACAAGTTTTAATATCGTTCAATATGAATATGAAAAAATAAAAAAATACAAGGCAAATACAAATATTGTAGTTGAAAATGACAAGTATGGCTTTACAGAACGTACAGAAGAAGGTATTGCTGAAGTTATTCATATGGGAGAAATTGCAGCAAAAAGCAAAATACGAAAAATAAAAAAAGATTTACAAATAATATAGAGCAAAAGTCTTTACATTTGCTCTTTTTTTTGGCATAATAATACACATTAGGAGAAAATAAATAAATGAAAGTTCTAGTAGTAAATGCAGGTAGTAGTAGTTTAAAATATCAATTGTTTGATATGGATACAGAGGACGTTATTGCAAAGGGTAATGCAGAAAGAATTGGCATTGAAGGTAGTTTTTTGAAACATAAAGCAAATGGAGTAGAAACAATCCTTGAAAAATCTCTTTCAAATCATGCAGATGCAATCAAACTTATTTTGGAAACACTCACAGATGCACAAATTGGAGTTATCAAAGATATAACTGAAATTGACGCAATTGGTCATAGAGTGGTTCATGGTGGAGAGCATTATACAAAACCAACCCTAGTAGATGAAAAAGTTATAAGTGATTTGCGTGGTCTTGTTGATTTTGCTCCACTTCATGCAATTCCAAACACAGATGGTATTATTGGTTGCGTGAATGTTGCACCACAAATTCCAAATGTTACTGTTTTTGACACGGCATTTCATAGCACAATGCCAAAATATGCATATATGTATGGTATTCCTATGAAATATTATCGCGATTATGCAGTTCGTAGATATGGAGCTCACGGCACAAGTCATAAATTTGTTGGCCAAAAACTTGCTGAATATGCTGGCATTGATTTTCAAAATTCAAAAATAATCACTTGCCATATTGGAAATGGTAGCAGTATCACTGCAATCAAAAATGGGGAGTGCATTGACACTTCTATGGGCTTCACACCACTTGAAGGACTTATAATGGGTACACGAAGTGGAGATATTGATGCAAATGTTATTCAATTTTTGTGTAAAAAAACAGGATACGATGTGAACAAAGTTACTGAAATTCTCAACAAAGAAAGTGGACTCTTAGGAATAACAGAAAAGAGCAGTGACATGCGTGATATATGTGAAATGTACGAGAAAAAAGAGCCACAAGCAGTGCTCGCTCTTGAAATGCTTGCATACAGAATAAAAAAATATATTGGTTCATATGTTGCTGCACTTGATGGCGTTGATGCAATATGTTTCACTGCAGGTATTGGCGAAAACACACCAGAACTTAGAGAAATGGTTTTAACAGGGCTTACATATCTTGGCATAGATTTTGACAGAGATGCAAACTATTCAATCCTTAGGGGAGAAGATGGCTTAATAACAACAAAAAATAGTAAAGTTCCTATATATAAAATCTGTACTGATGAAGAACTTGCAATCGCTCGTGAAACTGTTGAAGTTGTTTCAAACTTAAAAAAATAAATTTATCTTTTAACTTAAAATGTGCAAAAATCTTATATTATTCGTTGTTCAAACATACATATATTGATATAAATTCAAATAAAATAGTGGATATAAAGATACAAAAAGAATAAATTTCAATTAAAAAATAAAAAAATAACAATTTGTAATTGACAAATATTTTGTTTTTGATTATAATAGTCAAGCAAAAAGAAAGTAGGAGGTGCAATATGGCTGTTCCAAAAGAAAAGGTTTCCAAAGCAAGGCGTAATTCCAGAAAAGCAAACTGGAAAATTTCTACACCTTCTATAATGGAATGTCCTCATTGCCA
>CAJOLY010000041.1 GCA_905235485.1 uncultured Clostridia bacterium
AATATCCTTGCAACGCGGATATGGCGGAATTGGCAGACGCGATAGACTTAGGATCTATTTCGAAAGAGTGGGGGTTCAAGTCCCTTTATCCGCACCAAGTCTTAATAGGTTGAACTTACTTTTAGTTAAAAGAACGTTCGGCCTATTTTGCTTTATGGATGAATTTGACAATTACGAGGCATAGAAAAAGGCAGGCAGAGTTTTTTACGCTCTGTCTGCCTTTGCCGTTGTTTCGGTTTCTGATCTTGGAAAATCACTCCCGAAAACGCAATCTCCGACTTCACTTTCACTCCATAGGTTTAATCATTGATTCGATGAAGGCGATTTCTTACACAAAACATTCGATAGGCTTCCAAACGTTCCGATTAGTTACATTTTCATCCCATTTTTAATCCACGTCTATCATATTCCGCTTGAATTTCTTTGCGTTTTTTCTTTCGTTCTTGGCAAATGCTCAGCAGTCTTTCAAGAATATCATTCATTTCATCGGACATTTTTTAACACTAATTTCTTGTTTTGGGTTAAATTTGTCTCTCCAAGTTTTGAATTCGGAGCATTTCGTTTTCATTGAGTTTATCATTCAGTCCGCTTATAATGGCAAATCTTTTTTGTTAAATTTCTTGATTGCTACCACATAACAAGCAATTCCGATAGCAAAGAGTATTGCAAGTTTCCAAAGGAATGTAAGCGAACCATCTAAAATTGATGTTACATCAAATAGTGAAATTATTGATGCGTAATTAAAGAAGTTCAATGCGTCCATTCTAATAACTGATGGGATTATTGACGAGCCAAAGAGCCCAAGCATAGTCGCAACTAAGAAGAACATACTAAGTCCTCCTCCAAGTGCCATTGAATGTTTGCTTCTGTTGAACCAGCTTGATGACAAAAAGCAAATTCCACTCAAGGCAAACATAACAACAAATGCACCAAGATTAATGAGCAATAACTTCCCTATTGTAAGGGTTGTTGTGACATTCACAATTGACAAACATATTATGCTTGTAATTGTCGTGCAAACAAACATACAAAGGAGTGACAATACAAGAAAAATTGATTGTGTTAGAGTTACAGTTTTTCTTTTTGTTGATGTTGATAAGATGTATGCCATTGAGCCACTATCAACTTGACCTGCGATAAGTGCGTTGGCTGTCATTATCATATAGATGATAGGGAGTAAAAGTCCTGCCATCTTGAAGAAAATAGAGCCGACAAGCAAACCATACAAGTCCATACTTCCAATATCTGAAATAGCGCTAGATACTTCTTCTGGCAGTGAAGAAAGCAAACTTGAAGTAAATTTTGTTGCAAGTTCATTTTTAATAGATTCTTCTGTTTCTCCTTCCTTAATATTTTCTAAACGATATTTTAAGTTGGCTCTAAAATTAACAACTACAGTTTCTGAAGTTATTTTAACATTGTTGTAACTGTCAAATCCTAATTCGTGATATTGTTCTCTTGTAACGTCATAGTCTTTCAAAACATCTACGACAACTGCGATATTATCTTCACTTACCATGTTCCCAGCAAGAAAGATAGAAGCATTTGTTTGGCAATAATCACCAATATATTCAGATCTATTTGTGCTGTCCACTGTCGTCATATCATACCTAGGAGCTTTTTCACCAAGTTTGGTGTAAAATTCATCAAACATATATGTATCTTGAGTTGTCATTGGGTTGAGTACGTAGAAAATTAAGCCTTGAAGCTCTTTTGCCTCGTTAGAATTTTCCTCATATCCTAAATTTTCTCTCAAATTATTTGCATAGGCTTGCAAGTCTGTGGTTGCATTTTGATAAGCCGTAGAAAAGGCTAATTGACTAGATTCAGCCTCTGTTTTTCCTTGAGCATCTTGATAGGCGGCATATTCTGCTAAGAATTTTTCATCAAAATGGAGCAAGGCACTATCAGCAATTTCAAAATAGTTCAATGCTCTTTTTTCCATTTGAGAATTGAGTTCACCTTCAATTATAGTGCTTTGGACAGCATCTTTTGTTTGTGCTATATTGCCTCCGCCTGCAATCAACATAACACAAGAAAGCATAAAGCAAACAGCTATTGTAACGATTAGCCACATAACCCCGTTTGCCTTGCAAGATTGTTTAAATAATGGTTTACTTATCATTTTAATTCTCCTTTACATAACTTTTATAATCTCATTAAATTTCTTTTCGAGAGTATATTTGACTTCTGAGATAAATTTAACTTGATATTTTGTTAAATCCGCAAATAGCAGTTTTGCATTTTCTTTTTTAATTCTCACTGTCACTTGATTGTATTTTGTTTGGTCACGAATAATTTGATAATTCAATTTCTTAAAATTTTCATAATCTTTTGAGTTTATAAACTCTATTTTATAGTCAACAACAGGTCTATTTCTTATTTCTTTCATATCAATAATTGATATAATTTTGCCTTTATCTATAAGGGCAACTCTGTCGCAAATCCTTTCAAGTTCTTCATATAAATGTGAACTTATGAGTATAGTTGTGCCTTTTTTATGTTCTTCTTCCAAAATTTCCAAAAATGATACCCTCATAAGCGGGTCAAGTCCGGTTGTTGGTTCGTCTAAAAGCAACATATCAGGACTGTTCATCAACGATGCCACAATGGCGGTTTTTTGCTTCATTCCCTTACTCATACGCTTTAAATTTGCAGTTGGATCTAGTTGTAACTTATCTATCAAATAATTTGCCTTTGATGTATCTTTTATGCCTAGAAACTCTGCTTGCGATTTCAAAAACTCTGTTCCCGTCTTTAAATCCGGAAAGGCAATTTCCCCCGGTACATAGCCAATATATTTTTTTGTCTTTTCAGCATCTTCCCAAGAGTCTAATCCACAAACCGATGCCGTTCCATTGTCTTGTTTAATAAAGCCCATAATACTTCTTATTGTGGTAGTTTTTCCAGCACCATTTGAGCCTACAAATCCAAGTATTTCGCCCTTTTTGAGTTCAAAATTTAGATCAAATATTCCTTTGCCATCACCATAATCTTTTGTAAGATTTTTAACTTCAATCAAATTTCCCATCACAGTGCGCCTCCGAAATCTTTATCTTCTTTATAATAACTCATAAAGTAATCTTCCAAAGTTTCCTTCAAATGCTCAAATGAAGAAAAATTGTATCTCGAAAGGGTTTTTATAAGTTTGTTTATTTCCTTATCTGTTGTGTAGATTAAACAAGAGCTTTCTTTTTTCTCTATAATTTGATATGAATTGTTCTTTTCATCTTCGCTTTCAAACTTTTCCAATTCTTGCTTATCATTAAACATAACTCTATATACCTTGTTTTCATTATGCTTTAAGTCATTTGCGACAAACTCATTTACGATTTTCCCGTCCTTTATTATTGCAATTCTATCACAAGTGGCATCAACTTCGCTGAATATATGGCTAGAAAGCAAAATTGTTTTGCCTCGTTTTTTCTCTTCTTTTATAAATTTAATAAATTGCTGTTGCATTTTTAGGTCAAGACCGCTTGTTGGTTCATCTAAAATCAAAATATCAGGGTCATTCATAAAAGCTGTCACAACAGCTAGTTTTCTTTTTACGCCCAAACTCATTCGTTTGGTTTCCCCATAGGGATCAACCTCAAACATTTGCATTAAATGATTTAGCCACGTATCATCTGTCACTTTCTTCATTTTTTTCATCATATCCAAAAATTCAAAGCCTGTTATTCCACTAGGAAGTGCAATCTCACCAGGCAAATAGCCAACTTTGTCCATAAATTCACTATAATGCTCAAAACTATCCTTGCCAAGAATTTTTGTGTGTCCACTTTGTGGCTTACTAAACCCCATAAGATGCCTTATCGTTGTTGATTTGCCTGCACCATTAGGGCCTAAAAAGCCAAAAACTTCACCTTTATTTACTTTGAAAGACACATCAAAAACTCCACGACCAGAGCCATAATCTTTGGTAAGGTTTTCAACTATGATTTCTTCCATGTCCACTCCTTATATTATTTTTTGTTACACATTTGACTTTTGTAACATATGTGTATTATAATATAATATGTTACCAATTAGTATAAACATAATAATTTATCTATGAGTAAAAATATGCACAATTGTCTATTTATGTGTAAAATCACCCAAATTGTGTTAAAAAGGTAAAATATATGGAAGAAAAAAAAGTTGATCGTAGGATATTAAAAACAAAGAAAGCAATTCGTAACGCTTATGCTGAATTGCTTAAAAAAAAGAACTCTAAAAATATAACAATAAAAGATGTTGCAGATGTTGCAGATATCAGCAGAAAAACTTTTTACTATTATTATGATGGCATTTGGGAAATTGAGGACGAAATAGAAAATGAGATTATAGAACTGCTTTCCAAAGAATTAGAAACCCTCAATATAGATGAAATAATAAAAAACCCATATTTACTATTTCAAAAAATAAAGGAAGTAATAAATAAAGATTTGGATTTCTTTGGGAATTTAATAGTAAGTGACAAGCACTCAAAACTTATTCTTAAAATCTCAAATATTTTAGAAGAAGCCTTTATAAACAGTTTGATAGATAGCACAAATTTAGATAAAGAAACCGTAAAAATAATTTCAAACTTTTGCATGAAAGGAATGCTTGCTGTATATCAAGAATGGTTTAATTCTGGTTGTCGAGTTCCTTTGCAAGAAATTTCAAAAGATTTAAGCAAAATTATGTTTGATGGATTAAATGGTTATTTAAAGTGAAATTATCCTAATTGAGTGTATTGTAATTTTAGTTTAGGTAAATTTTGCTAGTAAAAAAGGAATAGATTTTAACTTATATTATTGTAAAAGTAAAATCCACGAGTAAAACCCGTGGATTTTTATTGTAATGAATTTATTCTTTCTAAACTTGAATTATTTGTTTGTTGGGATTGTGCTACTTGGAGCATTGAAGTCAATAGCTTCAATAATTGGATATTGACCATTACTGGACATAAACCAAACGTTTATATCTCCACCAATATTTGCCTTAAACTTTGCATAAGCTCCACCCTCAACAGCTGTTCCTTGAAGTTCTTCCTTATTCTGGTGCACCAAAAAAGATTATACGAACCCTGACAGAAAGTCGGAGTTCGTATTTTTCTTTACCCGTGATCATTTCGCCGTGAAAATATCGCTTAATTGAAAAAGATAGCCTGACGTAATTGTCGGGCTATTTTTATGCGCTTTTTCAAACTCAAACTCGCAAGGATTTTGCAAATTTGAGGGTGAGGCGTGCGCTCGTACTGATACACATAACGGTAACTTTTTAATAAGGAAAATTCATATTATATATTAGCATACCAAGAATATGCAAA
>CAJOLY010000042.1 GCA_905235485.1 uncultured Clostridia bacterium
ATTTTCAATTTGCTCTTTTATGTCTGCTATTGTTGGAGGCATTTTGCAAACTTCAAGCGACTTGTAAAAAGCCATTTGCACAAGTTCTTTTGGCTCTTTGGACAATATTGCATACCAAGTATTCGCCATCAAGTTTGTTTGTTCTTTATCCAAGTCCCTAAAAGCATAAGCATAATTTGCCTTCATAATTTTTAACATTGACAATATGTCGACCTTCTCTAGTTGCATATTATTATATCGTCCTCCCTTGTTTTATTTTTAAGTTCTTCTGCTGCAAGTTCGTCAATATATTGATTGAAAGTTCCTTGCTTATTTTGTTTGTATGACCCCTTCGAAACATTTGCAAATATTCCAGAATAATTCGATGAAATTGAGTTTGTTATCTCGTCAACAACATATTGCTCGCCAAATTCATCGGCATCTTTTTTGAGTTTGTTAAGCAACTCAGTCAATCCAATTTGCTTATATCCTTGCTTCTTTTCTTTTTTGTATTGCAACCAAGCATATACCTTGTCTTCCACTTCTTTGCTAAAATTATATGATTTTATGATGTCTTTTTGGTCTTTTGGTAGGTTATACATTATTAAAGAAAGAATATAATTATAACTTACATTATTCTCCGTGACAATTTTGTCACTCGCAAGTAGGTATTTTTCTTGCTCACGGGTGATATTTTTGTCACCCGTAATTTCTACACGGTTCACAATTTTGTCACCCGTAGATTTTACTTCTGCAAGATAAATCCTTCTTTTGGTAACTTTTGCTCCAACTTTATCATATTCTATTGAAATATAACCAAGTTCTTCAAGTCTCGACAATGCTCTGCTTATGGTTTTTTGGTCTTTATCGTAAAGGTCGGCAAAGTATTTGTTGCTTGCAAATGTATAGCCATCTACATTTGACAAAGCCGTCAGTTCACAATAAATGAATTTCTCAAGAAAAGACAGTTCTTTATTGTATCTCACAGATGCAGGTATTATTGCATAATAATTTGGATTATTCATGGCTCCCTCCTAGTTATATTCTTTATTTTTAAAAGCATATTGGATTTGTTTATAAACTGTATCAACGCATTCAAAAGGGCTGTTGTATATTTGACTGCCAGTGAATCTAATTACATTAAATCCTGCGATTTTCAAGTCATTTTCTCTTTTGTAATCATGATTCATTTGTTCTTTTTTTGAATGATAATCATATCCGTCACATTCAATTATGATTGGTTTATTAAGAGAAACCTCACAAACGTCATCAGGTATGATAATTGTGTCTATAAAAAAATCAACAATATATTTGTTGCCATCGCAAACCAATGGATGTTGCATATCAACAAAAGAAGGTCTAGGTAATTTTTGATGTGTTTCCAACTCATATATTTTAAATGAAATATACAGAATTTGCTCGATTGGTGTTAATCTTGTTTCATCATCCTCAACATCAAAAACTGAAAAGAAATTTAAAGAGTTCGCTGAGTTTTCTACAACATTTTTAAAAATAAGAAATTTTGCTTTGTCACATAATGAATTAAAATTTTCAAATTGCCATTCTATCATTTCCTTATCCATAACAATCTCCTTTTTAAAGAAACAAGCCTACAATTACTTGACCTAATGTGGTGCTTGGGTCTTTCATTGTAGGCTCTGCCCTACCAAATTTAGTTTTACCTATCAAGAAGCACCACCAAACTTGATAAGGCATTTGATTTCTTCAATCAATAATATTATAAAATCTCAATTTATAAAAGTCAAATGATTTTCAAGGATTTTTATAATTTTAAAACAATCCCCACTCTGCAAACTTTTCAAACCCACCAACTGACTTAATATATTCTCTTGCTATTTCTACGATTTCGCTATATGGCTTTCCATCAATTTCTGTATCGCCAATAGCACAACACAATTCAACTGTCTTTCCTGTTTCTTGTGCTTTAAGGAATGCGTATATATTTACACTTACATCTGCTTTTGACAAATCTTTTCCATGAAGTCCACCACCTGTTACAGATTGTGCCATATCACTTCCAAGTTTTCTATTGGTTGCACCACTATCTACATCTGTGCCACCTGTCCAGTCTCCTAGTGGGTTGACTTTTGTAAAATACCCTTCATTGTCATAGCACTCTGCTAAATTATTACCAACTGCATTGCTTTGGCAAATTATCAACTTGCCACCATTGAGAATATATTTACCATCACTCGGATACTTTTCATAAATTTCTCTTGCTATTTGTGACAATTCCTTTTCTTCAGTTGTAAGAGGGACGCCCTTAAATATTCCATTATCTCCACAGCGAATTTCTTTGCTTTGATTTTTTGCTAAATGCTTATCTTGCTTTGCATTCATAACTTCGATGCGTATTTCCTTTGAACCAACAATTCTGTAAACAATATCATATATCTTATTTATAAGACTTTCAACAAATATAATACTGCTTTCTATAATAATCATACACTTTCCGTGTCCTATTAACACTTCAACCGCTATCTTTGGGTTTGCTTCTTTTGTATATGCCAAATCTACAATGGCTCCTGCTATTCTGTCTGCCACTTTATCTGGGTGGCTTGGATTTACTTTTTCTATCATAATTATTTCCTCCTTAATTTATAATCAAATAAACCACTTTCAATAAGCCTTGTCACAAGTCTTTTAATCATAATTGGTGGGACACTCATTCCACAAATATATCCTACATTTGAATAAGTGTCTGACAAAAAATTGAAATCTTGTGGGAAAGTTTGACTGTTTCTTATTGTTTCTTTACTTACATAGGCAATTTCTTTAATATCTATCAAATCAGGCTTTGACCTTTGTGTTGGAACAATCATATTATCTCTTATATAAAGAGTTTGAAAAGCAGAACCTTTTTCTCCTAGTCTTATTCTTGTATCAGCAATGTTTTTATCATATTGATTTGCTTGAGATGCAATTTGATAGAATTTAGTGTAACTCGCCTTGTTTAATCTGTCCATATGTTATAGGCTCATAATTAAAATACATGTTGATATAATCTAAATTAAAAGGCAATCTTGTCGCAACAAAGAACACTCTATGTCTTGTTTGAGGAACACCCATTTCCTCGCCCTTTAGCAGCCAATGTTTTACACTATAACCAATCTCATTAAATTTTTTATATATTTGTTGAACATATTTCCAAGCATTTCCAAGCATTAAACCTTCAACATTTTCCATTATTGCTACTTTTGGCTTTAATTTTGCAACAGTGTCTATAAACACAAACAACAAATCATCTAGAGTTTGCTCTTTCTGACCTTCTCTAAATTTTTTTGCAACACCCCAAGCATCTTCTCTTTGCCCTGCCATTGAGAATGTGCTACAAGGTGGACTTCCATCTAAAATGTCTAGGTCGTAAAGTTTTTCTGGCAAGTCTTCTCTTTTGTTGAAATCTCTTATATCTTCAAGATAATTATATTTTGGGTGATGATTTTCAACATAAATTTCGTTCATTCGAGGGTCTATTTCGTTACAACCAAGCACTTCGCAACCAGCAAGTTTGTAACCCATTGTCGACCCCCCCCCGCATGCAAAACAACTAAAAACAGTTAAGCCATTTTTTTGAGGATAATCTTTTGACATCCACCATTTCCAATCATTTGATTTTTCTTTTTTGTCTTCAAACAAAGAAAGCTGTCCTAGAATCTCCATCATTACACCTCGAAAATCCCCTGTTTTTTGCCAGAAACCCACTTACTCGAATATTTTATCAAGCCGAGTTCTAAAAGGCGATTACGCCACCTTGAAACGGTTTTAGTGGACACATTTAAAGCCAGTGCGAGGTCTTTATCAGTTGTAACCAAATATTTTGACTTACTTTCACTCAAATTTTCTCTTAGGTATTCAAGCAAAACTTTTTCATTGTTTAAAAATTTCTCTTGATTCATTATGCACCTCTAAAATTTCAGTTTTTCAAGTTCGCATTTTGCAAAATGAACGCCATTTACGACAATCGTGTCATCCGTATCAATGTCTTGAACACGCCACACTTTGTTGAGCATTGCTCTTGCTGTAGAATTTGTTGTGTTCTCGTATTGGTCACAGTCACGGACAAGAACTTTATCATCTACATTGAAAATATATGACTTGCCACGTTTTCTACCTTTAGGACTTGGGACTGCAGGCACTTCTTCTACCAAATGCCCCGAACCTTTAACAAATTTTTCCTTTTTATCTTTTGGCGCTTTCTTTTCTTGAACCGTAGCTCCCTTAATCATTCTCTGTAGGTCAAGGTGTGAAATTCCAAAAGCCTTAATCAAACACATAAGCAGCCCTTTTTCTTCATCAAAAGCCTCGTTGTATGCCTTTGACACATATCTTTTGCCATTTGCATACAAAATTGTTGCTGGGTCGTTGAATATAATTTTGTCAATCTCAATCTTATCAGCAATTTTTATTTCTTTATGTGCAACACCTTCTTTGTATAAATCAAAGAAATCTGCATCAACCCACACTCCTTCGCCAATAAATTCTTCTTTATCATTATTTACCCGAATGCGACCATTTTCAGAATCAACCGTATTTACTGTTCCAACCCAGCCCTCTATAGTAATGGCATACTTCTCGGTTGCCATTTTATTTCCAATAACTTTGTCTCCAATTTTAAATTTCATTTTTTTATTCTCCTTTTATTTTATTAAATACACTATAAGAACCACCACACCTGCAAGAAGCAGGATGAATAGCAAGTGCCTTATTTTTCTTAAAATTCTAAATATTTTAAATATAAACATCTCACTCTCCGCAAATTAGTTTATTTTCGCCCCAATCATCGGGGATGTTCGAAATCCAACCGCAGTGAACTGGGCGAATACTTCCATCAGGTCTAGTAAAGTTCTGGGCGTCTTTTCCGCAATAGATTCTGCCCCCCCCGAATGATAATTTTTGTTTTCGTATACTCCATCTTAAAGCATCGCTTACTATTATTATAAACTTAATATCTTTATCAACCAAGAACCTGATAAATTCTCGAACTTGGCTAAACGGCGGATTTGTAATAACAATGTCATATTTTGAATAATCAACACTTCTCCAATCCTTGTTGCTATAACGAACATCATAGTAGCAATCTTTTAAATATTTGTATATGTTGCTTTCTTTTGTGTCGCAAGGGCAAATAATTTTCTTGCCTCTAAAATCATATTTGTGAAGTTCTCGAACGACATCTTTATACATGGTATAAAACTCATCATCTTCAATAACTCGCCTACATGTTTTTAATTGCTGTGGCATTAAAACCTCCAAATATTAAATTTTTGCATTTTTTGCGGCTTTAATAATTTCTGTTTCACATTGTTCAATTTTTTGAAGCAGCAAATTTATAGATGATATGTCCGCCTCAGGCAAATCAAACATTTTTTTGTCCAAGCATCCCAACAAAGCAGATTTTAATGTTCCATAATATCCGCACCAGCACCATTCTTCACGAGTGCCATGTTTCTCGCTAGTTACTTGCCTAAATTCTTCAATAGCCAAGTTTCTGTCATCGACCTTCACGATTCTAAGTCTATCATTTATTTGTATCATGTTATTCTCCTTTTAGCACTAACAAGTGCATTTGCCAAGTCATCGATGTATTGGTGAATAAGTCTGTCTTGTAAGTCATTGCCACTTTCGCCAAGTAGACATAACTTGCAGTGCAATAATTCGTGAACCAAAGTTTTTTCAAAGTCGAATGGTTCAATTCGCTTCCCATAATCTTTTGGGTCTATAATTCTTATAACAGCTGTTTTGCCAACTTCACTCCACTCGGTTTCGCCAGCACAATCTTTCAGTGTCATTTCGTTTGGACTGCAATTTTCTATAAGTTCGATGTGCCAGTCATCAAGTTGAAGTCGGCGTTTCCATTCTTTTAAGAGTTTGTTCATTACTCTACCACCGTTATTGTTGCCTTTCCACCACATTCACAAGTGGTTTTTATGGCTCTAAAATTTTTGTTATTATATTCGCTATCTAAATCATACGGCATATCTTTGCCACATTTATCACAAACGAACTTAAATATTGGTTTTTTTCTTCTCATCTCTATTCTCCCCTTTCAATTTGTTCTAAAATTTCATTTATCGTATCAATAAATATACATCTTTTGATAATGTGATTCTCATCTTCGCAAATTATTGGATATTTTTCTATTCGAGTTTCTAATTTTTCTCTTATCTTGTCACAGATTTGGTGGCGTTGTTTTTCTTCTTTCTCTTTCAAGTCTTTTTCTGTATCTTTCCAATAGTGATAATATTCATTTTTGAAGTCTGTTTCATCTTCCAATTCTTCTTTTAGTGCCTTAATCTCTTTGTCTTTCTCTGCAAGTTGTTGTTTGAGTTCCTCGATAGTTTTATCTTTGTCTAATAATTGCCAATCTTTAGTAGCACCGAATGTTTCCTGATAGCATTTTGCACAAAACTTCATTCCTTTTACAATAGTTGTTCCTTGTGTTTTTCTTCCGCAACTATCACAAACAAAACCTAAATCATTTATCTCACTCATCTTCACTCTCCTTTGCTTGTTGGATGAAATATTGTTCTAGTGTTTGATTTTTTTGATTTGCTTTTTTACAATTCCAATAATTATCCACTTCTTCACAAGCCAACTCCAATGCTCTTTCCAGAACTGCTATTTTGTGGTCTAGGTCTCCTTCACAGATTGTGATTGCAACAAATTTTGCATCTTTTAATATGACAGAAGGGTCAGGACAATATTGCGACAAGTCAGCATTTTTGAAAATCACTGCATCTCTAATGTCTTTATTAAATTCTATTGGCGAAAAACTCAAATATTTCCCTTCTTTATTCTTAATTACAAATGCTTTCATTCTCCCCTCCTAAATAAACTTTCTGAACTCGCAAGGCTCGGTGTCAGACCATTGAATACACTTGAATAAGTGGCTAAATATGGAAATTTCACTTACACCTTTATCTTTCTCAATCCATACCGAATGCGCTTTCTTAGGTTTTTTTTCAAAAGCAAACAATGCGTTGCTATAAGATTTCTTTCGGCAAGTTTCTCAAAATCACTTTCTCATCTTCTGTGAACTGCCATTTCTCTTTTTCTTTCTGCGCTTTAAGTTCGGCAAGTTTTTGTTCCAAATGCTTGATTTGTGTATCAATGCTTTCTTTTACACTCGCATCTTCCACTGGTTTAAGCATATCGGTTGAATAATTCCAATCTGTATATCCTGCGGCTGTAAAATCTTTTAATTTAACCCGCCCAGATTCATATATACTTGAAATAGTTGCATAAGAACCACATAGATGCTTCATTTGTGTTGAAAACCAACAATAACACTGAATATCTCCACTCCCATCTAATCCAAATTCTTTTTCCATTTCTTCCCAAGACTTAAATTGAACTCGGTCACCTACCTTAAACTCGTGCTTTGGCTGTTCTTTTTCTTCTTCAACTTTTTCGATATAGTCTTT
>CAJOLY010000043.1 GCA_905235485.1 uncultured Clostridia bacterium
TTTTGCAATATATCTTTAATTTGATTATCAAAACTTAAAATATTTATTTTTTTTGTTATATTTTGCAGTTTTTTTATACTTTTTTGCAGTTTTTTTATATTTTTTTCGTAAATTATAGATTCTATTTGTTGATTTTTTATTAAGTTTTTTGATTTAGTATAGTTTGTAACTTCATTTAAATTTGTGTAGTTTTTCATTTCGTCATTTTTTATTTTATTTTTATGACTGGTGTCACACAAAGCAATATTTTGTTTTGTTGTTTTTAAAAATTTCAAGTATGCTGCAAACATTTGTAGTACACAAAATTATATGCTTTTGTGCTTGCGACTGCAATTTCAGCTCCGCAGACTAAAGGAAGGATATAATCACATAGTTTTGTTATTGTACTAGTTTCAACATTTGTTATGCCGATAGTTTTTAATTTGTGTTTTTTTGCAATGTTAATAGCAGTCAACGTGTCTGCAGTTTCACCGCTTTGGCTAATAAAAATGCATAAGGTATCCCTTGAAAACACTTGAGGTGAATAAATAAATTCACTTGCAATTTCACTGTTTGCGTCGTATCCAATTGATTTAAATAACAGTTCTCCGACTTTTGATGCATGATAACTTGTGCCACACGCTATCAACTTAATTTTTTTTATGTTGTCAAAATAGCCATTTTTAAATTTTAAAAAAGGAGAGACTTCAAAATTCGATATATTATTTTTTTGATCAAAATCTATCAAATTCGCAAGCTCCGTTAGATATAAGTTGCAAGCATTTTTTATAACTTTTGGCACCTCATTTATTTCTTTAAGCATAAAATGGGGATATCCTTCTTTATCTGAACTATTTTGATTTTTTGAGAAAAATTTTAATAAAAAATCAATTTTTTTGCCGTTTTTGTCAAAAATTTCTATATTTTTTGCAGAAATTTTTCCAATTTGCAAGTTTTTTACTTCCAAATATTTTGTTGCTTCTTCGCAAAAACCTAAAATGTCACTTGATATATAATTTCCATTTTCGCTTGAACCTATCATAAGTGGACTTATATTTTTTGTAAAATAAATATTTTTGTCATCATCGTCAAAAAGGATTGCAAGTGCATATGAACCTTTTAAAAGTTTCACAAGTTTTGATATTGCAATAATTTTATCATTAGTTTCAATTAAAATTTTTTCAAGCACATTTGCAACAACCTCCGTGTCAGTTTCGCTTTTGAGTTGAGTGCCGGATAAAAATTCGTTTTTCAAGTCTAAATAATTTTCGATTATTCCATTATGTACTAGACTTACTTTTCCTTTTTCGCTCACATGTGGATGACTATTTTGGTCATTTGCTTTTCCGTGTGTCGCCCATCTAGTGTGCCCAATTGCAATGTTCGAGCAAAGATTTTTTTCAATATGATCAAACAAATTTTCAACTGTTCCGGCACTTTTTCTCGTGCAAATTTTAGCTTTATCAAAATATGAGATTCCAGCACTATCATAACCCCTATATTCTAATTTTAATAACCCCCCATGCATAACATCAACTGCATTTTTATTTCCTACATATCCAACAATTCCGCACATATTTCCTCCAATTACATAATATTTTTTTTCGCGTGAAAAAGTTTTTCAAAATTCATTTTTGCTTAATTTATTTTTTTTACCAAACAAAAAATTTAATTTTAGTTTTAGATTTATAACTATTTTTTTAGCAAAATACACGCCAATTAAAAAAAAGATAAAGATTTTTTGTTGTCTTTTTGATTGCAAAGATTATATGATTTTTAGCTGTTTAAACTTGTGTCGAATAAAGTCATTTTATAAAAAATTTTATAAATTTTTAAAATCAGTGTTAATTTGCTTGATAAAATTTTCTAAACGTAATAAACTATAAGTAATTATATGGGGGATTTAGCTTTACTATTGCTACTCAATTTTCCTTATTCCTGCATTTGCAAACGATAATGAGCTTAAGGAGCAATTATGGTTAAGTTGAGAAAGAAAATATTATCAAACTTAAAGATAAGGACGATCTTTTTTGCCCTTTTGTTTTTGTTTTCTTTTTCAATGCTTGGAGCAGGTGTGGGTATTGCCATCAATTCAAGGAGCGGAAAGGTTAAGGCAGATGGCGATGTCGTAAATGTTTATTATACATATACAAATGCGCAGGATCAAGAAGTTGTTGTTGATACAAACTACACAAGTTTGGATACAGCAATCAATGCTATAAATAATTTAGATGACACTTTTGTTAGAATCACATTGCTTGCAAACACAACTTCATCAGTGGCACTTACAAAAGCAACCAACACCATAACTATTGTTGGTGGAAGCTATACTTTAAGTTCGCTTACAAATAATAAGAGTATATTGATTTTAAATGGCGGTACAATAACAAATTATAAAGGCCTATACTCCGAGTCAGCCTTAAATGTTTTGAACGGAACTGTAGGCAAAGCAGAGATTTCTAATGGAAAAGTTAATGGCATTAAAGGAACAATAAGCACTATTGAAGCAGAAGGTTCAAACGCAAAAATAACTTTGGGTGGAACTGTTTTGGTTGGAACAATTCAATTGAGTGATCACGCCAAAATAAATGTTGCAAGTAACCTTACAAAGGCAACTTTAAGCACGGTTCCAGTTACTGTTAACGTAGACTCTGGCAGTGATTACACAAGTAGTAATCCTTTGATATCTTATGACACTGCAACATTATACACTAACAACTTTAGTAAGTTTACAATAAATGCAACTGGATACACTGTTCAAACTCAAACGATTGGCGGAGTGACATCGCAATATCTTTCAGCAAGTACAAATACATATACAGTAACATTTAATGGAAATGGTGGAACAATTGGTGGGGCATCAAGCACACAAAGAACTGTTACACGCAATGAAACATATGGTGATGCGGCTGGTGGATTCCCATCTGCAACTTTAAGTGGTGCAGAATTTGTTGGATGGTATACAGATGTATTCTTTGGAAGCCAAATAACAAGTGGCACAGTTGTCACAGATAACCCTGCATTGCAATTATACGCAAGATATCGTGAAAAAGTTATCGTTACCTATAATGATTTAGATTATAAATTCCCATTCCTTTCAAGTGCGATTAATTATATAAATGATCAATTAGGCAATAGTTATCCTATTTTGATAACAATGGTTGCAAGCGATACTTCTGGCACTGCTGTCACACTTGAAAAAACAGCCAACATAACTTCAACCGCGGAAGCTAGTGTCACTGGTACAATTACTGTTGATGGAGCTATGCTCAACATAAATGGCGAAGATTTGACATTAAGTGACATAATTGCAACGGATAGCTCACAAATAACATTGGTTGACGGTTCAGTTGAGTCTATCACATTAAACGGTTCAACGACTGGATCAATTTTCAACGGATATTCTGGAAGCGTTGAAACTGTTGTTGCAACCACAGCTTTATGTAGCATACATATTGCTGGAGCTATAAGTGTTGATGAATTTGATTTAAGAAATACTGCAAAAATTTATGTAGATGGAGATTTGTCAACATTAACAACAACAAAAAGAATAAATGTAAAATTAGATAATGTTTCAACATATGACGTTAATCATCCAATTGTAATCATTTCAAACTATGTATCTTCTGCAAATCTTACATTGATAAATGATATAACATCTTCAGGCACTGGATTTAAACTTTATGAAACAGATGCCACAGGTTATGAAATCATAACAATGAACAGAAAGATTTATATGGAAATACAAACTTATACTCTCACTGCAGATGCAAATGGAGGAACAATTCCTGCAACAAGTGATTGGACAGTTGCAAGCGGAAGTGCAACAGCAACAAAAACAGTAACTTATGGGTCACAATACGGAACACTTCCAACACCAACAATACCAGGCTATGATTTTGATCATTGGGATTTGTTGCCAGAAGGTTACACACGAGTTGAATACATAGCAAGCTCTGGTGGACAAAATGGACAATATATAGATACTGGATATGAAATAAATAGTTCAACAATTTCAACGTTCAAAATTGTTATTGATCAAACAATAACAAAAACAAATAATGTTTGGTCGGTTTCTGGTCTGGGTTCAGGATATCCAAATCTTTATGTCGGTGTCAGATTAAATGGAAACTTTGGATATGGTTCTGGAAGCAGCGATATTGACACAGGTATTGCATATACAAACAACACTAGATTGACATACTGTTTGGATATGGTAAACGCAAGATATACAGTAAGTGGTAGTCAAAGTGTCG
>CAJOLY010000044.1 GCA_905235485.1 uncultured Clostridia bacterium
CTAGTATACACGATATTTTGAATTCTGGACTATATTTTTTATTTTTTCTCATTAAAAATGCACCTCCAAATGTGTCTAACTTTTGGGGTGCACTTCATTGCTCAGCCTGTTTTTTTTAACTTGGTGCGGATGAAGGGACTTGAACCCCCACGATTTCTCGCTAGGACCTAAACCTAGTGCGTCTGCCAATTCCGCCACATCCGCATAAGAAGACAAATAATAATCATTTTGATTTTGTCTCCTAAAAAAAACAAAATTGTTTGATATCCATGGGGTATCAAACAATTTTTGGTGACCCATCGGAGGCTCGAACTCCGGACACCTTGATTAAAAGTCAAGTGCTCTACCAACTGAGCTAATGAGTCATATGGTTGGGGTGGTAAGATTCGAACTCACGCATGAGGGAGTCAAAGTCCCTTGCCTTACCGCTTGGCGACACCCCAAAGTCTGGATATAGGATGGTGGTTCCAAATACCCAGTGGTGCGTTTGAAGGGATTCGAACCCCTGACCCCCGCCTTAGAAGGGCGATGCTCTATCCAGCTGAGCTACAAACGCATATGTGATGTTTGATCACCATATATATTTTGGAGCGGGCGATGGGAATCGGACCCACGTAACTAGCTTGGAAGGCTAGCACTCTACCATTGAGCTACGCCCGCATTATTGCATACTGGTATATATTATCACAACAAATTTCTGTTGTCAAGCATAAATTTATTTTTTTTATTTAAAAAGCATGAATTTTTTTTATTATTATGTGTATTGACATTTTTTTTTAAATGATATAAACTATTTAAACTGTGGGGTACAGCATGGATAAAAAACAAACTTTTGAGGAAGCAAAAAAATATTGCAATATACTAGAAAATACCATTGCATCCAACAAAAAGAAAAAAAGAGAAAATAGGGGTCATTTGATTTTTAACAAATCCAGCAATGCTATTATTGTTGCAATTTCAACATTCACTTTTTCTGTTGCTTTTGGTATACTTTTGACTGGATATTTTAAGATGCCTAGCTATTATGGTATCCCTATTGCCAATGTTGGATCAATATTTGTTTCATTTGTTATACCAAAGATTTTACATTCAATATTTATGCATTCAAAAGGAAAACTTGGCAGAGGTTATGCAAAAATGGAACTTGACACAATGTTTGTGGCAATGAAAGACCATTTTAGAAAAAATTATAAAGATATTCTCAATGCTGACAGTTACAAAGAAGTTTCTCTAGATGTCCTTGAAGATTTTGTCAAACAAACTTATATATGTGCAGAAAATTATAAGTCTGATTTAGATAAATATGTAGGCAAAAAAATATATGATAGAAATGTAGCAGATTTTAAAAAAATTGTTAGATTGTTACATAGCAAAAAAAACGAAACAAAAGCATTAAAGCAAATAGATAAGATTGTTAAAGAAAATCAAAAATTTACAAAACCTTGGTGTGATCTTTACAACAAATGCGGTTCGATCGCATATAATTTATACAAAAAAACAAATGCAATGAATACAGATTATGAAATTCCAAATCAATATGATTTTGTTGCGGATTATGATTATCTTACAGTAAAACTGACAAACTATTTGAATGAAAATAAAACTGCTGTTGAAATTACAAAAAATTTAACATTTGAAACTGAAAGTTCAAAAAATTCAGAAGTAAAAATTCAAAATTCTTCTGTTGAAAAATTAAAAAAATATTTAAATGAAAAAATAGAAAGCAACGAAGAGTTAATGGAAAAATAAAAAGTCGAAGGTTATCCTTTGACTTTTTTATAATTTATAATATTTTGTATAATTATATTGACTTTCTGTTGCTTTCTAAAATGTACATAATTAAATAATACACAGCATTTTTATAGTTTGTTTGACCTGATTTAACCTTAAAGTCAAGTTCTCCACATAGTTCTACAATATCTTTTAGTGCAATTTTGCTAAAGAGTTTTGAAGTTTCCTTTGCTTTTTTTACCGCATATTCTTTCACACCTAATTCATTTGCAATTTGCAAATTTGTTTTTGGAGTTATTGCAGAAAATAGCATTCGCCTGAAATAGTTTTGAATGAGTGAAAGAACTGTTGGAGCAGATTTTTTGTCTTCCATCATATGAGACAAAATTTCAAAGGTTTTTTTTCTGTTGCCGATGCCTATATTCTCTGTGAGTTCAAACACACTAAATTCCAAACTCTTTTCAACCAAGAGTTCAACATCGTCTTTTGTTATGTTTCCATTTGAATAGGAAATCAATTTTTCAAGTTCAAGCGATATGCGTGATAGATATTCATTTGTGTAGTCAATTAGCAATAGTTTTGCTTCATCAGTTATAGTTGCATTTTTTTCTTTTAAGGTAGCATTTATCCAACTTGAAATTGTATTTCTATCAAGCCTGTTGCAATCAACATTGCAAAAAAAGTTTTTGCTATTGAATTTGTTTTCATCAAACAAAGATTCATTAGAAATTAAAATAAAAATACTTTGAGAATTTGGAAATTTTGAATAATCTTCAACAAGTTTCAAAACATCTTTATTCTTTGTTTTTTCAACGCCTGTCAAAACAACAATTTTGTTGCCACCAAAAAAAGATGGAGTGTTTAAAATTGAAAGCACATTTTGCTGGTTGAAATTTTCAGCAGAAAGCATAATCCTATCAAACTCATTTTGATTTGAAGCATATTTAAAGAGTAAATTTTTGCTTGAATCAATCAAAAAACTATCATCACCAAACAAATTATAGCAATGATAAAAATTATTTGTTATGAGATGTTTTTTGAGCTCAACAAACTTCATATGTTTATTTTAGCATAATTTTAATCAAATGTCCACAATATGCTTTTATCTAAGAACGAAACTTTTTGATCTTCTCTTGTGATATTGCCTTGCCTTGCAAAAAATTCATCAACATAAAAATCGAAGTATCTATCATAAATACTGTTTGAAATACAAAAATCATAATGAGTTTGATAGAAAAAGTCCTGATTATTACTTATCTCAGTTTGAGATATAGCTGTCAAAACTTGTAAAAATTTAATGCTTCCAATTTTATAATTTATTGCTTTTGTTGTGCTTTCCTTTTTGTATGTTGAAAGACTAAAATCATCAATTTCAAAAGTCTCATTTTCAAAGAATTGAACATTTGGTGTGGAGTAGAGGTTTGACACCAGTCCAATTTTGTCAGTGTTTGAATATTCACCAAAAATGTAAACATTTGAAATACTATAATCAATGGCCACTTCACAAATATTTTTTTGTGCTGTTTCTTTGTAATTAAAAATCAAAAGGTAATCAATGTGTGAAACATTCAATTCTCTTAACATACTTTTTGTTGTGAGAAATCTATAGTATCCACCATCAACATTTGTCAAAATCACTTTGTTTTTGTTTGTTGTAAAAACCATTGCGTTGCTATTGCCTTTTGTGGTTGCAATATTTACATTTGGTGTTAACGCAACTTTAATACTTTTCATTGAAATAGTCCCTGAAACAAGCACGATCAAACTCAACGAGCAAACAAGCTTTGATTTTGCTGAGAGCATCATATATGGGCTTATAAAAAATGCTATGAAGTAATATATAAAAACTGATATTGTATCAAAATAAATTGTCTTTATTGTTCCAAAATTTGCAAATATTGCACTTAAATTTGTTATAATATTTACAAAAAACTCTGAAAAATGTAAAAGTGCAGGAATATAGAAAATCAAGTTGACAAATGTGCATATAAGAAGTATTGTGAACATTAGTGAAAATAGTGGCAGAACAACAAGGTTACTAATAAGTGAAATTGGTGCAAATTCACCAAAATATTTGCAAACAAAAGGAATTGTTCCAATTGTTGCACTTAAAGTTGTTGAAATTGAAGTTGACAAAAATTTTGGGAATATTTGATTTTGTCAAATAGTTTTGATATAGGCTTTGAAAATAGCATAATTCCAAAAACTGAACCAAATGAAAGCAAAAATCCAACATCAAAAAAGTAGAGCGGTTGAAATATTAAAACAATCACGCCAGCAAGACCTATGTTTGAAAGTGAGTCGTTTCTTTCACCCAAAATGAGTCCAAGTATCAAACATAAACTCATCACACTAGCTCTAAACACACTTGGCGCAAAATTGCAAATTATGTTATAAACAAAAAGTATTGCCAAAATAACAAAAAATCTTGTTTTCCCTTTCACTTTGAAAAGCTTTAACAGCATTGTCAAAAGTGCAATCAAAAATGTTATGTGAAGTCCACTGACTGCAAGCAAATGCGCAAGACCAGCATTTTTGAACATATCA
>CAJOLY010000045.1 GCA_905235485.1 uncultured Clostridia bacterium
AATCCTGATATGTATACTGGCCCTGATGCTTTAAAACCAGGGAATATTGAACTTATTGTTGCAAAAAATAGAAACGGTGAACTTGCAAATATTAAGCTTAAATTTTTACCTCAATTTACAACATTTGTAAATCTAAATTCTGATTCTGATGCCGGCAGTTTAGAAAAAGAAATGCCACAATTTAGACCAAGGCCAACAAAAGAAGATTTAAAAGGTGAACAAGTTCCTGAAAAAATTGTTCCAATGAATGAAACAAGTATAACCGATGATGTATTTAATTAAAATAATGCACTCAAAAAGTGCATTTTTATTTGCAATATTGCTAATTATTATGTATAATAAATTAAAGGCAGGTGTTTTTTATGAGTGAACAAGAAAACGAAAGATATGCAAGAGTTGACACGCAAGGTGGGTTCCTTTATAACAAAAGTGAAATAGATTATTTCAGACAAACTCAAGCTATTGATGTTATGTCAAATTTGATGCTTGGAGATTTTAACAAAAAAGGAAATTACGTAATAAATCAAGGCATAATTGATCAACTCGTAAAAATAAAAAAAGTTTATCAATATTCTTTTGGATCAACAACTTTTTGCCAAAGTTTGAATGATATCGGAGGCTTTGGTAAAATTGATTTTGCAATAAAAATCAGAAACAACACACAAAATGGCATAACTACAGCCACATTACAGCTTTTGGAAACTATTGATAGGGCAAATGGTTACTATCAAAACACAAACACAGCTTCAATTGCAACATATTCTTCAAAAGACTCAAACACTTTTATTATTGATATGCTTAAATATTTCAATGTTGTCTCAAAGAAAGAAGAAGGCTTTTTAAAAAAAGATATAAATGAAGAGAATGTTGACCTTGTTATTGCCAGAAAAAAGTATGAGGACTTGCTTAAAAAAGGATCAGCAGAAAAACTCGATTCAATCAACAAAATACTCTTTGAAAAACGTCTTAAAATTTTAGGTAAATCCGAAATTGGCAAAAAAATCCTTGTAGAGTTTAATAGTGAAAATTACAAAATAAACGGATGGTTTGTAAAGGAAGGTATGCCCGGGTATTACCGTTATCTCAATCAAATTCTTGACGGGCTATTTGAAGTCCACAGTGTAGAAGTGCTACAAGATGTTGCACTCACAGCAGCTTGGAGAAAACTCAGTGAAAATGTTGCAGTTGAAATCGCAAAAGTTATGATGATATCTGTCAATGTTTCTGAAAAAACAGCGGAATTAACAAACAACCAAGAACTTTTAAATCAAGTTAAACTTGCAAACGAAAATAAAACAAATGATAAAAAAGTTGAAAATTTAGATAAAAAAGATCAAATTTCAACTGAAAAATTTGCAAAAACAGATAGAAATCAAGAGCAAGCTACAAAAACTACTCCTAAAAATCCAGATACAAACAAAACACAATCAATCAATACATTTGCCAATCAAAAAAGTGATGGCGAAATTCTTGACGAAATTATTAAAGGTGGTGATAATTACTTAAATCAAGACATTGATAATGATCATTTAACAGGAAAGTTTGGAGAAAGCTTAAAAAAAGAGGATAATTTTACTCTTAATAAAGATTTAGATAGGGATTTTACAGATACGATGGGAAAGGAACTTTAATTGATATGAGTTCTTAAAAATTTATCATAAAAAAAATAAAAACGGTATTGACATATTAAAAACTTTGTTTTATAATAATTTTGTATTAAGGAGTAGTTATGATTAATAAAGTAGCAATTAAAGATGTTTATCGTTATTTAGATAATATGGTCGAGGATGCAGTTCAAAAAGAACTTATTTCAAAAAAAGAGAAATATTTAGTTGATCCAATTATAAATATGTTAAAAATTGGGGTAACTGATAAAAAAATTAACTATGCTGATTTTAAAGAAACATTTTCACATTTTAATGAAGCACGTCATTATATTGTAATGTTTTATTCACAAGCAGTAAAATACTACGAAGGCAAAGATATTGAAATTTCTGTAAAAAACAATGATGGCTCAATAGGAAAAAGAACATTTTCTGCAGAAGATTATTTTAATATTGCTTGGAATCGTCTCTTAAAAGCAGGTAGTAAAACACCACAACAAAAAAATGGATTAAATAATAATGAAGAAACATTTTAAGTCTTGAGTTTCAAGACTTTTTCTTTATGGAGAATTTATATGAATTTATTGAATAATAAAGTGGTTAAAGCATCTAACATAAATATTTTAGAGTTAATTTTTGCTTTGGAAGATAATAGAAAATATAGAAAAAATAATCCAGATATGTCAAATAACGAAATAAAAATTGCAAGAAAAGTTATGTTGACAACTTGGAATATAAATCATTCATCAAAAAATTTAAAGAAAATACTTGGATTAAAAGAAATTTGTGAAAAGGGTCTTTCACAAAAAGAATTGTTAAATATATAAATGATACTTGCGAATATATTGGAAAGAAGTATGAAAACTGCAAAGAATTCAAAGATGATATTTTTCTTGATAAATTAACTTGCAGTAAAAATTCTGCTGAATTATTTGCTGTTATGTCAATTCAAGTTTTACAAAACAACTTATCTTTCTATGGCTCAAAAAAAGATAAAGTAGAGCCAGAAGAAAATTCAGAATTTTAAAATTATTTTCGCAAAAGTTGTTGACTTTAAATTATATATATGTTATCATAAAAGAGCATCTTGAAAAGGGTGCTATTTTTTAGAGTAAAATTTTAGGAGATTAACCAATGAGAGATAGAATTACACTTGAATGTACAGAATGCAAACAAAGAAATTACAACACAATGAAAAACAAAAAAAATACTCCAGACAGAATTGAAAGAAAAAAGTTTTGTCCTTTTTGCAGAAAGACAACTCTTCACAAGGAAGCAAAATAATAGTTTTTAGGGGGCCTTATGGCAAAGTCAAATAAGAATAAAAAGAAAAAAGCAAACGTTCAAAAAGTTAATAATGAAGTTGTAAACAATGAAGTTAACAATGACGAGCTTGCAAATGAAAATCAAGTTGAAACTGCTGAAGAAGTTAAAGTTGAGGAAAAATCAGCAAAAGAGAAAACAAAACTTGAAGAAAAGAAGACTCAAGCAAAACAAAAAACAAAAAAAGCAAAAAAGAGTGAACCAAGAGGAAACAAAGTAAAGGAAACTGTTTCTGAACTCAAAAAGGTTACTTGGCCAACTTTCCCAAAGGTTGTTAGAAACACACTTTTGGTGCTTTCAATTGTTTTGATTTTTACAGTTGTTTTGTTTGGTATTGATTACGGCCTTAGCTGGATTTACAAATTGCTTACAAACACATTATAATGGAGATTTTTTATGGTTATAGATGAAAGACCAAAAGTTATGGATGAAAAACCAAAGTGGTATGTGCTTCACACAATTTCAGGATATGAAAATGTTGCAAAACAAAATCTTGAAATGGTTGTAAAAAAGAATGGCCTTGAAGATAGAGTTTTTGATATCATTTGCCCAGAAGAAGAAGTTATCGAAACAAAAGACAGTGGCAAACAAGTTGTTGTGAAACAAAAAGTTCTTCCAACATATTTGCTTGTTAGAATGATTTATGGCGATGATATTTGGCACAGAATTGTTGGCACTCGTGGCATCACAGGTTTTGTTGGCCCAAAGGGAAGACCACTTGAGCTCACAGAACAGGAAATTATGCAAATGAGGCTTGAAACACCAAAGGTTGACACATCACTTCAGCCAACTGACACTGTAGAGATTATGGGTGGTCCTTTTGACAAAGTCACTGGAACCGTGCTTGAAATTGATGCAGAAAATTCAAAGGCAAAAGTTAGTGTTGAAATGTTTGGCAGAACAACACCTATTGATGTTGATCTTGATCAAATTAGAAAAATTGGTTAATTTTATGGTTTGTCAATTTTGTTAAAGTTGAGCAAATCAAAATTATATTATATATATAGTATATTATATAGATAATATCTATTTAATATAAATCGTGGGAGAAGTGTAAATCTTTATGCACTTCAAATGAACCACAACACTCTTTTTTGGAGTAGGAGGAAGAAATGGCAAAGAAAAAAGTTAAAGCAGTTATCAAATTGCAACTTCCAGGCGGAAAAGCAGTCCCAGGTCAAAGCGTAGGTTCTGCTCTTGGACCTCACGGAATTCCAACAATGGACTTTTTGAAACAATTTAATGAAGTAACAAAAGATCAAGTTGGACTTATCATTCCAGTTATCGTTACAGCCTATGAAGACAGAACTTTTAGTTTTATCACCAAAACCCCACCAGCTGCAGTGCTCATCAAAAAAGCTTGCGGAATTGAAAAGGGAAGCGGTGTGCCAAACAAACAAAAAGTGGCAAAGATAACAAAAGCCCAAATCAAAGAAATTGCAGAACTCAAAATGAAAGACCTCAACGCAGCAAATGTTGAAGCAGCAATGAAAATGATTGCAGGCTCTGCTAGAAGTATGGGCGTAACAGTTGAAGATTAAAATTTAAAAAAGTGGAAGAATTATTTATTCGTTACCACCACGGAGGATTTATGAAAAGAGGAAGAAGATACTTAGAAGTTGCAAAACTTGTTGACAAACATGCAATTTATGATGTTGACAAAGCAACAGAACTTGCAATCGCAACCAGCAATGTTAAGTTTGATGCAACAGTTGAACTTCACGCAAAACTTGGTGTTGATGCTAGACAAGCTGATCAACAAGTTAGAGGCACAGTTGTGCTCCCAAACGGAACAGGTAAAACTGTTAGAGTTTTGGTTATTGCAAAAGGTGATGCTGCTGACGCTGCTGAAAAAGCAGGTGCTGACTTTGTTGGCGGAGAAGAAATGATTGCAAAAATTCAAGGCAATTGGACAGAATTTGACGTTTGCATCACAACACCTGATATGATGGGTCTTGTTGGAAGAGTTGCAAAAGTTTTGGGACCACGTGGACTTATGCCAAACATCAAAAGTGGCACAGTTACAATGGATGTTGCAAAAGCAATCAAGGATGTTAAGGCTGGAAAAGTTGAATATCGTCTTGACAAACAAAACATTGTTCACGTTGCAATTGGAAAAGTTAGTTTTGGCAAAGAAAAACTTATTGAAAACTTGAATGCAGTTATGGATGCAATCATCAAAAGCAAGCCAGCTGCTGCAAAGGGAACATATCTCAAAAGTTTGGCTCTTGCCACATCAATGGGACCTGGTGTTCATTTCACATTTAAACAAAACTAATATATTTGTGAAACATAAAAAAAGTCAGTATTAACATACTGATTTTTTTGTGCGTTTTGTGACTTGTGAATATATTGTTGTCATGCTGAGGAGCAAAGCGACGTGAGCATCTCGACCATATAAGGAATAGATTCTCACGCTCATTGCATTCGCTCAGAATGACAATTTATATTGTTGAGATTCTTACGGTCGTTTCACTCCCTCAGAATGACAATTTTTATAATCAGCACTCCCTCAGAATGACAATTTTTGATATTCGAAATGACAGGTTTTTATGTCAAGAATTGCTTTTTTGTGCTTAAATGACTTTTTTGTTGTGTCATGCTGAGGAGCAAAGCGACGTGAGCATCAATTCAACATTACAAAAACAAGTTTTTCCAATCGGGATTAAAATTATTTATCAAATCAATCTTTTTTTGTCTTTTATATTTTTTAATTTGTTTTTCTCGTTCAATTGCAACTTCAATGTCTGTTGTTTGTTCATAATACACCAACTTGTCACAATTATATCTTTCTGCAAACCCTGATTTATCAATTTTATATATATGTTCGTTTGTTCTACGTTCCAAATTGTTTGTTACGCCTGTATATAGGACAGTATTTGATTTGTTTGTTAATATATAAACATAATAATTTTTACTCATATAAAAATTATAATTCATTTTAAATATTTTTCAAAATGTTTGATAAGGAATAGATTCTTACGGTCGTTTCACTCCCTCAGAATGACATTCTCACGCTCTGTCATTCAGAGGAGCAAATTTATTTGCGACGTAGGAATCTCGCTTGGCACGGACAGGGCTCAGAATGACAATATTGTTGATATACTTATGTTTGAGATTCTCACGGTCGTTTCACTCCCTCAGAATGACAGTTTTTATAATGAATAGATTCTCACGCTCATTGCATTCGCTCAGAATGACAGTTTATTATAACCAGAATGAAACTTTCTTGTTTGTCATGCTGAGGAGCAAAGCGACGTGAGCA
>CAJOLY010000046.1 GCA_905235485.1 uncultured Clostridia bacterium
TCAATTTCTTTTTGTAGCAAACGAAAAACATTTGCAACTAAATATCCATCAGCAATTGCATGATTTAATCTTACAGTAACAGGCATCATTAAATGTCCATTTTCTTCTCTATATTTTCCCCAATTTATAATTGGAGCAAAAAACAAATGTCCATCAGGCAACTCAATGTTTAATGAATCATATGAAAACCATGGGATATATGATGCATCAAACCAGTTTGGGTGATTTTGCATGTCAAGACCATATTTCCTTGTTTCTTTTGCTCTTTCTATATCTATCAATGCATTTTCATAAAAAGTTGGATAATCATAATAAAACTTTGTATATACAGGAGTGCAAGTTTCTGTATCATCATGAAAAACATATTGAGTTGGATTGATCACATCATAACAAATCAGTTTATCTTCTTTATAGAGGTATCCCATTTTGTAATCATCTCTTGAGTTAAGAACTTTTGACAGAATGTATAAAAAGTTTATATAAAACTTTGTTCCAGTTTTCTTTGAATATAAAACAAGATCAGTAACATTAATTCTTGCTGTTATTGAAGTTGAACATTTACAATCTTTAGAAAAATGTTCAAAGACTCCTTTTCTGTAGTATTTCTCTTTGTAGTTTTTCTCCAATGTAATTACATTATAGCACAATATTGTTTATATTGTGTAAAACAGATCTAATTTTTTAAAAATTTTGCCGAGAGATAGAATTCTAATGCTCCCGCCAAGCGAAACTGATAAAACCATTGTGGAATTATCAGTTTTTTATATTTGATTTTCGTTTTGTTTTATGGTATGTTCTAAATAGAGGTAATTTATGGTTATTTTAATTCAAGGTGCAATGGATGAAGAAATTGATTATTTAATCAGAGTTTTTAATCCAACAATACACAAAATAATTAAATGTTATGATTTTTATATTGCAGATTATAATGGTCACAAAATTATTATTTCCTTAACAGGTCGTGGGTTATTTAATGCGTGTATTTCTTCACAGCTAGCAATTGAGGAATTTAAACCAAACTTGGTAATAAATCAAGGTTGTGCAGGTGCGCACAAAAAAGACCTTTCAACTTCTGATATTATAATTGGAGAAAAATCAGTTTACATAAACAATTTTAAAACACCAATCAAAAAGCAAAATGAAGGGAGTAATAGTTTGGAATGGATTCCACACAAAACTCGTAGTTATAGTGTTGATTCAACTTTAAAATATATAGAAATTGCAAAACAGATTGAATGTAAAAATAAAGTGAAAGTAGGAACATTAGGGTCAGCAGATATTTTCTCTAAAGAGTATGATAGAATTGTTTTCTTGAACAAAATTTTTGGAGAAGATTGTGAAGATATGGAATCAATTGCTGCATTTAAGGTTTGTGAAATTTTTAATGTGGACAGAGTCGCATTTAGAATTATTTCCAACAACGAGCTGACAGGAGAAGAACTTGATAAATCTACATGTCAAGAGATGCAACATTTTGTTAAAAAATTTATTGATAAGTTATAAAAGGATAAGGTAATATTTTTGTATTATGAACACCCACTTTTTTCGCCAAGCATAACGTAAATCTTATGAACTAGGATTTGCGTTTTTTTATATGAAATAGATGGCAAATACATAAAAATTTTGGTAATTGCAATTTGTTTTTCTTTGTGATATAATATGGGGCGCAGTTGATAAATTTATAAACAAGGTGGGAGACTTTGTTCTATCAACAGGTTTGATAAAAACATTTTTGTTTAATCACGCTTGCACAAAACAAATGGAGAGTATCATGTTTGAAAGAAGAAAACTATTAAAAAGGTTAAAGAAAAGTCCGGCTCTTAAAGACGCCTACGAAATTGACTATGACAAAGATGGCAGAGCAAAAATTGATGTTGGACTTATTGATTCAGATGACTTTTTCTCTCCTTTTTCATACTTGACATATGAGCTTATGAATCCTGGAGTGATTGATTATATCAACATGTGTGAAGCACAGATTCCTGTTGGAGAAGAAATCTCAATAGATATACATACAGAAGAAATGACGACAAATGAAGAGAAAAAGAGAATCCGTCATGCTGTAAAAAGACACCACGCAGAGCAAATTGTTTTACTAAACAAAAAATTGAAGCGTAATGCATTAATGGGCTTTTTGTACACGTTTATTGGACTTGCAATTCTTATTGTTGAAGCTTTTTTGTATATTGAATTGTCTCAAATTCACATTCTTGAAATTGTGGCTGTTATAGGGTGGCTTTTTCTGTGGGATGGTCTTGAAGTTTTGCTTGGAGATAGAAGTGAAATAAGGCGAAAGCAGATTCGAAGTTATCGATTGATGAATGCAAAAGTTCATATAAGAAGATATAGCAGAAAAATTCAAAGAGCCTATGGAATAGGGGAATTTGAAGAAGATGAAGAATAAAAGCATGCTTTGGCATGTTTTTATTATTTAATACAAATTGGTGCAATTCAAATAAGGGGTTATGGAGACTTCACAAAAGAAAAACTCAGATTGAAAGGGAAAGGCAAAAACTTAGCAAAATTTCAAAAGAGGAGAATAATGAGAAAAAATAAAAACAGCTGAAAAGCTGTTTTTTATAATGAATTAAAAACCAAAAGAAATGCTTCTAAGTAAATTATGATTGTAAGTACAACAAAGATAATTGGCAAAATTGCATCCATAATTTTTAGTTTTGGCTTTCTTGTATAGGACAATAGCAAAACAAAAGGAATAATGAAAACAAAGTAAAAATTTACTCCAATTCCAAGCAAAATTACTTCTGGGATTGTGAATAAAAGTATGAAATCTATAAGTGATATTGCAAAAATAATTATTGATGCAATGACAGACACTTCAAGAGAGTTTCTGTTTGATTTGAGATATTCTTCATATTCAATTTCAGTTCCACCAAGTTTGGAAAATCTGTATTGTCTTATTTTAATTACGATAGACAGAATAAAGAATATTGCATAGATAGTAAAAGATCTACAAGGCATGATTGCAAGTGCTGCAACTGGAAGGTTTATTGAACCAAGAAAATGCATTGCATAGAGAACAGAAGAAACTATTGCGATTGAAACAGGCAAAAGCGAAAACAATCTAAATGTAATAAGGGATTTTCTAGTTTTAATTTTCTTTGGCTTGTAAAAGAAGAAAAAATAAAAAAATGAAAACAATGATAGGTCAACAAAAATGTTGTAGTTTATCACTTTACCAAAAAAGATGTTTGAGATGGTGTTTGCTATGCCATTTGCCATTTCAGCATCACCATCAGAAATTATGTTTGCAAATCCACCAATATATCTGTAATGTATCAAAATAATTGCAAGATATATCAAAAGTGCAAATGCTGAATAGAAAATAAGGAAGTTTTTAATGTTTCTTTTTGAAGACATAATCAAACAAAAATTTGATGTCAAAAACAGTGGCAGTGCAAAAATTGAAAGAATTTCAAGAACATTTACAAAAGAGCCGACCCAGTGGGCTGGGGTGACAATTTTTGAAGCTATAGAATAAACCAAATAAATTTGGGCAAAAAGCATAAAAATATAAGCAAAAATTCTTACAGTGCGGTAAGAGAAAGGTCCTCTAAATTTTATGTTTTGTTTTGCAAGAAGTTTGTCTATTTTAGAACGTTTATATTCTGAAGTCTTCTTATATTCTCTTCTTGCTTTTCTTTGTTTTTTTCTATCAAGACGAAGTTGTTCTTTTGTTAAAACCGGCGGATTGATAGAATGTTCTGTTTTATCAATTTCTTCTGTTTGAATTAAACTTTCTTCCATAGTTTTTCCTTTTTGTTATAAGCAATTATATCACAAAGAAAGTTTTTAGACAAATTCATTTTATGTAAATGACTGGCTTCAGATTTTGTTTTCTCATATTGACAAAATGGCAAAGGAAATGATAATATTGAGTGCTAGGAGTTTTATATGAGTTTTGAAAATGTTTCAGAATCAAGAATAGGAAAAAGAAGTTTAACCGCAAGAAACCACTGGGAAGAATTGAGCTTTAAGAAAAAATATAAAATTGAAAGACCAACTGTTTTTTGTTTTTCAGGGAGCGGTGATATTTCAAACATGAGTGCAAATGGGTTTTGCAAACTTGTTGAAAATATGCTAACTCTTTCTTTTGAAAATCCAAAAAATGTTGAAAAAGAAGTTGACATCGTTGGAATTGCT
>CAJOLY010000047.1:0-3323 GCA_905235485.1 uncultured Clostridia bacterium
GCTTTTTGAAGATCTTGTTCGTGATGAAATTCCTTTGCCTTATCTGCCATATTTTTTTGATTGATTGCGGTGCTATCTGCAACTTTTGCTTTTTTTTGTTTTATCAAAAAATTTTGTGCAAAACCGTCACTAACTTCAACAAGGTCACCTTTTTTTCCTGTTCCTTTTATATCTTGAAGCAAAATAACTTTCATAAAAACTCCTTATAATTTACTTTTAAGCTATATTAGTTTAAATTATAAATAAAAATTTGTCAATGCATTAGGCCTCAAGCAACAAAAAAACGGTAATACTATATTCTTTAAATTAAATATTTTTTGCATAACTTTTTTTATTTGGCAAAAAATTATGTAGGAGAAAGATAATGGATATTAGATGTAACAAAACAGATTGCAAACACAACAGTAAATATGCTTGCAAGGCCAAAGAAATTCATGTTGCCAAAAACACCGATTGCAGAACATATGATAAAGATTTTGAAAAATCAAGAGGGAGCTTTCAAGATGTAAGTCGCGATATGTTTGAAATTGCACCTGAAATAGGGGAGTTTTCACACGACGACAAATTGTGTGTTGATTGTTATGCAAGATGCTTGTTTAACAAAATGGGCAAGTGCAACGCAAATGGAATAACTGTGCTTGAAAATGAAAAAAAAGGTTTTTGTGGAACTTTTATTGAAGAGTAAAAAAACTATGATGATCTGAATGCTTAACTTTGCAAATCAATATCATAGTTTTTTATTATGCTTTGTGGATATTGTCATAAAACACAGGGACTATATATTCCTTTGTCATTTGCAATATTTGCGCGATTTGGAATAAAACAACAACAATTGTCATTGTTAAATTCATATAATATGCTATTTTGTCTAATTTAAAAGCAAAAATTTTTTTCAACATTAAAAATGTTTGTGTTCTAAAAATAAATTGTGTATAATATATATATACAAACGAAAGGAGATGTGAAATATGGCAAAAAAAGCAAAGAAAGATTACTTTGGATTGGGTTGGATTGTAAGTTTGATTCTAGCAATTATACCAGTTACATCTTGGATTTGTGGAGCAATTACAAGATTCCAAGAAGGCAAATGGGTTGCTGGACTTATTAGACTTATTTTCGGTTTCAACATTGTATGGCTTCTTGACCTTATATTTATGGTTATGAATCACAGCATTTGCAGATTGCTCAATGTATAAAAAAGGTAAATCAATTTTAAAGCAAGCAAATCACCATTTGTGTTTTTTGCTTGCTTTTTTATTTATTTAATTATTATTTTTTAAACTATATTTTTGTATCTGTTTATCTTAACAAAACATCAACATATATTAAATAATTTTTTTATTTGACATATTTAAGGTAAAATAGTAAACTATACAAGTATCGATTTTTCTTTAAAGAAATTTTTTGTTTAAATACATAAGAGAAGGTTTTATTATGAACGCATTTGAAAAATTTTTGGTTGGCTTTAAAGCAACAATGCAAACTCCAACAAACTATGGTTGGTTTCATTTGATGTTTGTTGCCATTGCAATCACTGTAACAGTTTTGCTTTGCATATTTGCAAAAAATATGCAAGAAAAAACATTTAGAAAATTTGTTTTTTGGTGTTGGATTGTTGTGCTTGTGCTTGAAATATACAAGCAAGTATTCTATGCAACACTTGAAGTAAATGGAGAGCAACTAAATTGGATTTACAAGTGGGGAAACTTCCCATTCCAACTTTGCTCAACTCCATTATATTTACTTCCTTTTGTTGCATTTATGAAAGATGGAAAAGTTAGAGATAGCATCATTTCATTCCTTTGCACATTTGCAATGTTTGGTGGTTTGGTTGTGTTCTTATATCCAAATGATGTGTTCGTTAGTATGATAGGAATAAACATTCAAACTATGGTTCATCATGTACTTCAAATTGTGCTTGGAATCTTTATGTTGGTTTATTACAGAAAAAAACTTGATTGGAAGTTCTTTTTGAAAGGAATTATCGTTTTTGGAATTGCTATTTTGACTGCTTTGCTTTTAAACACAGTTGTTTATAACACAATCAGTCACGATTTCAATATGTTCTATATCGGGCCTTACATAAAATGCCACTTGCCAATTTTGAGTGACGTTTGGACAAAAGTTCCATATATTGTATTCTTGCTCATCTATGTTTTAGGATTTATACTTGCAGCAGCAATTATGTTTGCAATTCCATATTATTTGATAAAATTGATAAAAAAACAAAAAAACAAAAAACAACCAAAGGAAGCATAAAATAATGAAAAAATCCACTATTATCACTTTGAGTTGTTTTGTTGCAATTGAACTTGTGATGTTATGCCTAATTTTGTGGGGACCAAGCAAATATTTAAACATTTTTGAATTTTCATCAATTGTTGTTGCGTTTGCATTTTCTTTGTTTTTTGTGTGCAAATCTCCAAAAATTCTGTTAACTGAATTTGCCTTGCTATTCACTGTGATTGCTGACTTATTTTTGGAAATTGTATCTCCAATGGTTCAAACAGTTGCAATGACTGCCTTTACAATCGTGCAATTGCTTCATTTTGGAAGATTATTGCTTGAACTTGAAACAAAAAAATGGCGAATTATTAACATCTGCTTGCGATTTATTGTAGTTTTGATTGTCGAAACAATAACAATTTTAGTTCTCAAAGACAAAGTTGATTATCTTAGTGTAATATCAATGTTTTATTTCTCTAATTTAATTGCAAATATAGTTTTGGCTTTTGTTGAATTTAAAAAATCGCCCTTACTCGCTATAGGTCTTTTGTTATTTTTAGGATGTGACATTTTTGTTGGATTGCAAAGTGCTATTGGGGTGTACATAGATGTGCCAACAACATCTTTACTATACAAAATTGTATTTACACCATTTAATATTTCTTGGCTTTGTTACTTGCCATCACAAGTATTGATTTCAACTAGCATATTAAATGTTAATAAAAACATATCTTTAATAAAAAATAAAAACTGATAATAAACTACTAAAAATAGAAGATAAAATTGTTTCATATTAAAAAAGAACTGATGTGTCAGCTCTTTTTTCTTATATCAAACAAAAAAAACAAGCAGTTTTAATCAAATCACAACAACATTTTGGTTTACGCTTTTCTTCCATGCACAAAACTGGAGGCTTATTCCATTTGATTATTTTGATTGGTTTTTTGCTGGATATAATAAAAAGCATAGAATTTTTAAAAGTTCTATGTTTTTTTTGTGCAAAGGTCAAAAGTTGACGAAAAATTCAACTTTGCACCCTTTCACCAGCATAAAAAAAGATTTGTTGTTGTCAACCAACGAAAAATTTTTTAAAAACA
>CAJOLY010000047.1:3353-5213 GCA_905235485.1 uncultured Clostridia bacterium
GGGGGATTGTGATACAATCACATTGTAAAGAAAATTTATGGTAAATTTTGCACAGAACTTTTCAAAATTTTTTTTTCAAAAAAAACAAAGGAGAAAATTATTATGAAAACAAAAACAATCAAAAACATTTTTGTGGTAGCAATGTTTTCAGTGATGTTACTGTTCAGTGCCTTATTGTTTCCAATCAAAGCACAAAATGTTGTTAGGGCAGAATCTGATCCACTGTTTACAGGTGATGATTTGAGTGGAACAACGTGGGAGTTAAATAGTGAAATTACTAGTGGATTTGGTGGTATAGTTCTTAGTGATAACGAACAAGGAGCTACATATGGAGACTTTTCTTTCACATGTGGAGACGTGGAATACTCTTGGCTTGAGTTTTGGGATAGAGATATGGACCGTGAAGATTTAAATGGTCAAAATGCTGGTGGTATAGAGTATAGAAGATTTGACGTAGAACTTGATGATTATGTTTCTGATAGGGTTTACTATTCTACAACTGGTTGGGTTTCCCAGGATTACCGTACCATAACAATTACAGACGGTTGGAGTGACTATTGGAATAGTAATTATTTGAGCTTTGATGTATTGAAAGCCTGGCTCAATGCAAATGCACAGTGGACAAACGCTCCCGGACAAGGATCTGATCCAGAGCCAACCCCAGCAACTGGCGTTGTTACAGATTTTGTTATGCCAACAGTATTTGTTTTGATGTCAGGATTTGTTGCAACTTTGTTTGTCTTGCAAAGCAAAAAAAGCAAACAATTTTGATTTGAGATTTCAAAAAAATAAAAGAGATGGCACAGTGCTATCTCTTTTTGTTTGTGCTTATGATTTTTTTGTGGCAAATGCAAAATTTTTGTTTTTAATTTTTACAACACAAAATTGATTTTGCATCAGTGCATTTTTGCTGAAAATTTTTGCTGTTTGTTTGTTTCCGTTTTTGTCGATATATGTTGTGTCATAAAAGTGATAGCCCAAAATGTTGAGAGTTGGGTTTATATAATAAAGCCCACAATTCATATAAACAATTGAAATAAAAACCAGCACAATTATATATACAAAAAATTCGTTGTAATAAGAAAGGTCAAGTGGAATTGCAAACAGCACAAAAAGTGAAAAATATTGCAAAAAGTATTGGTCTGTTATTTCTTTTGCTGAAACAATTTGAATTTTTTGAGTTTTTTGTTTTGAAAATTTTGTGTTCCACAAAAGCCCAACAATGCCAAAAATAATCAAAAAGCACAAAAGGAAAAGACTATTTATTTTTTGAAAATAATATGATACAATAAAATTGAAGGTAAAAAATTATGAATAAAATATTACAAAATGAGATGTTTGAATACAGAGAAAATGGAAAAACGTTCGACTGAAGAAATAAAATTAAACAAGCAAAATTTGTTATCAAAACTAAAAAATCTTTCAAATATTGACAAATATAATAATATAGTTGAAAAAGATATTTCATGAGATGACGAAGAAAAAGAAAGAGCAAAAAGACGAAAGAAAAACAAAGATTTTGAAATGTAAAAGGGAGACAAAAATGTCCCCCTTTTTTCTTTATAAAATGTTTATACCATTTTTATACCATTTTGCTAGTTATATATCAGTTTTTATTAGTTCAAGTTAGTCAATAGAATTTTTCAAAAAATAATAAATTTTTAGTCAAAAATATTATTATCTAAAATGGTTGATTTTTGGTTTTATACCATTTTTGGCATAAATGGTATAAAACTTGCCTTAAAAAAATTTTCAAAAAATATGAAAAAAGCCCGATTTTTCGGACTTTTTTTGGTAGGAACAAGTGGACTTGAACCACCGACCCCCGCCTTACACTTCACTTCGTTTCGTTCTCGCTTA
>CAJOLY010000048.1 GCA_905235485.1 uncultured Clostridia bacterium
TACACTTTTACAGTTTGACAAATCATACATTTCTTGTAATTTGTCTAATAGAGTTTTATCTCTAATTCTTAACATAGTTTCGCTTTTTATCTTATTCATATCGTGCTCCTTATTTTTGTAATTTTTAAGATATTTAACTTTCTATTCATTTGTATTGCGAGACCGACATATCTCTTTGTAGTTTTACACCTCCTGTTTTAAGATTTTCTATACTTCTTTCTATATCAAAAAAATAAACCTGCCAGCAAAGTCCATTTTTTCTTTTCTCGTTCTACAAATAATTTTCTAACAACAAAAAAACATAGTTAAGAATTTATATCTTTTAGCTATGTTTTATATGTTATTATCGTAGAGATTTCTTTGCTTTGTCCCTACACTATATATGGATTTGTTGCACTTTTTGCACCAGATTTTTTGCTTTTTTGCTTGTTTTTGAATAGTTTTAGCACAATAAAACAAAAAAATTTCATCAAAAAATGCCCGTAAATACAGGCATTCGCAATTTTCGACAAAAAAAGTTTTGTAAAAACAGTCAAAAAGTAGTTGTAGGAGTTGTAGTTTTCACCCCAAAATATTCTTTTTCACATAGTGCAAACCTTTGTTTGTCTTAAAATCTCTTATTCTCTTTGGCGCAATGGATAGTTTTATCCATCTAAACCTTTTGTTGCAAGGGATAACTTCATCTAATTTGTATAGCACAAAGTAGCACTTTATTTTTTTAAACTTTGGTTTTGTATGCAAGTAGTCATCAATTTTGTAGTATCTATGTTTTGATAAGTGGTCAAAGATTATTCCTTGATATTTGTCTTGCAAGTTCTTTGAAAACACTTTTCCTGTTATTTCTATTGAAAGCTTTTCAATGTTGTTTTTTGAATATACTTCTTTGTGTGGTAGATTGAAAGTAAAATCTTTGATATTTCTGACTTTGTATTTAACTTTGCTTTCGTCATAGTCAGTTCTTGCAATAACATACCATTTATTATCTTTTTGTGCAAGATATATGACTTGCAAATATGAATTCTTTACAAGCACATTGCTTTCATATTGCTTGATTGTTATGTATGAATTTTTGGTTTGTTTTCCTTTTGTTGTTTTGTTAGTTTGTCTTTCAATATATCCGCCATCAATCAAAAACTTAACATCATTTTGTATTGTTCGTTCTGTCACTCCAAACTTGATTGCAAGATTTTCTACTGCAATTTTTCTTCCTTCCAAATACTTAAAGTAGTTCCACAATTTTTCTCGCCGAATTGATTTTCTGAAAACTTTCCTAACTTCATCTTTTTCATATTCACCGTCATAGTCATCATCAATTTCATATTCGTCATAGTGAGCAGAGTCGTAGTAAAGTTTAACGCCACGCTTGCCTTTGATGTATGTTCTTTTAAGTTTTTTAATCTTTCTATCTTTACCTTTTGGGTTGGTATATCCCCAGCCAGAAAAGTATTTTGTTTTTAATATACTCATACTTTGATTATATCATAAAAATATGACATAGTTCAAAACTATGATATATTTCTTTGTTAGATTTAGTTAAAATATTCATTTTTTGTTGTAATGGTATAAAAAACTACCAATTTTGTTGGTAGTTTAATTTTATTATTTGGCATTTATAACTTGTATGGTGCCGTGTCCATCACGAACCACCTGAATTTTGTTAAATTCAAAAACATTTTCGTGAATTAAAACTTTTAAGTAAAATGTTTGTGTTGTATGTGGTTCAACAAGAAAATCTTGATTCCCAACATCAATTCCTGTATTCATTGTGCATTCTTCATCATAATAGATACCCTCAGCTTTCTGTCCGTATGATACATTTGAATTTTTACCATCGAAAAAGAATGTATATTCATCAATTGCTGGTGCCCACTTAGCATCATTATCATTTTTTACTTCATATTGAAAAATAGCATAATATCCATTTGTTTCTAGTTTGGTTTCATAATTGACATATTTTGCATAAGCAGTTGAATTAGCACACCCAGCTAGCATTGGCAATGCCAAAATTAAAACCAACGCTAAACTTAAAAATACTTTACTAAATTTCTTCATCTTTCCTCCATAAATACATCTAACTACCTATTAGGTGTATAAAGTATACCATGATTTATGTCATTTTGCAATACTTTTTTCATAATAAAGCAGTAGAACTAATAATTCGTGGAATTTTGAATAACAATAGAAAGTGCGTTTTACTTATTGCTGTAAACATTAATCATTTCTTTATGTTTTTTTCTTGCATATTCAAGTGCTTTTTTAGCACCAGAATACTCGATAGTTTCGTCAACACAGAAAATGCAAAAATCACTATGGTCAATAATCTCGCAGTTGCGAAAGTATATCCTTTGATAAAATCCAGTATATCGCATATCAAAGTATTCAAACACTTCATAAGCTTCATCTTTCAACCATTTTGGTCTTTTGTGTGGTCGTGAGATAAACTTGTAATCTTCACAAATATAAACTCGTTTTATGAAAGGATATTTTTCTTTTAGTTTGGTTGCGACTTTATGTGCCAAGTCATCAAAGTCACCAAATCCACCAAAGTTAAAAATACCAACTCTTTTGTTGATAATAAAATCTTCAAACAAATTATACAAATCAATTTCATCTTGTTCTGTAAAAGTCATACTTCTATGACCGAACACACAAAGAGAATAAATATATTGTTCTGGATTTAATATCATAAAAACTTCCTTCAATTATGAGATAACTATTAGTATAATTTTTTTGTTTTTGAGTGAATAGATAACTCAAAATATACTAATAATACTTATATTATATCACAAATAATTGAATAGTTGTATTAAAATTAAATAATTTTTCAAAAATTAGTGTATTCACTAAATCAGGTAAATTTGCAATTGGGGTTAAAATTTACATAAGGAGATGAGAATATGGAAAAATTAACCTATGATGAAGTTATTGATAGAATCGGATATTTTAGAACAAAAGCGAACTTATCTTTAAGAGAGACAAGTATGCGACTTGGCTATAATCCACAATTTATGAAAACTATTGAAGATAAAAGCATTGAACTTAAAGTTAAAACGCTATTAGATTTTTGTGAGATAGTTGATATAACACCACAAGATTTCTTCTATCTTGGCAAAGAATACAACAAAGAAGATAAAAACTTGCTTGAAATGTTTTCA
>CAJOLY010000049.1 GCA_905235485.1 uncultured Clostridia bacterium
CCAATAATCATTGGCACTGCGTAAGTTGAAAATTTAACATTCAAACTTGTGTCAAAATTGTTGATTGCTTTAATTAGACCAACACAGCCCACTTGAAACATATCATCAGGATTTTCTTTTTTTGCAGAAAATCTTTGCACAACGCTCAAAACTAGTCTAAGGTTTGCATATATAAATTGTTTTTTAGCATTTTCATCACCATTTTTAAGTCTTTTCATAAGTTCTTCAAGTTCATCATTTTTTAACTTTGGTAGAGTGGTTGTATCCAGTCCACAAATGGTAACTCTATTTGCCATAAAATCTCCTCGACTTTATGGTTACCATCTCACAAAAAATTATTCAAAATTCACAAAAAACTTGTTAAAATTTGTAGAAAAACGCAAAAAATATTTAATTTTTTGCAATTATGTTTAAATTTGGCATTATTCAAACAAAAGTATATCTAAAATTATTGTCGATTATATTTTAAAAAATAACAAATAATATTTAAGAAAATAATTAAAATAACTTTGTTTTGCAAAAGTTTTGTGATAAACTATCTAGGTATATTGGAGGCACAATGGTTAAGACAAAAACATTTAGAAATATTATAATCGCAATTTTGGTTGTGGTTTTGATTGGAGTTGCTTACTATGCTTTTACAAAAATTAAGCGCGGAGAAGCAATATCATATCAGGAGTTTGTTCAAAAAGTTGAAGCAGGAGAAGTTACTCACGTTTATGGTGTTGGTGGCTCATTTAGGGTAAGAAAGGTTGGCAGTGAAATTTCTGCTGAAACTTTCAAAAATTCGAGCTATGCAGACTATACCTTTACTGTTGCAGTTGGCACAGAAGTTAGTGACGTCAAGGACTTTTTGTATAGATACAACAATTATCAACTTCAAGTGGCTGACTTAGATGGTAGCGGAAATGTTCAATATGAAGCTGATGGTGTAACTGTAAAAATGAAAACAATCATTCCAGCACAGCAAATTGTTTATGACACACAAGCAGCACAGGAAAGTTTGTTATCTAGATTATTGCCATACTTAAGTTTGATATTTATTGCAATTCTCGCATTCTTTATAATAAGATCAATAGGTGCTCAGAATAGCAAAAGCATTGGCTTTGGAAAAACAAAAGCAAGAAACACAGAGCCAAGCAAAGTAAAATTTACCGATGTTGCTGGAGCAAAGGAAGAAAAACAAGAACTTGTTGAAATTGTAGATTTCTTAAAAAATCCAAAAAAATATACAGAGCTTGGTGCAAGAATTCCAAAGGGACTTCTTCTTGTTGGCTCTCCAGGAACAGGGAAAACTCTTCTTGCCAAAGCAGTTGCTGGGGAGAGTAATGTACCATTCTTCAAAATTAGTGGTAGTGATTTTGTTGAAATGTTTGTTGGTGTTGGTGCCAGCAGAGTTAGAGATTTGTTTGATCAAGCAAAACAAAATGCACCTTGCATTGTGTTTATCGATGAAATTGATGCAGTTGGCCGTCAAAGAGGAGCTGGTCTTGGTGGTGGTAATGATGAAAGAGAGCAAACTCTCAATCAACTTTTGGTTGAAATGGACGGATTTGAAAGCAATGAAGGCATTATTGTTATGGCAGCAACAAATAGGCCTGATGTTCTTGACCCAGCACTTATGAGACCAGGCAGATTTGATAGGCAAATTGTTGTTAATATGCCGGATATCAAGGAAAGAGAAGCAATCTTAAAAGTTCATGCAAAAAACAAAAAATTTGCTGAAAATGTAAGTTTTACAAATATAGCTCGTATAACAAGTGGGTTTAGTGGTGCAGACCTTGAAAATCTTTTGAATGAAGCAGCAATTTTGGCAGCGCGAAACAATAGGCCAAGAATAACAATGATTGATGTTAATGAAGCAGCAAACAAAGTTATGATGGGACCTCAAAAGAAAAGTCATGTAATGACTGAAAAGGATAAAAAAATTACTGCATATCACGAAAGTGGTCACGCAATTCTTCACAAACTTTTGCCAAACACTGATGATGTGCAAGAAGTTAGCATAGTTCCAAGAGGTATGGCAGGTGGTTACACAATGAGTCGCCCTGAAACAGATGACAACTATGCTTCATTAAACAAACTCAACAGCAGAATTTGTACATTTATGGGTGGTAGAGTTGCAGAAGAAATCATTTTTGGTGATTTCACAACAGGTGCAAGCAATGATATTGAACAAGCAACAAAACTCGCTCGCCGAATGGTTACTCAATTTGGTATGAGTAAAAAACTTGGCTTTATCAATCTTGGTTCAACAAGTGAAGTGTTTATTGGCAGAGATTATCAAAATCAAGTTGAATATAGTGAAAAAACTGCTGGCATAATTGATGAGGAAGTTCAAAAAATACTTCAAGAAAATTATGAAAAAGCAAAAAAACTTATAACAGAAAATATTGACAAACTTCACTCAATGGCAGACCTTCTTTTGAAGGTTGAAACAATCTACACCGAAGAAATCAATATGATTATGGAAGGTAAGCCAAACGAAGAAATCATCAAAGTCTTGAAAGCAAAAGAAGAAGCTGAGCAAGCAGAACTTGAAAGAGAAAGACAACTCAAAATTGAAGAAGAAAAAAAGAAAGTTGAGGACCTAAAAAACAGAGCTTTTGAAGCTATGCGTCAAAATGGATTTTTAGATGAAAAGGCTGAACAAAAAAAACAAAACGATAATGCGTCAAAAACTGAAAAAACTGTAGAGACTGATGTAAAACATTCAAACAATGAAAATTCTGA
>CAJOLY010000050.1 GCA_905235485.1 uncultured Clostridia bacterium
CCTTTGGTTCCGTAGACCAACGCTCTATCCAATTGAGCTAAGGGTGCAAATGAATATTAAATTGTATTGTGTTAACTGTTAGGAACCAAAGGTAGGCCCCTGAAAATAGCAGGCTTGCCGAAATTTTTCGGGAGCGCAGGCGTTATTCGTTAAAGTGCAGTTTTGCATTGGTGCAAAACAAGCCACAAGAATAACTAGCCGAGCAGGTTCCGTAGACCAACGCTCTATCCAATTGAGCTAAGGGTGCTTGCGTATTCCACTGCAATAGTATAACTTAAAAAATATAAGTTGTCAATAATAAAATGAATTTCATTCACTTATATATTGAAGACTTTTATTTTGGATTATTTATATTGTATAACATTATACTTGTTATTATTTTTTCAAGTTTTAAATTTTAAAAAAAGATGTGTTTTTTTTAACACATCATTTCATTTTGCATACTTTCAATTTCAAGATTATCACAAGCTCTTATAGTATTACTTTGCATTTTTAAATTTTCATCAAAAACAACTTTTCCTGTCACCATTTTTCCTGATAAAACTATTTCCATCCAATGTATGTCATCTTCAAGCATATTGTCATAAGGGATATTGTCTTTATCAAACCAAATTGGCAATATTTCATCTGATTCAACAGGCTCACCATCAAAATCATTTGCTTTGTATATATTGAGCACCAAATTTACATGTTCGCCTTTGTAATAGGTATCAAAATATATAATACCCACTCTTTGAAATTGAGTTGGCGTAACTCCAATTTCTTCTTGAGTTTCCCTTATCATTGTTTCGTCAATTGTTTCATTGGGATTTTGCTTTCCTCCAATTCCAATGAACACACCTTTTGCAAAGCCCCTTTTCTTTTGACCCAGCAAGATTTTGTTACCTTTTTGAATAATCAAAATTGTTGTGTTTAATGTTTTTAATTCTTCCATTTTTTTCTCCTTTTGTGTTTATTTGACTGTTAAAAAACTCCTTTAAAAAGCAAAACAACAACAGTCATATCTGTTATTTTTTTGCCATTCTAAAGAAGTTGCTTCTCCGAATAAAACAAATCGGAATGGACGAAATAATTTGTTGGTTTTATTATATTACAATAAAATATTATTGTCAATATCAATTTTATAAATTTTATAAACAAAGATATTTAAAAATTTGTATTTTTTAAAAGATGTAAAAAGAAAAGTGATAGAAAATAACCAGAATTAGGTTAAATACAATCACTTTTTTTGTTTGATAAAACTAATTTTAATACATACTTGAAAGTGCCACTGCAATTGCATTTGGCCCTATATGGCAACTTACACTAAGTGACAAAGGGTCCACCCAAATAACTTTAACATTAGGTAAAGCTATTTCAATTTCTTTTTTAAAGTCTTCTCCAAGTGTTTTATCAAATGTGTAAGCAACAGAGACATTCAAATGTCCTTTTTGCTCCTGTTCTGAAAAACGCGTTTCAATATCCTTTTTGATTGCAGAAATCATAACTTCTTTTGCTTTTTTTATATTCATAACTTTTGCAAAGGAATCAAGTTTTCCACCTTGAATTTGCAAAACTGGTTTAATTTTCAAAATTGTACCAATCATTGCAGCAGTTTTTGTTATTCGACCACCCTTTTTTAAATATTTTAAGTCAGGCACCATAATATATATGCTATTTTCAGTTGCAGTTTTTTCAAGATATTCTACAATTTCAGTTGGCTCCTTTCCTTCATTTGCAAGTTTTTGTGCATCATAAACACTTTGTTTTTGACTAAGGGAAATACGTCTGTTGTCAGCAACAAAAACTTTTCCGTTAAAATCATCACCCAAAGCAAGAGATCGAGCTGTCTCAACACTGGCAGACAAAGCCGAACTCATTGGAATATGTACCAAACAATCGTATTCTGTTAAAACATCTTTCCAAAAATTTTCAAGAGCATAAATGTTTGGTTGACTTGTGAGAATTTCAGCACCTGATATTTGTTTTTCAAAAAAATCTTCTTGCAAAAGATTTACGTTTTCAAAAAATTCCTCTCCATCAATCAAGAATGGCATTGGCAAAACAAAAATATTTGAACCTTCAACATCCCTTGGGTGTATTCCAGAGTTACTATCGGTTGTTATAGCAATCTTCATAATTTTCTCCTTTGTCATTCAAATATTTAAAAATTTTTAATAAATATAAAGTATTTTATAAAATTTTTTAAGATATGTCAATTCATAGAGGATATAAACTTTTAATGACAGAATTTAACATTTTTTTAAAACATCAACAAGATGAGAACTTGCCCCAAGCAAATCATTTCTTTCACATATGGAAAGTTGATATTTTTTAAATAACTCAAAAGTCTCATCATCCATCTTATTTAAAGTTTCTCTCATGTAATCACTTGCTCCATCGGGAGCAAAAATTGTTTGCCTTGAAAGCCCAACAACTCGATTATATTTATCAATATCTTCTATTCTCTCAAAAGAATATAGATCATCATCCCCACACAAAATATGAAATTTTGAATCAATACGGCTCTCTTCTATAGCATTTTTAATATGCCCTTCCTTGAATCCATGAGTTAATATCGCATATTCATTCATATAATATGCGACCATAATAATTCCATTTTGTTTTGTGATACGTTTTGCTTCAGATAGCGCTAATATTTTTTCATCAAATGATATTGAATGATACATAGGTCCAAAAAGAAGAGTTAA
>CAJOLY010000051.1 GCA_905235485.1 uncultured Clostridia bacterium
AATTCCATTTTGTTTTGTGATACGTTTTGCTTCAGATAGCGCTAATATTTTTTCATCAAATGATATTGAATGATACATAGGTCCAAAAAGAAGAGTTAAATCAAAAGTGTTGTCTGCAAACATATCAAGTTTTTTAGCGTCTCCCAAAAATGTTTTGACAGTACTTCGCTTTTTTCTTAGCTTATCTAAATTACTTTTTACATATTCAACAGCCGTTACATCATATCCCTCCAAAAAAAGCGGAATTGAATACGCTCCCGTGCCTGCACCAATATCTGCAATTTTTTTATTTTTTTTATCATTTAGAAACTGATGAATAAAAAAGTTTGTAACAAAATATTCAACTTCGCCGTGTTTTCGCTTCAATCTTTTGTCTTCATCAAACTTTTCATAATACCTATCAAGTTTATCCATAGTTAGAATTATACTATTAAGGTATAAAATATCAAAGCATATTTGTATAAAACAAATAAGAATTTGGTATCCAAAATTCTATTTTTGTTTGATTTAAATTTTTTAATTCGTTAAAACCTAATTTTATATATTTGCAATGGCAAAAAAAAACGCCATTTTGGCGTGTTTTCTAGGAACTTAATCCGTCATAGTAATTAAATATATTTTGATAAATTGTTTGTAATGAAGAGCCCACTGCCGTTGAAATATTAGTTATTCCTGTAACTTCACTTTCAGTAAGATTGGCTGCTTGTATAACATCGATGGTAACAATAACTTTAAAAGCTAATTGTTGATATGTATTTCCGGCATTTGCACTAAATTGAATATATCCTTTTGGAATTGAAGTAACAGGACTATTACCTGAAACTTTAAATGTTCCATAAATATTTCCATCACTTGAAACACTAGCAGATGTAAATGCTAGTTTACTTTTTATATCATTGATATCAATCGTATCCTCATTATTTATCTTTGCAACAGCAAAACTAACTCTATAATATGCACTAACGTTTCCAGTATAAGTTATAGCATCACTCGTGCCATTGCCTTGATATGTGATAGTTTGACCTGGATATAAATTTGCAACATTTGAACTTACTGATACTGGCCCTGATTGAACTGTTCCAAATACGAATGTTACATCATCGCTACTATATGAAGCACTGTCTGTAAACCATGCACCTGACAATGAGAATGTAAGAGATAATACTAGCATCAAAGAAAGTACTGCACAAATGACAATATTAAATATTGTAGATTTGCTCAATTTTCCTTTTGGCATCAATATTTCCTCCTTTGCAATGTACACTATTCATTATCATTATATATCAAAATAAAAATATATCAAAACAATTTAAGCCATTTTTTAAATAGTAGTTTTAATTTTTATATTGTTCTTAATCTATTTTTTATTTTTTTAACTTTGATTTTGTTTTTTATTAAAAAACTCAGCTAAACTAATAACTGAGTTTATACTGGGGTGGGATAAGAGGTTCGAACTCTTGACCCTCAGTGCCACAAACTGATGCGCTGCCAACTGCGCTAATCCCACCACGGAGACAATTATAACATAAACAAAAATTTTTTTCAACATTTTTTTGTATTTTGTTATAATTATTTTTATCTCGCTATTTTTGAATCAACTATTTATTCAAATTTAATTTTACAAAATTCAATATATCTTCAATTTTGAAAGATTGTTGCTCTCCATTTGTCATATCCTTTATTGAAAACATCCCAGAATTTATTTCATTTTCACCAACAACCATAACAAATTTAACATTTGTTTTGTTTGCATATTCAAATGCTTTTTTGACCTTTTTACCGCTAAAATCAACAATTGTTTTTGCTCCAATGTTACGAAGTTTTTCAGCAAATTTCAAACATTCAACTTGAGTATCCATTGGAACAATCAACACATCAACAAAAGATTGCTTTTTTTCACGCGACATTATTGCATATATTGGCTCCAATCCAAAACTTAAACCGACTGCTGGATAATCTATTCCATTATCCATGAATTCAGTAATTATTTTGTTATATCTTCCGCCTCCGCCAAGTGAAGAAGTTATTCTTTTTTGTGTATCGAAAAATTCAAAAATTGTTCCAGTGTAAATACCAAGCCCTCTTGCAAGTTTTGGTGAAAACAGTGTTTTTTTATCTATACCTAGTGCATCAATCAAATTTTGTACTTCAAGGCATTCACATAGGCCCTCATTAAAATTTTGAATGTTAACACCTGTATTCATCATTTTGTACTCTTGAAGTGTTTTTGAAAACATTTCCAAAATTTTGTATGAACCATTTTCGTCTATACCAATTTTTTCAAATTCAGCAACAATTTCTTTAAGTGAAATTTTTTCAATTCGGTCAATTATACTAATAATAGTATCAAATTGTAATTTATCATATCCCAGCATTTCAAGGATCCCCACCATGAGTTTCCTGTTGTTCCATTTGATTACAACATCAATGCCAAGTTCTGCAAAAATTTTCAAAACCATTTGCATTTGTTCAACTTCGATATATCTTCCATCAATGCCAACGACATCAACATCACATTGATAAAATTCACGAGTTCTCCCTAATTTAACAGGTCCATCTCTAAACACTCTGCCAATTTCATAACGTCTAAATGGCATTTGCAAGTCTTTATTGAGACCTATAACTTTGCAAAACGGTACAGTTAAATCATATCTTAG
>CAJOLY010000052.1 GCA_905235485.1 uncultured Clostridia bacterium
CATAAAGTCTATATCTTTCAAATCTATATTACCTTTTTGTAAAGCACCAATAATTGTTCTTTCCAAAATTTCTCTTTCAGCAAGTTCATATGATTTTTTGCCACATAGATCATCATTCAAAATACAATCAAAATATTTTGCAAATGGACCATTACCCTCTTTTGGCCCCACCATTGAATATGTGCTTTCAATTTTTGGTTTATTTCTAAATATTACCGTGCTTTTACCTAATCTATTTGACTTCATTATTGCTCCTTTACATTTTTTTAAAGTTTAATAAAATATGTGATGCAATGACACCTGCTGCCTGTTCAATTTATAGCTTTTATTTATAATTAAGTGTTAAATAAAAAAAATCATTAAAATATCAAATAAATAAGTCCAACAACAATGCTTGATACAATTCCGCATACTATAACTGGACCTGCAACAGTGAACATTTTGACGCACATCCCAAAAATTATGCCTTCTTGCCTATATTCCATGGCACTTGAACAAATGCTATTTGCAAATCCTGTGATTGGAACTATTGTTCCCGCACCTGCAAATTTTGCAATATCATCAAAAATTCCAAATCCTGTTAATACACATGTTATAAAAATAATAATAACAAGTGTCCAAGCCCCCAGTTCGGCTTCTGACATTGCAGGAAACCAAATTTGTAGAGTGTCTGTTATCGCTTGACCAAAACAACAAATAAGTCCTCCAATCAAAAAAGCCAAAAAAAGCGTTGGCCATTCCCTTGTTTTAGGTGATTTTGTTGATACATATGCATTGTATTTTTTGTTCCTTTCCTCGTTATTCATAAATTCCTCAAAAAAAATATTTCCAAATTTTTACAAATAATACAATTAAAATAAATATTTCCAATAATTTTGAACAACCTATGATTGTAATCTTGGAGGAAATTTATGAAAATTAAAAAGATACTAACATTAGTTTTTACAGTTTTGCTTGCAATATGTTTGGTTGGTTGCGGAAATCAAAACACAGAGGCTGCAGTTGCAAAAAATATTGAAAAAAACACAGCAAAACTAGATACTATTATTCAAAGACTTGAAGATTTAAATTATGAAGATATTGTGATTGATGATATATCTCCGCTTGCAGATAGTACTTTTAATACAACTAATAATGTTAATGCTGAACAAACAAGATGGTATGCTATAGGAAATGGAACAAGACAATATTCAACTATGCCTGTTGCACAAAATAAGCCAGCAAACAATGCAAAATATGTAAATAGTGACAAAGTTGAATTAAACCAGAACACAAAATCACATATTACACAAAATGGAAATCATAACAATTGCGCAAATGGTGAATGCTTTAACACAAACAGAAGAAATTATAATGCGACAAGAACTTCAAACTACACTCCAAAATATATAAATGAGGTTTCTAATAATTTTACTAGAAATTCGCTAGATAACTATTTAAATCAAGTGCAAATTGTTTACAACACCTGTGCAGATTGCATCAGTTGCAATGCAGAATGCAAAAATCAAACAGTAAGATTGAAACAAAATATAGGCGATTGCAAAACTTTGAGTGGAAAATTAAAAGATGGAACAATCACACTGTCTGACAATGAAATTTATTCTTGTAATCAATGTTTAGATAACTTATCTAGCTGTTCACTTAGACTTAATTCAACAAAAGACAACATTATGTTAAAAGAAAAAGATGTTGTTAATTTGAAAGATAACTTAACAAAAAATTTGGAAGCTTTAAAAGATGCTTATAGCAGGCTTTTGACTGCGCTTGAAAGTAGACTTGACTATTTGAAAGAATGTAATAGCAACATAGATTCACTTTGTGACATAATAAACAAAACAAATGTTAACTATGCGGAAGCTGAAAAAAATAGAAGTTACGAAAAAGATATTGTGTATGAAGATGAAAATATTGAAGAAGAAAATATTCAAAGTCAATATGAAAATGGAATTTTAAATTCTGAAAATCAAAATTATTTTGTCGATAATTCAAATTTTAATAATCAAAACACTAACTCATCAAAAAATACAAACAGAAACTATAAAACTATAAATAATTTTGAAAAAAAAACGAATTTGAACAAAATGAAAATAGCAATTTAGATGATGAAACAATTCCGTTTAGGGATAATATTCAAAAAACACCAGTATTTGTTAATTCCAAAAATGATAATAAAAATTTAAATCAGGACTTTAACCAAAATATAGCGAACAACCCAAATATACCAAATGGAAATACTTTACCAAATCAAAACTATAATTCTCCATATGGCGTATATGGGTATCCATATCCAAATGGCTACAATCAATATGGCTATGGAATAAATCGTCCTTACCCAACAAGAAATATTGACACATATAGAAATATAGTAAAAAATATCGATACTTACTCACCTGATTATCTTCCGGGAAATGGACAATATGTAAACAATTTCAGTAATCAAAATTACTCTAACTATAGCAATCAACCATTTTCATATGAAAATAATAATGAATACATTGCCACAAATAATGAGCCTCTTGTACTTTCTCCAGAAGAAGATATAAGTGAACCAAAAAGAATTATATTTGAAGAGTATTAAATATT
>CAJOLY010000053.1 GCA_905235485.1 uncultured Clostridia bacterium
ATGAAAAAAGCCCGATTTTTCGGACTTTTTTTGGTAGGAACAAGTGGACTTGAACCACCGACCCCCGCCTTACACTTCACTTCGTTTCGTTCTCGCTTATGCTCGGGCACAGCGGTGCCCGCTCTGATACAAACTAGCGTTTGCGTTTGCTTTCGCAAACAAGGCGTCAGCAAATAAAAAAATGATAGCAATAACTATCACTTTTGTGGTAGGGATGAATGGACTTGAACCATCGACCCCCGCCTTATCAGAATGGGGTTCTCTAGTAATGTGAGTAGTGCTCTCGGTTTTTGAAGTGCCACAAAAATCTGACCAAAACGAACATCAAAAAAGCAACTGCAACAGTAGCGATTTGATTTTATTGTTGCAATTTGTTGCAAATGTCCATTTTTAGACAAAATTGTGCGACCTAAAACTACCTAAAACGATATAGAACTGCCCTGCATTTTTATTGAAATAAAGTTTGTTAATTGCTATTGTTTTATGAGTTTATATGATATAATCACAATAAGCAAGGAGTTTTCAAATGACAAAAAACGAGATTGTAGCAAAAGATAATTCATTTATTATGTATACAACAGAAGACGGACAAACAAAAATTGATGTTAAGTATGACAATGAGACAGTTTGGCTTACACAAGCTCAAATGGCAGAACTTTTTCAAACAACACCGCAAAACATAACAATGCACATTTCAAATGTTTATACTGAAGGTGAATTGGAAGAAAATTCAACTTGTAAGGATTTCTTACAAGTTCAAAATGAAGGTGGAAGAAATGTTAATCGAAGCAAAAAGTTCTACAACCTTGATGTAATTATTTCTGTTGGATATAGAGTTAAATCACTTCGTGGAACTCAATTTAGAATTTGGGCAAACAAGGTGCTAAAAGAATATTTGCTTAAAGGTTTTGCTATGAATGATGACTTGTTAAAACAAGCTGGAGGTGGCAACTACTTCAAAGAACTTCTTGAAAGAATTAGAGATATTCGTTCATCAGAAAAAGTTTTGTATAGGCAAGTTTTGGATTTGTTTGCAACAAGTATTGATTATGATGGAAAATCCGAAACAGCAAAAAAGTTTTTCAAAGCAATGCAAAACAAATTTCATTATGCAACTCACGGCAACACTGCCGCTGAAGTTATTGTAGCAAGAGCAAATGCAGAATTACCATTTATGGGACTAACAAACTTTAAGGGAACAAGACCAACAAAAAGTGAAGTTGTAGTTGCCAAAAACTATTTGAACGAAAAAGAAATTGCAGTTTTGAATAGATTGGTGTCAGCATATTTTGATATTGCAGAAATACAAGCAATTGAAGAAAAACCAATGTATATGAAAGATTGGATGAAAGAACTAGATGACTTTATTTCAATAAATCACAGAACACTTTTGAATGATACTGGCAAAGTTAGTCAAATAGAAGCCCAAGCTAAAGCACTCAAAGAATATGAAAAATATAAAGAAAAAGGATTTGAAGAACTAACACAAGTTGAAAAAGATTTCTTAACAAGCATAAAAGAAACTGAAAAATTGTTGTCAAATAAAAATGGCAAATAATTTATGATTTGAATATCAAACAAAAAGAACTTACACTTTTTATGGTGTAGGTTCTTTTTATTGTGTTAACTAATCAATATCAAGTTCATCAAAGTTAAAAACTGGGTGATTAAAAAATTCGGTCATTGTCATTCCTAAACTTCTAATCACAAGCGCCATACTTTTGAAATTGCAAGATTTGGTTTTACCCGAATTGTTTAGAATATATGTTAAAGTACTGTGATATAAACCTGTGTCCTGCTCAATCCTATATTGAGTAATTTTCTTTTCTTTCAAAATCTCTCTAACTCTTGTTGCAAATGCTTGGTTCAATGTCATAAATACAATCTCCTATTGTAGTATTTTTACTATGTAGTATTTTAACATTGATAAAATTTTGAATAGATAGTATAATTTGGGCGAAACGCTTGTTTTTTTAACGATTTATGATATAATATGTAGTATAATTTGGGCTATGAGGTTTTATGGAATATAATATATATAATTTTAATCTCACAAATTTCATTCCAATATTCAACACTTGTTGTGTTTTTGGGCATAGAGATATGACTTTTGATAAGAAAGATAGGGAACTTTTATACAATCTTTTTGAGGATATGATTGTAAACAAAAACATACATGTCTTTTTGTTTGGTGGTTTTGGTGATTTTGATGACTTTTGCCACGAGATAATTACAGAACTTAAAAAGAAGTATCCAAACATCAAAAGAGTTTATGTTTGTGAGTTTTATAAGTATATTGAAAAACCAAGCAAACGACCAATATGGCTCAAAGACGAAGACTACGAAGTTTTTGAATACTTTGATATGAGATATACAGGATTTTATCAAAGAATATACTTTCGCAATTGTGAAATTATTGACCATAGCGATTTTTGTGTTTTTTGTGTTGACGAAACTGCGGAATATTCAGGCGCTAAAAAAGCACTTGAATATGCAAAGAAAAAGCACAAATATTATATAAATATTTACAATTCAGCTTAATCAAAAATAACAAAAAAGAACAAAAAATAAGAA
>CAJOLY010000054.1 GCA_905235485.1 uncultured Clostridia bacterium
TATTATATTGATTTTTAGATACTTCAAAGGTAATACTTTTCCTGCAAATATGCAAGAAAAACAGCTTCTTTTTTTGCGCCCTGTGAATAATTCAGGATAGACCTGACTTCTATGGCTATTATGCAACCTTCAAGACCTTATTCCTTTATGCCAACGTATTTAATAGCTTTCCATACATTACTATAAGAAGGGCCTTGCTCACCATAAGAGGTCGCTCGTTCATAAGCGTCTTCTAGTTTCCCATTATTGCATAATTCTTCAACCCATTTGGGATTTCTTAAAAAATCATCAGTTTTTTCAAAACGTTCAACATATTTTACTAATTCATCAATAACAGCTTTTGAAGTACCGAAAAATCTATTAGTATTTAAATAATGTAATAGAAACCAATATTCTATTGACGGTAGGCTATCACATAAAATAACACGTTTACTTTTCTCATATTTTTTCTTAAGTGCTATTAATCTTGTTTTTTCGGCATCATTCCATGTGGAAACATCTGCATCAAAGATAACAACAGCAATTCCTTCATCAGAAAGGACTTGATTGATGCGCTTTTCTAACGTTGTAATATTCTCGTTACCAAAGAATCTTGGACGAATTTTAATTTTGAGATTAAAACGTGATTGTAGATGCGAGAAATACCACCTTTCAGTCAATCCTGCACCTATTATAACTGCACGTTCTTGCCTTTGCTGTTTTATTGCCTCTTTTCGTGCCATAATCTTTAATTATGAATGTTAGGTAATGCACCAAACACACCATTTCTATATGACCTCTGGAAAGAACTAATTTTATTAAGTCCTTTAAACTCTACCAGTGAATACAAATGTGAGTTACCATCTTCTTCCTTTTCTGTGAACCAAACGGAATCTTTTCTCAAAAGATCATCGACCGTATTTAAAAGAGGATCATAGTGAGATGTTACTAACAACTGACTGTGACTTTTGACTTTAAGGAATTGTTCGATTATAAATTCCACCAAATCTGGATGCAAAGAGGACTCTATTTCATCTATGGATAGGAAATTATTACCTTTGATACATTCGTAAATAGCGGCTTCTATTCCAAATGTACGTCGTGTACCCTCGCTTTGTAAAGAGTTGGGCAGAGTGTATTTCTCTATTCCACGCAAATTTTTTACCGTATGTTCAAATTCTGTTTTCAATCTGTCAAGCACAGCATCAGCAAGAAGTTTTTCCTTTGTTGATTTGGGTATTTGCTTATCCTCCAGTATTGCATTGCGCATAAACCCAGGCATTGGAACAGATTCTTTTTCTGTGGTTATATCAGTAATGTTAAAATCTGCTCTATGGATAAAATTCAATAGATATTTTTTTAACTCAATATCATTCAACATTTTTCCTCCAGCATATTCAAACATTTGAGTTTTAGGCTCTATCATAGGCAATATGCCAGACTTCATCCAATTAATTGCTGAATCAATGAGTGGTAACGTACAATTAACTTGATTTCGTGCAGCAAAAAAAGACATGTTGGACAAACATCTTAATGTGAGTTCTTCGACAACGGCCTGACTCACTTTTATAACCGAAGCATTAAACTTAATTATGGACTGTCCATTTTGCAAGTCTCTGCTGAACAACATAGTAGGTTGAGCAGTTTTATAATAGAAGAGCTTCTCAGATATGACTCTTTTTTCGTCTAGCAAAAGTGTATACCAGTATTTTATGCCGTCAACAAAAAACTTTAACTCAAAAGAAGACGGTTCCGTTGGTGTTTCTGTATCTAAAAGGAAAGGGACAGCATCGGTTGACTGATCCAAATCTTCTTTTCTTTCAAACCAGAAATCATGTAAAAAGTCTAGTGCCGACAATAGATTCGATTTTCCGCTTGCATTTGCGCCATAAATTAATGCAAAACGAAGCAATCTAACCCCTTTGGCTACCTCTACAACTTGGCAGTCCTCAAAAGTATTATCTTTTGTCGCCTCGAAGCTCAATATAACTTCATCTCGAAAAGATAAAAAATTTCTAATTTTTAATTCCTGTATCATATGCCATAAATTTCTGGGCACAAAGTTACAAATTTTATTTCGAATAAAAAATAAAAGAAGCTTATTTAACTATTTTATAATCAATTTTGGCTCAAAATACGCCAAAATGTCATATAGAATCTTGTGTTTTGACATAAACAACTTTTTAATATGACAGTCAGACATGACAAGAGTGTATTATAAGCAACAAAGTATGCAAACAAGACAGTTTTAATCCCTGTTTTAGACATAATTACGCCAAATATGCATATAGAATCGAAAATAATTAGGATTTTATTTTGGTTGGCACGTTCTTTGTACTATATTTAACAAACAATTTAAAACCCTGAAAAGGACAGGAAATAATAATTCATGATTGAAAAGCGGAAATTTAAAATATTAAGTATTGACGGAGGAGGCATTAGGGGAATTATTCCTGCAAAAGTTCTCTATCATCTCGAAGAAGAAGCAATAAAAAAGGCTATGTTAGTTTAAACGACTGATTTTTGATAAAATCCTTGTGTGGTTGTCAGAAAATGTTTACCTTTGCGCCATCATAAAGGAATTTGTATGGA
>CAJOLY010000055.1:0-3837 GCA_905235485.1 uncultured Clostridia bacterium
TAAGCGAGAACGAAACGAAGTGAAGTGTAAGGCGGGGGTCGGTGGTTCAAGTCCACTTGTTCCTACCAAAAAAAGTCCGAAAAATCGGGCTTTTTTCATTATAAAAACATAATTAGTTTTGACTGCTATTTTACCAATTTTTGACAGCTAATGTTTTTTGGCAAAAAAATGACAAAAAAATGACCGATAAGAAATCAATTTTTTCCTATCGGTCTTTTTCTTTCTAAAACTATCTAAAATTGTGATATTAGCAGTAAATAGCAGTCAATAGCAGTCAGCTATCTACATTTCCATTTTATAATGCTTTTTGTAAATTAAAAGTTCATATCATTTTTTATAAATTCAATAAGGTTTTGATGTATAATTCCATTTCTTTGTTGAAGTAAAGTATCCATTGTTAAAAGATATTTTGGATAATTATCCCATGTAATACTCTCCAAACTACGATATTCTCTATCTTCAGTTTCCTTACTTTCAAGTATAGTATAGGCAATTTGAACATATGAATAATTCATATTGTTATCTCTCATAATAAAATCACATTCTAATTTTCCTACTTTACCAACACTTACTGAATAATCCTTACTTAAAGCATAATTGTAGACAATATTTTCAAGAGCTGGTCCGTAGTTAATTCTATTATCTGTGTTTAATGAGTAATAAAATGAAAAATCTGATAAATAGTATTTCTTTTCGCCTTTTAATACTTGTCTTGATTTTACATCAAATCTATCACATGGCATTATAATCTTTGCACTTACTAATGCATTGATATATTTTGAAATTGTTTCTTCCTTAATCTTTGTTCCATTTTTTGCAAAATCTTCAGCAATATTTTTAATGCTGATTGTTGAACCAAAGTTATTTATTATATATTTCATTATTAAATCAAACGAATATTTATTTTTAACTTTAACTCTCTTTTTGATGTCTTTTTTAAATATTTCATCAATAATACTCTGAACATATCTGCGTTTATCATTCATAGAATCTAACTTTAAAGTATATGGAAAACCACCTTCATAAATATAATTTCTTAGTTCTACAAGATTGTCTGATGATATAAGTTTTCCTAAATATTCCTTCATTTTTAAATATTCATCAAAAGATAAAGGTAATATGTTAAATTCTACATATCGACCAGTAAGTTTTGTTGCAAGTTCTCCAGAAAGTAAATATGAATTGGAACCAGTAATGAATATTGAAAAATTTCCTTCTTCTCGCCAAGAATTGATAACAATTTCAAAGTCATCTACATTTTGAATCTCATCAATAAATAAGTATTTTGTTCCATCAATATTTGAATTTTTAGAAATTATTTCATCTAAATCTTCTGGCTTACTAACTTTATTATATGGTTTTTTATCTAAGTTAAAATATAGTATATTATCTTCACTTATACCATTATCTAACAATTCTTGCATAATAAGGTTCATTATGGAAGATTTACCACATCTTCTAACTCCAGTTAGAACCTTTATTATTTCACATTCATGATAAAACCCCCTTATTTTATTCAAATACTTTTCTCTTTTATATAAATCTTTTTTTATATCCAATTTCATATAAATCTCCTTGTTGATTGTATTATAGCATTATATAAATAAAATTGCAAGTTATGGGGGATTGTTTTTCATTTTTTTTGTTTTAATCCCCCATAACTATACAAAAACGCTGATTTTGGTATATAAATTACTATTAACAAAATTTGCAATTCAAAATTTTAACATATTTGTCTGTTTGCTCTTTTGTTTTGTAGTTTGTTTTGGTTAAAACATACATCTTATTGTCTTGCTTTGAAAGAATAACAACATTTAAGTATGTATATATACAAGGCAAATCTTTTGCTTTTTCTGTATGAACAATATATGAGTTTTTGTGTGGTATTCCTTTACTTGTTTTATTTCTTTTTGTAGTGATACAGCCATTGCTTTCTAGCCACTTCAAATCATTTTGTATTGTTCTTTTCGTAACGGCAAAATGCCAAGCAATATCTCTCAGCAAAACTCGTCTGCCATTCATATATTTCAAATATGCAAACAATTTTTCTAATCGTAAAGTTTTGGTGTATATGCACTTCAGTTTTCGTTCTTCAAGTCCAAGTTGTTCGCTGGATTCTTCAAACAACTGATGAGCATCAAAATACAACCTTTTTCCACGTTGACCTTTTAGATATGATTTATCGAGTTTTTTCTTTTCTTCAATCTTATCTTTAATGTTTTCTCTGCGTATCTTTTCTCGTTGTTCTTTTGACAAACTTAAGAAATACTCTTTTTCAATGTATTCATACATATATCAATTATATCACAAAGATAATCATTTTCAAAGTACACGAAATTTTTTGAACAAAAAAGCACGAGTTTTTATATCGTGCTTAAATTGTAATATTTACATTGATAATTCCGGTTCTGCAGCTGCTCGCTCGGCATTTATCAAGTTTTGTAAGTCTTTTGGATAAACATCAATAACTTTACCACAGCAAGGGTGGAAGTATTTTCATACACTAACCAAATAACATTTATATCTTTCAAGTCATTTTTAGGCTCTTTACCAGGATAGCCATCTGTAAATATAATTTTGTTTGTTTCACGCTTTTTAGTAAAGGCTCTAACAGCAGCATCCATATTTGTTCCATATCCTGGCCTATATATTTTTAAATAATCAATATCCTTTTCTTTCTTTATTTCTTGAAAATCTTTTGTGGCGTAATCGGCAAAAAATCCAACCTTCAATTTAGATTCCTTTAATATCGGTCTTAATTGTCTTAAGAAAGATCTTACCATTTCATTTGATACTGAGCCGGAAACGTCTATCATAACTTCGGTTTCAGCTTGGTCTTCAACATCATTTTCTTCAAGTCTGTAAGCATAGTTATTTTCTGCAATGCTCTTTCGCTGAGACCAAATTGTTTCAGTTTTCTCGACTTCTCTCCTTAGTAGTAATTTCCAATCAAGAATAGGTTTTGCTTCGCCAACATCTCCAAATTCAATGTTGCCACTTTCGGATTTTTTCAATTCTTGGTCGCGCATTCTTTCCATATTTCTTTTAGCGCGCTCACGTCTTTCTTGGCGGTTTTCTTGAAATTCAGCTCTTTCATCAAACTGAGACTCATCAAATTCTGGAATTTGTGCATTTGGGTCTAACTGGCTATTTTTAGAAGATTGACTTTGATTTTGCCCACCATTTTGAGCAGATTTCTTTTTCTGCCCATTTCCTTGTTCTTGGCTTTCTTCAAATGCTTTTTCCCAAAGACTGTGGTCGTCAGCAAATTGTTCGCCGCTGCCACTGCCAGCACTTTGTTCTTGTTGTTTCCCACCTTGGCTTTGCTCACCAGAATTGCCACTTTGTTTTGAACTTTGACCTTGTTGTTCTCCTTGATTTTGCTCAGAAGAGTCTTGTCCATTCTGTTCTTGGTTTTGCTGGCCATTTTGGCTTTGTCCTTGACTTTGCTGACCTTGTTGTTGCTGACCATTTTGGCTTTGTCCTTGACTTTGCTGACCTTGTTGTTGCTGACCATTTTGTCCTTGCTGACCATTATTCCCAGATTGCTGTTGCTCAGCTTGTTTTTCACGCAACAATTTCTCGTAAAATTCTTCAGCACTATAATTCAAGGCTTCTGGCATATTAACATAGCCTTCCTTAATTTTAAATCCGTCACGTTCCAAATTGGCATTGATAATAGCGTCTGTAGCCTGATTCCAAAGTTCTGGATCGCGTCTAAGGCCATCTTTACCCATGATTCTATACATGTGCTCAAATTTTACGTGCATAAGCTCGTGAGCAATGATGAATAGTTTATCATCATCACTTAAACTTGCAAGATAATCTGGGTCAAAG
>CAJOLY010000055.1:3866-4175 GCA_905235485.1 uncultured Clostridia bacterium
ATTTTTTCCGTCAGTTGCTGCTGTGTGATACTTTAAATCTGTTTTGTATTCAAGGTTGGCAGCAGCAATCTGCGCTCCAAAGCGAGGATATCTTGCTATCATAAGCCTTTTAACATCTTGTAAGAGTTTTCTATCATATTCCATAGGCCACCCCTAAAACGCCACAACGGCAAAATGATATAATTCCTGAGATATCTTTTTAAGCCCGGCTCTATCTTTTACTGTGAAAACTATAATGCAGTTATTTGGTAAGTAATAACCATTCATTTCTCTGTCTTTTACAAGCCCAACATATCTATTTTGGTCTTC
>CAJOLY010000056.1 GCA_905235485.1 uncultured Clostridia bacterium
TTTTTCTAACAAATCATCTAACAAAGTAATCCGGTGCGTCATTTTTTTTGCTATTTTTTATGTGAATTTTTTTAACTTTTAACAATTATTTTTAAAATGAGTATTGACTATAAAAATGTTATATTTTATAATTTGATTAGATGAAAGGATTTAAGATATTTATGAAAAAATATATTCCTTGTATTGTATTAAGTTTGGTCTTAATTACTAGTATTGCATTCAATATATTTTTTGCCATCAAAACAAGTGGTAAAACTGATGAACAGATATTTAATAATTCCATATATAGCATTGTTGAAATAAAAGCTTCAACAGAAGATGTTGGAGACAGTTTTGGAACTGCGGAATTTATAAGTTCTGACGGAACACTTGTCACTAATGCTCACGTAGTTATATACAAAAAAATGGGCACGTATTATGCTTTTGAAAACATAAGTATTAGATTTTCATTTGAAGAAAACTATCGTTCTGTCTCTTTGATTAAATATGATAATGATTTAGACTTGGCAGTGCTAAAACTTGACAATTTAGATTGCAATTTCAATGCAATTCCTGTTGGTAATTCTTCACATATTAAAAATGGCAATCAAGTATATGCAATTGGCAACTTAAATAATGGTGGTTTATCTATAACAAAAGGTATCGTTTCAAATGCAGATATTCAAGTTGTATATGACGGATTAGCAAGAAAAGTTATTCAATGTGATTTAACTATTGCGGATGGCAACAGTGGTGGCGCATTACTTGATAAAAATGGGAATTTAATTGGAATTACAACTTTTAGACTTAAAGATAACAACGGCAATGTTATTTATGGTATTTCATACTGCATTCCAGTGAATGTAGTATTGGAGTATATATAAAAAAATGGAGGGCTAGGTATGGCTAAGAAAAAGTTGTTTAGTTTGATTACAACAATTTCACTCGCACTTATATTGCTTGTGACACCTTGTTTAATCAAAGTAAGCGGAACAAGTCAAAATGTCAGGACAACAACTGTTGAAGTAAAAAGACAAGCAATTGATTATCAAAGCATTCTTGATGAGTTTGAAAATGCTGAGCTTGAAACAGAAGGCTCACTTACAACATTTGTTGGCTACAAATCAATCAATCTTGCAGATTTGGGTGGATTTGATTTGGTAAGCGAAACAGATGTTGAAGAAGACACAGAAGTAAGTGTTAAATACAATTTTAGTTATGATAATGAAACTAATATTGTAACTTTAAGTGCAGAACTCAAAGATGAATTTGGTGAAATTCAAGTTGATACATTGTATGGGGCAGCATTTATAAACGAATATGGTGAAATTGATGCTGTTATGAATGTTGATGGTGAAGGAATTTTGCTTAGCGAAATGAAAGATGCTGGATTAATTGCAAATTGTGGTTGGTTTTCAAACCTTATTAAAAAAGTAGTTAAAGTAGTTGCAGTTGCAGTAGTTGCTGCAGTTGTGGTAGCAGCAACAGCAGCAGTAGTAGTTGCTACAGCAGGAGCTGCAGCGCCAGCAGTGGTTGCAGCAGGAGTTGGAGTTGTTAGCACAGGAGTAACTACAGGAGCAATTGCTGGCACAGCAATTGCAGCAGGTGCTACTGCTGCAGCAGTAACAGCAGGTATTGGTGTTGCAGTAGCTATAGGAGAAACTATTGCAGAAGAAACTAAAACAAGTACAAAAAATAATGATTCAGAAGAAAACAACAGTAAAGTTAAAATACCAGATTATCCTGGTAATGATGGATCTATTGCACCTGGCGAAGATTGGGAATGGAGAGGAAATGGCGAACCAGGTTCCAACGAAGGAAGTTGGTATAATCCGAAGACTGGAGAGTCATTACATCCAGACTTAGATCATCCAGATCCATATGGACCACATTGGGATTATAAAGCACCTAATGGTAATAGTTATAGATTATTCCCTGATGGAAGTTATGGAGCAAAGTAAATTTATGGATAATATGAAACAAATAATTGATTGGCGATTTACCAATCAAGATAAGTATTTAAAAGAACTCACTTTTCGTAAATCTTTTTTTGACAATAACGAACATGCTCATTGCGAATTTTGTTGGAAAAAATTTAGCAAAGAACCTTCTGATTTACACTCTGGATATTGTTCAGTCGATAAAAAATTTTGGATATGCGAAAATTGCTTTAATGATTTCAAAAATCTACTTAACTTAAAGGAACAATAATTTTTATTTTAATGAAAGTAAATTAGCATGAGAACATTTGAGAAATATTTTGAGTATGTAAAAAAATCTTTTTCTGTGTATGAAAAAATTTCAGTAGATATCAAAGTTCAAAATAATGATACATTGATAATAAGTATATTCCCACATTCTGACAAATCACATGGGATAAGAGGTAGCTTATATTTTAAGTTTGATCAAGAAACAG
>CAJOLY010000057.1 GCA_905235485.1 uncultured Clostridia bacterium
AAAAGAAGATAAGCGAAGAAAGAGAATACATAGGCATTAACTTAATAATTGTTTTGTTTAAAGTAATAGGAAGATTCCCTGTTACTTTTTTGTTTTTTTAAATTGGTAAAATTACAAAAAAAATGTATTTTAAACTCCTACATTTTTCTTTCCAAAATTTGTAAAAAATTTATGTAAAAAGGGTTGACACAGTGACTTCAATAGTGTATAATATCAAAGAATTGTGGATATTAGGGTTGACGCAAAAGGTTACTTTTGATTCACATTAGCCAAAAGAGAACTTTTGCCGACAAGTTCAAAATAATTTGAGCGAATAAGCAAGACCACACTATCCCAACTTTTTTTAAGGTCCACAGTTTGAAACACACGGGGTGGTGTAAAGAAATCTAAACTTGCTTATAAAATAATGGAGGATACAGATGGCAACACAAAAAATCAGAATCAAATTGAAGGCTTTCGATCATAGTTTGATTGATGAAGCAGCAGGCAGAATTGTGGCAGCAGCAACAAAACTTGGTTGCAAAATAAGCGGTCCTATTCCACTTCCAACAAAAAAAGAAGTGGTTACAGTTATCCGTTCACCACACAAATACAAAGATAGCCGTGAACAATTTGAAATCAAAACTCACAAAAGAGTGATTGATATTATCTCACCAAGTGCAAAAGCCGTTGATGGTCTTATGAGATTGGACCTTCCAGCTGGTGTTGATATTAACATTAAACTATAAGATAGGAGAGTCTAAAGGAAATGAAAGAAATTTTAGGAAAGAAACTTGGGATGACTCAAATTTTCGCTCCAAATGGCCTTATCGTTCCTGTAACAGTCATTGAAGCAGGTCCTTGCAGTGTTTTGCAACAAAAAACACTTGAAAAAGATGGCTATGAAGCAATCAAAGTAGCATTCCAAAACACAAGAGAAAGTTTGAAAACAAAACCAGAACTTGGAGAATTTAAAAAAGCCAAAGTTGAAGCAAAAAAATATGTTGCTGAACTTAAGTTTGATAGTTATGAAAATTATCCAGTTGGCAGTGAAGTAAAATGCGATATATTCGCAGAAGGTGAAAAAGTAGATGTTAGTGGAAAAACTCGTGGTCGAGGTTTCACAGGCGTTATTCAAAGATGGAACGCTAGAAGACACAGAATGACACACGGTGTTTCTCTTGTTCATAGAGCACCTGGTTCAAATGGTGCAACATCTTCAGTTTCAAGAGTTTTGAAGGGTATGAAAGGGCCTGGTCACTATGGTAATGAAAAGGTTACAATTCAAAATCTTGAAGTAGTTAGAGTCGATGCAAACAGAAATGTGCTACTCATAAAGGGTGCAGTTCCTGGTCCAAAGGGTGCAATTCTTAGAATAAAGAATGCAGTTAAAGCGTAAGAAAAAGGAGTTATAAATTATGCCAAAAGTAAAAGTTTACAATATAAAAGCAGAACAATGTGGAAATATGACTCTTGACGACGCTGTGTTTGGTGTGGAATACAAAGAAGCACTCATTCACGACGTTGTTGTGGCATATCTCGCAAATCAACGCCAAGGCAACAAAAGCACATTAACTAGAAGTGAAGTTAGAGGACATCACAAAAAGCCTTGGGCACAAAAACATACAGGTAGAGCTCGTCATGGTGACACAAAAGCTCCACAATTTACAGGTGGTGGTGTGGCATTTGCACCAAAGCCAAGAGATTTTAGTCTCAAAGTTAACGCAAAAGCAAAAAGAGTTGCTTTCAAAAGTGCTCTCAGTCAAAAACTTGCACAAGAAGAACTTACTGTGCTTGACAAAGTAGAACTTGAAGCTCCAAAAACAAAATTCGCACAAGCAATTTTGAACGCTTTCAAATTCACAAAGCCAACACTCCTTGTTGTAAGTGGTGAAAATGCTGATTTGCTTAGAGCAAGCGCAAACATCCAAAACCTTTTGGTTGTTGATGCAAAACTTGCAAACACATATCAAGTTGTTGCAAGCAAAAATGTTCTTATGACAAAAGATGCCGTTAAAGCAATTGAGGAGGCATACACAAAATGAAAGAATATGATGTAATTATTAGACCAGTGTTGACAGAAAAAAGTTATGCCGACATTGCAAGCAAAAAAT
>CAJOLY010000058.1 GCA_905235485.1 uncultured Clostridia bacterium
TTCATCAATAAGATCACAAGCAATTCTGATTGCAGCTGCTGCTGTTCTCTTTCCATTTCTTGTTTGAAGCATAAAGAGTTTGCCTTTTTCGATAGTAAATTCCATGTCTTGCATATCATGATAATGATTTTCAAGAGTTTTGCAAACTTCCAAAAATTGATTGTAAACTTCTGGCAAAACTTCTGCCATTTTTGAAATTGGCATTGGTGTACGTACACCTGCAACAACGTCTTCTCCTTGTGCATTCATCAAAAATTCACCCATAAGGCCTTTTTCACCTGTTGCTGGATTTCTTGTGAAAGCAACACCTGTTCCACAATCGTCACCCATGTTTCCAAAAGCCATCATTTGAACATTTACTGCTGTTCCCCAGCTATATGGGATGTCGTGGTCCATACGATAAATGTTTGCTCTAGGGTTGTCCCAAGAACGGAAAACTGCTTTTATCGCCTCAAAAAGTTGCTCTTTTGGATCTCGTGGAAAGTCTTTCCCAAGTGCATCTTTGTATTTTGCTTTGAATTGATTTGCAAGGTCCTTTAAGTCATCTGCTGTAAGTTCAACATCAAACTCAACGCCTTTTTCTTCTTTTTTCTTGTCAATTAAAGTCTCAAATTCCTTTTTTGAAACTTCCATAACAACATCACTAAACATTTGAATGAATCTTCTGTAGCAATCATATGCCCATCTTGGATTCCCTGACTTGTTTGCCAAAACTTCAACAACTTCTTCGTTGAGTCCAAGATTTAAAATTGTATCCATCATACCTGGCATACTTGCTCTAGCACCTGAACGAACTGACACCAAAAGCGGATTTTCTTTGTCTCCAAATTTTTTACCTGTGATTTCTTCAAGCTTTGAAATATATTGCATAATTTCTTCTTGAATTTCAGCATTTATCTGTCTGCCATCCTCATAATACTTTGTGCAAGCTTCAGTTGAAATTGTGAAGCCTTGTGGAACTGGCAAACCAATATTTGTCATTTCTGCAAGATTAGCACCCTTTCCTCCAAGTAGTTCACGCATTTGTGCATTGCCTTCGCTGAACAAATAAACATACTTCTTTCCCATTTTTTTTCTCCTTTAAATAAATTTGTAACTATGTATGATTTTAAGCAGTCTGTGCTCAATGTTTTTACATATGCAAATAATTGCTTCCTTTGCCACACTGCTTGAAATCTTGATTGAATTTAGCCTATCATACTCAGTGTTTGACAAAATTTTGAGAAGTGAAAACGCCTGATTTGAAATTTGTATGGAATTTTCTGATTTGCAAGCATTGCAAACAAATTCGCCACTATCCAAATTCAAAAATATTTTGCTTAGATATGGCGAATTGCAAACTGGACAATTATAAAAATTTGCTTGATAGCCAAGTCCATTCAAAATATCTTCACAAAATTTTGCAGTCACCAAATATGGTGGCAATTTATCATAACAAATGCGTTTTAAGGTGTTGAGAAGCAGAACAAATAATTTTGGATTTTGCTCTTCAAAATCAACAGCAATTGACGAAAGTTCCAACACTAAACTCGCTAAGTAATAAAAATTTAAATCACTAGTCAGGTCAAAAAAACTGTCAATAAGTTTTGCGTCAATGATTTGATAAAACTTTCCATTTTTTATCACCGAAAACTCTGCAAAACAAAAAGGTTGAAAGGCAAACTTCAGTTTTGCATTTGGTGCCTTACAACCTTTAAGTAACCCTGTCAATTTTCCAAGCTCAGCTGAAAATATTTCAACAAGCTTGTCCTTTTCTTTGTAATCATAACTTGAAAGCACAACGCCCTTTATAATTTTTGTTTCCATTCTCTACAAAACTTTCTCCTCTTGGATATCTGAAAGGTTTTCTTCCAAATCCGTTCCATATTCAAGTCTCAAAAGCAGAGATGTTAAACCAAATTGCAAAGGACTTCTTTCTTTTATAGCCAAATTTCTAAGTTCTATAAGTCTATCAATATTAGATTTCATTTGCACCTCCAAGTTTAGCATTTGTTAGATACATACTTATTATACGATAAAACTTTAAAAATGTTGAATGATTTTGCATAGTTTTTAAAAATTTTTTAAGTATATTTTTT